>DATJHO010000157.1:0-55003 GCA_035493835.1 Devosiaceae bacterium
CAGGACGTGTTGTCGCTGGCCGGCGTCGACGTGAAGGATGTTCACGACGACGCTTGCGAGCACATGATGGCGGACTTCATTGCGAAGAACCCATCGCTCTGGAACGAAGATATCGGCGAGTGAGACGGCCATGAGCATCAACATCACCATGCCAGCACTTTCTCCCACCATGGAGGAAGGAAAGCTCGCCAAGTGGCACGTCAAGGAAGGCGACAGCGTCTCCTCCGGCGACGTGATCGCTGAGATCGAGACCGACAAGGCGACCATGGAGGTCGAGGCGGTCGACGAGGGCAAGATCGGCAAGATCGTCGTGCCCGAGGGCACCGAGAACGTAAAGGTCAATGCGGTTATCGCCGTGCTGCTGCAGGACGGAGAGAGCGCGGCCGACGTGAAGGCGGCACCCGCTGCCAGTGCACCGTCGCCCCAGCCTGCCGGCCAGAAGACAGAAGGTGCCAGCGCTGCTGCCGTGCCTCCGGCCTCTGCGCCTGCCAAGACCGGCGGGCAGGCCAGCATCATCCCTCCCGTGCCGCCGTCCGAATCCCGCAACATTCCCGCCGTCGAGGCTGCCGGAAAGCTCAACGGCGCCAACGGCCGCGTTTTCGCCTCGCCGCTGGCTCGCCGCATCGCCAAGGAAGCGGGCATTGATGTTGCCGCCATCCCCGGCACCGGTCCGCATGGGCGAGTGGTCAAGAACGACGTCGAGGCGGTGAAATCCGGCAAGGCGCAACTCAAGGCTCCGGCGCCTGCCGCCGCTCCGAGCGCGGGCGTCGTGGCGCCTGCGGCCGGCATGACCAAGCAGCAGGTGATGGCACTTTACGACCAGGGCAGCTACGACGTCGTGCCGAACGACGGCATGCGCAAGGTTGTGGCGGCGCGCCTGACGGAAGCCAAGCAGACCATCCCGCACTTCTATCTCAGCCTCGATTGCAAGATCGATGCGTTGCTGGCCGCGCGCGAGCAGATCAATTCTGCCGCGCCCCTCAAGGACGGCAAGCCGATCTATCGTCTCTCGGTCAATGATTTCGTCATCAAGGCCTGGGCGGCGGCGCTGCAGAAGGTGCCGACGGCCAACGCCACGTGGGCGGTCGATTCGATCCTCTACCACAAGCACTCGGACGTCGCCGTGGCGGTTGCCATCCCCGGCGGGCTCTTCACGCCGGTAGTGAAGGCGGCCGAGACCAAATCGCTGCGGCAGATTTCGGAAGAAGTGAAGGATCTGGCCGGCCGCGCGCGCTCCAAAAAGCTCGCGCCGCAGGAATACCAGGGCGGCTCCACCTCGGTTTCCAATCTCGGCATGTTCGGCATTCGCGAATTCGCGGCGGTGATCAATCCGCCGCACGGCACCATCCTTGCGGTCGGCGCGGGCGAGGAGCGGGTCTATGTCGAGAAGGGCCAGATCAAGACCGGCAACTTCATGACGGTGACGCTCTCCTGCGATCACCGGGCCGTGGATGGCGCGCTGGGGGCGGAACTGCTCGCCGCGTTCAGGGGCCTGATCGAAACCCCTGTGATGATGCTGGCTTGAGATCCGAAAAATGACGCAGAAAGTAATCCTCGCCTATGGCGACAGCCTGACCTTTGGCCACTATGCCGAAAAGGAAAAGCGCCACGCTTATGAGGACCGTTGGCCGACGGTGCTCGAGGCGGGGCTGGGTGGGGCTGCTCGCGTCATCGCGGAGGGGTTGGGCGGTCGTACCACCGCCTTCGACGACTTTGCCGCGTCGGCCGACCGGAATGGCGCGACCCTGCTGCCGTCAATCCTGTCGACGCACACGCCGCTGGATTTGGTGATCCTGTTCCTGGGCAGCAACGACATGAAGTCGTTCATCAACGGCAGCGCTCTGGGTGCGGCGCATGGCATCAAGCGGCTGGTCGAGATCATCAAGACGCATCCCTATTCCTTCGCTTCGCCTGCGCCGAAGGTCATGGTCGTCTCGCCCCCGCATCTGGTTCCGACCAATCACCCCGATCTCGGGCCGATGTTCGCCGACCGGATTCAGGCCTCGCATGAATTGGCGGGCCACTATGAGCGCGTTGCCAAGCAGGCGGGCGTCGGCTTTTTCGATGCGGCCAAGGTTGCTGTCGCCTCGCCGTTCGACGGCATTCATCTCGACATCGAGAACACCCGGGCCATCGGGGCAGCCCTGGTTCCGGTGGTCAAAGAGGTCCTCGGCCTGTGACTGCAGACGTATCCATTCGCCCGGCGCGCAAGTCCGACGCGAGCGATATTGCGCTGTTGGTGAATATCGCCACACATGGCGGCATCGCACAGGGTTGGGCGAACCGCGAAGAGGCGGCCGGCACATATGATCCGATCGAGGTCGGCCGGCAACAAGTCCTCGCCGATGATGAGACGATCAATTGGCGCAATGCCACAATGGCCGAAATCGATGGGGAGGTCGCCGGCATGCTGCTCGGCTATCCGGAGCCCGAAGACGGACGCTCCCTGCCAGACGACATCCCCGCCTTTCTGCTGCCGCTCTATGAGCTCGAGGCGGAGGCGGCAGGACATTGGTTCATCAGCATGCTTGGCGTCTATGTTCCGTGGCGGAGCCACGGCGTCGGTTCAAAACTGCTCGAAATTGCCGAGGGCAAGCGGCTCGATACCGGGAGGCGCGGTCTCGCGCTGATCAGCGATGACACGAACGAGGCCGCGCGACGCCTCTACGAGCGGCGCGGCTTCAAGGTCACCAGCACGCGCCCCAAAGTAAAATTTCCCCAGGGCGGCCCGCAGGGCAAGGACTGGCTCTTAATGGTGAAGGAATAAGCCGATGGCCGACTCTTACGATCTTATCGTCATCGGCGCGGGTCCGGGCGGCTACGTGGCCGCTATCCGGGCGGCGCAGCTTGGGCTGAAGACGGCGATCGTCGAACGCGAGCACATGGCTGGCATCTGTTCCAACTGGGGTTGCATTCCGACCAAGGCGCTGCTGCGCACGGCCGAAATCTATTCCCATATGGGGCACGCCTCGACCTATGGTCTCAAGGCGACCGCCTTTGATTACGACCTCCCCGCCATCGTCAAGCGCTCGCGCGATATCGCGGGGCAAATGAACAACGGCGTCCAGTTCCTGATGAAGAAGAACAAGATCGACATCATCTGGGGCGAGGCGACGATCACCAAGCCGGGTGAAGTCCGGGTCGAAAAGACCAAGAAGCCGGCGGTGCAGCCGCAATGGCCCGGGCCGAAGAATGCGCTCGGCGAGGGCACGTACAAGGCCAAGAACATCATCATCGCCACCGGCGCGCGGCCGCGCGTGCTGCCCGGCATCGAGCCCGATGGCGATCGGATCTGGACTTATTTCGAGGCGATGAAGCCGGCCAGCATGCCCAAATCGCTGGTGGTCATGGGCTCGGGCGCCATCGGCATCGAGTTCGCCTCCTTCTATCGTGCGATGGGCGCCGAGGTGACCGTCATCGAACTGTTGCCGCAGATCCTGCCGGTCGAAGACGCCGAGATCGCCGCCCATGCCCGCAAGCGCCTGGATAAGCGCGGCATCCGCATGCTGACGGACGCCAAGGTCAACAAGGTCGAAAAGACCAATGACGGCATCAAGGCTTTCGTCGAGCTCAAGGACGGCAAAACCGAAACCATCAACGGCGACTATCTGATCTCCGCCGTTGGCGTCGTCTGCAACACCGAGGGCCTGGGGCTGGAACAGGTTGGCGTAAAGCTCAATCGCGGGGCGGTCGCCATCGACGAAGTCGGTCGCACCAACGTTGCGGGCATCTGGGCGATCGGCGACGTGGCCGGCCCGCCGATGCTGGCCCACAAGGCCGAGCACGAGGCGGTCATCACCGTGGAGACCATCGCCGGCCTTCACCCGCACCCGCTCGACAGGCTGAAGGTGCCCGGCTGCACCTATTGCGAGCCGCAGATCGCCAGCGTCGGCCTCACCGAGGCGAAGGCGCGCGAAGCGGGCCGCGACATCAAGGTCGGCCGCTTCCCCTTTGTCGGCAACGGCAAGGCCATTGCGCTCAGCGAGCCGGATGGGTTGGTGAAGACAATTTTCGACGCCAAGACCGGGGAATTGCTCGGGGCGCACATGGTTGGCGCCGAGGTGACCGAGCTTATCCAGGGTTTTGTGGTGGCCATGAACCTCGAGACGACCGAGGAAGACCTGATGCACACCATCTTCCCGCATCCGACCCTCAGCGAGACTATGAAAGAAAGCGTGCTTGACGCTTACGGGCGGGCGCTCAATATCTAGGCCGTAAGGGCAGGGGCCCGGTTTGGGAGGCTGTAATGGAAGGACTTGGCTGGCTGGGTACGATCATCGTCGGCGGACTTGCCGGCTGGATCGCCTCTTCCATCATGAAGATCAATACTGGCCTTGTGCTGAATATCGTGCTCGGCATATTGGGAGCGGTCGTCCTCAACGCGTTGCTGCTCGCCGTCTTTCACGCGACGTGGGGCGGCATCATCGGCCAGCTGATCGTGGGCCTGATCGGCGCCTGCATCCTGATTGCCCTGCTGCGGGCAGTGCAAGGGTCCAGGCGGTAGCGGTGCACGGGCCAAGACGCCGGATGACCCGAGTAGTCGGGCATTAAAGACTTCACCGGGGGGAGTTGGCGGCCCTGCTTTCAGGGCCGCAGAAGGATCAGACGTGGTTACATTGATCGACCAGACGCGTCCGCGTCACCCCGAAAAGGCGCATCGCCCCGACTCGGAAATCTTGCGCAAGCCGGATTGGATCCGGGTACGTGCGCCCGGATCGCCCGTATATCGCGAGACTCAGCAGATCGTGCGCGAGAACAATCTCGTCACGGTGTGCGAAGAGGCCGGGTGCCCCAACATCGGCGAGTGCTGGAGCAAGAAGCACGCGACCATGATGATCATGGGCGAGATTTGCACCCGCGCCTGCGCCTTCTGCAATGTGGCAACCGGCCTGCCGACGGCGCTCGATCCGCTGGAGCCGGAGCACGTGGCGACGGCCGTCGAGAAGCTGGGGCTCAACCACGTGGTCATTACCTCGGTTGACCGCGACGACCTGCCGGATGGCGGTGCAAATCACTTTGCCGCGGTGATCCGGGCGATCCGCGCCGCAACGCCTTCGACCACCATCGAGGTGCTGACGCCCGACTTCCTGCGCAAGGAAGGCGCGCTGGAAATCGTGGTCGCCGCCAAGCCCGACGTCTTCAACCACAATCTCGAAACCGTCCCCAGCAAGTACCTCAAGGTGCGGCCGGGCGCGCGCTACTTCCATTCCATCCGCCTGTTGCAGCGGGTGAAGGAACTCGATCCTACCATGTTCACCAAGTCCGGCATCATGGTCGGCCTGGGCGAGGAGCGGAACGAAGTGCTGCAGCTGATGGATGATCTCCGCAGCGCCGATGTCGATTTCCTCACCATCGGGCAGTATCTCCAGCCCTCGCGCAAGCACCACCCGGTGATCCGGTTCGTGGAACCGGCGGAGTTCAAGTCCTTCGAGACAGTCGGCCACGCCAAGGGCTTCCTGCTGGTGTCCTCGAGCCCGCTGACACGCTCGTCGCATCACGCCGGCGAGGATTTTGCCAAGCTCAGGGCCGCCCGGATGGCCAAACACGCAGTCTGATGCCCAAACTCGATTTCGACCGGCACGTACCTTATTCGCCGGAGCAGATGCTGGCGCTTGTGAGCGACACGGAGAGCTATCCGCGCTTCGTCCCCAACTGCAGCGCCATGGACGTGCGGGCGGACCGTGGATCGAATGGCGACGTGAAGTTTGCGCGGATGACGCTGAGCTTCGGGCCGATCACGCAGGCCTATACCAGCCGGGTCACCACCGACCGGGAGAAGGGGACGATCGACGCCAAGGCGACCGACGGGCCGTTTTCGCATCTCGTCAGCCAATGGCGGTTCGAGCCCGAGGCATCGGGGACGCGCGTGCATTTCGATATCGATTTCAAGATATCGAACCCGTTGATCGCGGCGGTCGCCGAACCGGCGTTTGCAGCCAAACAGCACCAGATCATGGACGCCTTCATAGCCGAGGCGGATCGGCGCTACGGGGCGGCCTAGGCTCAGGAGCGCGGTCCCGCCGAGGTTCAAACATCAATGAGACGAGGGTGTTAGCTCGCCACCCTCGCCGCATCGTCATCCCCGGGCTTGACCCGGGGACCCATGCTGCCTTGCCAGTAGCGTGGGTGGAACTGGCGAGGCATCATGGGTGGCCGGGTCAAGCCCGGCCATGACGAGGAAGTGCTGTGGATCCAGCATCGCGCCCAAGCTCTCGCGGCTGCATTTCAACCGGATCACGTTCTCGGGACGGACGGCTCCGGCAGGGGCGTTCCCACGCCATTGCTGACCACGTCGACCACCAGCTCCAGAGCCGTCAATACCGAGGCCTCGCGCACGCCGTCGCGGCCCAGATTTCCGAACCGCTTCTCGACGACTCGGGTGCCTTCCGCCGTGGCGCAGGCAAAATAGACCAGTCCGACCGGTTTTTGCGGGCTGCCGCCGTTCGGCCCGGCAATGCCCGTCACGGAGAGGGCGATGCCGACCCGCGCCGTGTTGCGGGCGCCATCAGCCATGGCGCGTGCTACCTGGGGCGAGACGGCGCCGAAATCCTCGATCACCCGAGGGGGAACGCCGATCATGGCGATCTTGGCGGCGTTGTCGTAGGTGATGAAGCCGCCATAGACCACTTCGGACGAGCCGGAAACCGAGGTCAGCGCGCCGCCGATCAATCCGCCCGTACAGCTCTCGGCTGTCGCGATGGTGAGCCCGGCCGCCTTGAGGGCAACGATGGCATCCTTGGCCTTTGCGGCTATTTCGTCCGGCATTTTCATGCTCAATCCTCCCGGGGCACCTCAACACTCGCCGTCGCGAGGGCGACGATACCCTCTTTGCGCCCGGTGAACCCAAGCCTTTCGCTGGTTGTCGCCTTGACCGCCACGCGCGACGGCGAAAGCGCGCAGATCGCGCCGATGCGCTCGCGCATGGCCGGAACGTGGGGGGCGATCCGTGGGGCCTCGCAGACGATGGTGAGGTCAAGATTTACGATACGGCCGCCGCGGGCCGCCACCAATCCGGCCGCATGCTTCAGGAACACGGCCGAGTCGGCACCGCGCCACTGCGGATCGGAGGGCGGAAAGAAGGTGCCGATATCCCCTTCGCCGAGCGCCCCGTAGATTGCGTCGGTCAGGGCGTGCAACGCGACGTCGGCATCGGAATGGCCCTGGAGGCGCATTGGGTGGGCAATGCGCACCCCGCCCAGCGTCACGAACTCGCCCGGCTCGAAGGGATGCACGTCGAAGCCGGTGCCGATCCGTGTTTCCATGCTGTGGTCTCCTGCGAGAAGCCGCTCGGCGCGGGCAAAATCCTCGGGCAGCGTGATCTTGATATTGCGGCTGCTGCCTGGCGCCAGGCCGACGCTGAGCCCGACCCACTCGGCAATGCTCGCATCGTCGGTGAATTCCTGGGGCATGCGGGCCGCCTCGCGGTGGGCGGCCAAAATCTGCTCGAACCGAAAGCCCTGGGGGGTCTGCGCTGCAAACAGCGTGTGGCGATCCTCGGTGGCCTCGACGGTCAGCCCGTCGTGCGAGCGCTTGATGGTATCAGTGACCGGGACCATCGGCAGCGCCGCGTCATGATTGTTGAGGGCGGCCAGTATGCCGTCGACCAACGCCGTATCGACGAAGGGACGGGCGGCGTCCTGGATCAGCACTCGCTCCGGCCCAAGGTCCTCGAGCGCCGTCAGGCCGGCCCGAACGGAGGCCTGGCGGGTTGCGCCCCCGAACACCGGCGGCAGCAGCTTTTCGTGCGCGAGGCCGAGAGCGGCGTAGAGCTCCGTGTGCTCGGCATTGATCACCGGCAGCAGATAGTCGATGGCATCGACCGCGAGCATGGCCTCTATGGTGCGGCGCAGCATGGGCATTCCGCCGATCGGCTGATATTGCTTGGGCACATAGGCGCCGGGCACCGTCGCGCGCTCGCCGCGACCGGCGGCAACAACGATTGCGGCAACGGCTCTTTCTTGCGGCATTGGGTCTTTCCGCTGTCATAAATTTCAGCATACAAGGCTGCGCAAGCACTATCTGCCGTCGCGCGCGGCAGCAAGGGCTAACGGTGGGGGAGGGCCGGAGCAAAAAGCAGTTTGTAAGAGCTGCAGAAATGATTACTGTGCAGGCAAATGGATCAGATTGATGAAATCGCGGGCAGCGGCAAATCGGGCCTTGCCGGGGCGTTGAGTGTGGGTGGCCACACCCTGCCCAATCGAGCCTTCCTTGCGCCCATGGCGGGCATCACCGACCGGCCGATGCGGGCCATCGCCGAACGTTATGGGGCAGGGCTCGTCGTCTCAGAAATGATTGCCTCCAATGCGCTCGCTACGGGGCATCGCGACATGATCCGGAAGCTGGGCAGGATCGGGCGCTTGCCGCATATGGTGCAACTTGCCGGCTGCGAGGCCGAATGGATGGCGCGCGGGGCCGAGATCGCCCATGACGCCGGCGCCGATATAATCGACCTGAATTTCGGCTGCCCCGCCAAGCGAGTGACCAATGGCTATGCCGGATCGGCCCTCATGCGCGTGCCGGATGAGGCGTTGAAGCTGGTCGAGGCGGTCGTTGCCGCAACCCCGCTCCCGGTCACCGTCAAGATGCGGCTCGGCTGGGACGACGAGAGCCTCAACGCCGCCATCATCGCGCGTCGGGTAGTTGATGCCGGGGCGCAGATGATCACCGTGCACGGCCGGACCCGCCAGCAATTCTACAAGGGCGAGGCCCGCTGGCACCTCGTTCGGCCGGTGGTCGAGGCGGTCGATGTGCCGGTGGTTGTCAACGGCGACATCGTCGGTGTCGCGAGCGCCCGCGAGGCGCTAACTCAATCCGGCGCCGCAGCGGTGATGCTGGGGCGCGGGGCGCAGGGGCAGCCCTGGGTCGTGGGGCAAGTGGGCGATGGCCTGTCCGGCCTGGCGCCGCTGGACGCTCCGACCGGCGCTGCGCTAGCTGACCTTGTTACCGAACACTATGACGGCGTTCTCGACGAATATGGCATCGAGGTGGGCGTCCGCGCGGCGCGAAAACACCTCGCCTGGTACCTCGAATCCGCCGGCCTTGCGCCCGGCAAGGAAAAACGATGGGCACTGCTCAACTCACCCGAACCAGCCGACGTAAGACAAATGATCCACGACCTGTTCGCCGAGCCCCTGCGGGAGGCCGCATGAAAGCCGCGGAATTGCCAGGGCTCTCCCTGATGGTGCTGCAGGCGCTGCCGCAGCCGGTAATCGTCTGTGACCCCGAGAACAAAATCGTCTTCGTCAACTATGCGGCGGAAGCGTTCTTCGGGGCGTCGCTCAGCGTGCTCAGCCGCCAGAAGCTCGACGATCTGATCGCCTTCGGCTCCCCGATTGTCACCTTGGCGCAGCAAGTGAGCGCCCGCCGTGCTCCAATGACGGAGTACCGGTTGCACGCGGGCTCCTCGCGCTTTGGTGACGACCGCGTTGTCGACGTCTTCGCGACCCCGCTGTCGGACACCGACGGCCGGGTTGCGCTGCTCTTCCAGGAACGGACCATGGCGGACAAGATTGACCGCCAACTGGTGTCGCGCGGAGCGGCCCGTTCGGTCACCGGCCTTGCTTCCATGCTGGCGCACGAGATCAAGAACCCCCTCTCGGGCATCCGCGGCGCCGCACAGCTTTTGGAACAGACGGTGACCGCCGACGAGGCCCCGCTGGCACGCCTCATTCGCGAGGAGACCGACCGCATCGTCACGCTCATCGATCGGGTCGAGGTTTTTGGTGACGACCGGCCGATGGAGCGCGAGCCGATCAATATCCATGTAGTGCTCGACCGGGTGAAGCTGCTGGTCAAGAGCGGCATCGCCCGAAACATTGCTTTCGCCGAGGAATACGATCCCTCCCTGCCGCCTGTGTGGGGCAATCGCGACCAGCTCGTGCAGGTCTTTTTGAACCTCGTGAAGAATGCCGCCGAGGCGCTGGAGCGCACCCAGTCGCCGGAGATCAGGTTGTCGACCGCCTTCCGGCCGGGGATCAAGATCGCTGTTCCCGGCATCCTCGACCGCATTTCGTTGCCGCTCGAAATCACCATCGAAGACAACGGCCCGGGCGTGCCGCCGGAACTCATTCCGATCCTGTTTGACCCCTTCGTTACCACCAAGCCCAATGGCTCAGGTCTCGGCCTTGCACTGGTTGCCAAGATCATCGGCGACCATGGCGGCGTGATCGATTGTGAGAGCCGACCCGGCCGGACGCGCTTCCGTATACTTCTGCCCGTCGCCAGCGGGCCCCTGACTGTCGCCCCCCAAGAGGAGCCCATGGCATGAGCGGCCACACTATCCTAGTTGCCGATGATGATGCGGCAATCCGCATGGTCTTGAACCAGGCCCTGACCCGTGCAGGGTACGAGGTCAGGCCCACGGGCAACATGTCGACCATGTGGAACTGGGTGAGCCGCGGCGAGGGCGCGCTGCTCATCACCGACGTCATGATGCCCGACGGCAATGCCTTCGACGTCATGCCCAAGATCCGCAAGCTTCGGCCCGACCTGCCGATGATCGTCATGAGCGCACAGAATACGTTCATGACGGCGATCCGCGCCAACGAGGTCGGCGCCTATGAATACCTGCCCAAGCCGTTCGACATCACCGAGGTGCTGTCGGTGGTGGCGCGGGCGCTTGCCGATGTGCAAAAGCCATCCAACGGCACGCGCAACGATGAGCCCACCGAGACGATGCCGCTGGTGGGCCGCTCCGCCGCGATGCAGGACATCTATCGCGCCTTGGCGCGGCTGATGCAGACCGACCTGACCGTGATGGTTACTGGCGAGAGCGGTACGGGCAAGGAACTGGTGGCGCGGGCGCTGCACGAGTTCGGCAAGCGCCGCAACGGCCCGTTCGTCGCCATCAACATGGCGGCGATTCCGCGCGACCTGATCGAGGCAGAGCTTTTCGGCCATGAAAAGGGCGCCTTCACCGGCGCCATGGCCCGCTCTTCCGGCCGTTTTGAGCAGGCAGAGGGCGGCACGCTGTTTCTCGACGAGATCGGTGACATGCCGATGGACGCCCAGACGCGCCTGCTCCGGGTGCTGCAGGAGGGCGAGTACACCATGGTTGGCGGGCGGACGCCCATCAAGTCCAATGTCCGCATCGTTGCCGCCACCCATCGCGACCTGAACCAGATGATCCGGCAGGGGCTGTTCCGCGAGGATCTTTACTACCGCCTCAACGTCGTGCCGATCCGCTTGCCGCCCCTGCGCGAGCGCGTCGACGATATCGGCGACCTCGTCACCCACTTCCTGCGCAGCGGGCAGCGCGAGGGCGAGCCGCCCAAGACCATCTCCCCCGAAGCCATCAAGCTCATGCAGAGCTATTCGTGGCCGGGCAACGTCCGCGAACTCGAAAACCTGGTGCGCCGGCTTTCCGCCCTTTACGCGGACGAAAACATTTCGCTCGAAATCGTACGAAATGAACTTAACATTGCCGATCGCCCGTCGAGCGCGGTCTCCAACGGGCCGGTGGATGTGTCTACGGCGGTGGAGAGTCACGTGGCGCAGCTCCTGCGCGACCACGAGCCCAATCTGCCGCCGGCAGGTCTTTACCAGCGCGTGCTCGACCGGGTCGAGGCGCCCCTGATCGCCATGGCGCTGAACGCCTGTGGCGGCAACCAGATCAAGGCCGCCGACCTGCTCGGTCTCAACCGGAACACGCTGCGCAAGAAGATCCGCGCCCATTCGATCGAGATCGTAAAGCAATCGCGCCGGCAAGGTTAGGCCTTTGGCTCACCCCAATTGTGGGGCACTGGTGGTGCTCGCTTGGCCGCGGAAAAGCGGTGCCGTCGGGAACCTGTCACATTATTGCAACAATTGACCTCAAGGGTGTGCCGGGTTGCGCCACGCTCTAGCCATTTTCATCTCTGGACCCCAGTTGTTGTGACATGAACGACACAGCGCTCATCAGCGACAGCGCGATCGGCGGGCCGGAGAGGGCGCTGGCCGACGATCCCGGCCGCCCGCTGATCGGCATCGCCGGGCGTCGCGCCATCCGGCGCGTGGGGTTGATCGTCGTGCTGGCCTCGGTGCTCGTCTCGGCGGGATCCTTCCTGCTGATGACGGGCGCGACAAACATTTCGCCCTCGCCGGAAATCTGGACGATCATTTGGATCGTCAACGGTCTTTTGGTGCTGCTGGTGGTCGCGCTGGTGCTGACCGAAGGATATCTTCTCGTCAGTGCCCTGCTGCAGCGCCAGGCGGGCGCGGGGCTGCAGCTTCGAATGGTGGCGATGTTCGGCGTCGCCGCTGCCGTTCCAGCCGCGCTTGTGGCCGTGGTTGCGACCATCTCGCTCAACCAGGGCCTTGACCAGTGGTTCTCCGAGCGAACCAGGACCATGGTCGAGAGTTCGCGGCTGGTAGCGCGCTCCTATATGCTCGAGCACGCGCAGGTCTTGCGCGACGATATCATCTGGGTGGCGACTGAGTTGGAGCAGGCGCGCCCAACCTTCGGGACGGACCGCGACAAGTTCCAGCGCATCCTGACCGCACTCGCCATTACCCGTTCGCTGCCCTTCACCTCGCTCATCAACGCCGATGGCGACACGCTGATGCGGGCGCAGATCAACGTGCCCGGTGCTCCGCCCAAGCTGCCGCCAGGCGTTACGCAAGGTGTGATCGAGGGCGTGCCTACCGAGATCGCGCCCGGCACGACGAACCTCATCGGCTCCGTCATCAAGCTGCGCGGCTATGATAATGTCTATCTCTTCGTGGCGCGGCCGGTCGATCCGGAAGTGCTCGAGTTCATGCGGCTGACGGACGACAACATCACGGAGTACCGGCAGTACGCATCGAACCGGCTGGTATTCCAGATCACCTTCACGATCATGTATCTGGGCTTTGCCGTGGTGCTGCTGCTCGCCGCCCTCTGGATCGGCATCGCGCTCGCTAATCGCTTCCTCGATCCGATCAGAAATCTCATGATCGCCTCGAACCGCGTCAGCCAGGGCGATCTGGACATACAGGTTCCAGCGAGCGGCAGGCGAGGGGATCTGTTCGAACTCATCGGCGGCTTCAACCGAATGACGGAGCAGCTGAAATCGCAGCGTGAGGCGCTGGTGCACGCCAGCGAGACCAACGAGAAGCGCCGGCAATTCACCGAAGCGGTGGTGGAGGGCGTCTCCGCCGGCATCGTCGGCCTTGACGCCTTCGGTGCCATCACCCTCGTCAATGCGCGTGCCTGCGAGATGCTGGGGCGGGACGAAATCGCCCTGATGGGCGAGGGCATCGGGGACGTCATCCCGCAGTTGGGCCCGATTTTCGAGCGCGCCAAATCATCCCGCCGCGGCCAGATTCGCGACCAGATCGAACTCGGGTCCGGGCCGGACTACCGGACCTATCAAGTTCAGCTCACCCGCGAAGGCACAATGGCCGAATCCAAGGGCTATGTGTTCACGCTCGACGACATCTCCGACCTGCTGTCGGCGCAGCGCACCGGCGCCTGGGCGGACGTGGCCCGCCGCATCGCTCATGAAATCAAGAACCCGCTAACCCCCATCCAGCTTTCGGCCGAGCGGCTCCGCCGCCGTTATGCCGGCAAGCTTGCGGACGATTTCGACATATTCGATAAGTGCATCAACACCATTATCAGGCAGGTGGGCGATATCGGCCGCATGGTCGACGAATTCTCTTCCTTCGCGCGGATGCCGGAGGCCAATCTCGTGGGCGGCGACCTGTCCGAGACGGTCAAGCAGGCGGTTTTCCTCGAGAGCGTCAGGCTTCCGGAGATATCGATCAGGATGGTGCTGCCCGAAGAGCCGGTCCATGCGCGTTTCGACAGCCGACTGATCGCCCAGGTGCTGACCAATCTGATCAAGAATGCAGTCGAGGCTTTCGAGGGCGTCGGGCTCGATACGATCAAGGATCCTTCGATCACGGTCTCATTGGAGAAGGAGCTTGGCGCCGCCCGGATTTCCGTGGCGGACAATGGCAAGGGCTGGCCGAAGGAAAATCGCCAAAGATTGCTCGAGCCGTATATGACTACCCGTGAAAAAGGCACCGGCCTCGGCCTTGCGATTGTCGCAAAGATCATCGAACAGCATGGCGGCACGGTCGAACTGATCGATGCCGAACCGGACGGCAATGGACGGGTGGGCGCTTGCTTCACCTTCACCCTGCCGCTCGGCCACGACGAAAATTGGGTGGATGACGCGGTCGCGGGGGCGAACGAAGCAGAAAAACCCAAGTCAGAGGAGCCGCATGCAGATGCGGTCGCGGACAGGTAATGGCACTGGATATTTTGATCGTTGATGACGAGGACGATATTCGGGACCTCATCGCGGGCATTTTGGAGGACGAAGGCTACGAGACACGGCAGGCGCACGACTCCGACTCCGCGCTCAACGAGATCGCCCGCCGGCGTCCGAGCTTGGTCTTTCTCGACATCTGGATGCAAGGGAGCCGCCTGGACGGGCTGCAACTGCTGGATGTGTTCCAGAGCCAGCACCCCGAAATGCCGGTAGTGATGATCTCGGGCCACGGAAATGTGGAGACCGCGGTAAGCGCCATTCGGCGCGGCGCTTATGACTATATCGAAAAGCCCTTCAAGATCGATCGGCTGCTGCTGATTACGCAGCGGGCCATGGAAGCCACCCGCCTCAGGAACGAGGTGGAGGTGCTGAAAGAGCGCTCGACCAATCACGCCATGGAACTGGCGGGCAACTCGCCGGCGCTGCAGCAGGTGCGGGGGATCATCGACAAGTCCGCGCCGACCAACTCCCGCATATTCATTTCCGGCGCCTCGGGGACGGGCAAGGGACTCTGCGCCCGCCTCGTTCACCAGCACAGCGGCCGCGCCGAGGCGCCCTTCGTCGAGATCAACGTCTCGCTCTACGCGCCCGACGAGGTCTCGGTGGTGCTCTTTGGCCGGGAGGTAAGGGAAAAGAGCGGCATTGTCCGCACCGAAGTGGGCGCCTTCGAGCGCGCCCACGGCGGCACGCTTTATCTCTCCGAGATCGGCACGCTGCCGGCTACCGCCCAGGGCCAATTGCTGCGCACCTTGGTCGAGAACCGCTTCAACCGCGTTGGCGGCCAGGTCGCCGTACCCATCGATGTCCGGGTGGTTTCATCGAGTTCGCAGAACATGTCGCAACTCATCGACGATGGCACGTTCCGCTCCGACCTGTTCCACCGGCTCTCGATCGTGCCGTTGCAGCTGAGCCCGTTGCGGGAGCGTCGCGAGGATGTGCCGCCGCTCGTCGAATTGTTTCTCGACCAGATCTCGCGCATGCACAATCTGCAGCGCCTGACGGTGGGGGAAGATGCCATCGCCGTGCTGCAGGCCCAGGATTGGCCCGGCAATGCCCGCCAACTCCGCAATTCGATCGAGCGTTTGCTGATTCTGGTGAAGGATCAGGCGCCCGAAAACGGCGTCATCGGGGCGGCGCTCCTGCCGTCCGACATCGGCGAAGTGCTGCCGACGGTCGGCGACACCGATGCTTCGGCGCATCTGATGAGTCTGCCGCTCAGGGATGCGCGCGAAGTGTTCGAACGCCAATACCTCTTGGCGCAGATCGAGCGGTTCGGCGGCAATATTTCCAAGACCGCCGAGTTCGTCGGCATGGAGCGCTCGGCCCTACACCGGAAGATTAAGTCGCTGGGGCTGTAGACCCCGCGAATTTGTGAACTCCTACCTTCCTCTAGTCAGGGGGCGGCGGTAGGCACGCCTTTGGTTCTATGCCATAGTGACGTGCAATGTGATATTTTTGCAGTTGAGGAGCGCAGGCCGCGGCGGCTTTCGCTTCGTTCGACCCGGCGCAGGCTCCAGCCCGTGCCGGATCCATGCCAAAAGAGGCCATAAATGCCCGGCGAAAAACCACAGAATCTTCAGGACTCCTTCCTCAATCACGTACGCAAGCAAAAGGTTCCGGTGACCATTTTTCTGGTCAACGGCGTCAAACTGCAGGGCGTCATCACCTGGTTCGACAATTTTTGCCTGCTGCTGAGGCGCGACGCGCAATCGCAACTGGTATACAAGCACGCGATCTCGACAATAATGCCGGGTGCGCCGATCCAGCTCTTCGACCGGGAGCATGTCGGCGACAGCGACTGATACGCCAGGTTTCGCATGACAGACGATTTCGACGACGAAGCGGACCACGAAAGTGGCTCGAAGCGCTTTATCGATCAGCGTGAGTATCCCACCCGGGTGGGGCTGATCTGCCCCGACGCCCGTCAACAGCCCATGCGTCACAGCATCGAGGCGCGCCAAGCCGAGTTCGAGGGATTGGCCGAGGCCATTCGCTGCGAGATCGTATTTTCGGATGTCGTAAAGGTCCGCGAAATTCGGCCTGGTACCTTCATCGGCCAGGGAAACCTCGAAACCATCGCCGGCAAGGTCAAGGACGGCGAGGTGGAACTCTTGCTGGTCGACACCGCGCTGTCGCCGGTGCAGCAGCGCAACCTCGAGACCGAGACCAAGGCCAAGGTGCTGGATCGCACCGGCCTCATCCTCGAAATCTTCGGGGAGCGGGCGGCAACACGGGAAGGCGTGCTGCAGGTCGAACTCGCCCACCTTAACTTCCAGAAGGGCCGCCTGGTCCGCTCCTGGACGCACCTCGAACGCCAGCGGGGCGGCTTCGGCTTTCTCGGCGGCCCTGGCGAAACGCAGATCGAAAGCGACCGGCGGCAGTTGCAGGATCGCATCGACCATATCGAGGAACGCCTTGAAAAGGTCCGCAAGACTCGTGCGCAGCAGCGCGGGCCAAGGGATGCGGCCAAATTCCCAATGGTGGCGCTGGTCGGCTACACCAATTCGGGGAAGTCCACGCTCTTCAACAAGCTGACCGGGGCGGACGTGTTCGCCAAGGACCTGCTCTTCGCCACGCTCGACACCACCTTGCGCAAGGTCGCCCTGCCGCATGGCCGCGAGGTGATGCTGTCGGATACTGTTGGGTTTGTCTCAGAACTGCCGCACGATCTTGTCGCCGCCTTCCGTGCAACCCTCGAAGAGGTGGTAGGGGCGGACATCATTCTGCATGTCCGCGACGTCGCCAATCCTGACCACCAGGCCCAGGGTCTCGATGTGATCGGCGTGCTCAACGAGCTTGGTCTTCAGGCCGATAAGCCGATCATCGAGGTTTGGAACAAGATCGACCTGCTGCCGCATCAGGCGGGCGACGAGTTCAACGTCGCGGCCCAGCCCGTTGGCAAGGTGACCGGTGTCGTCCCGGTCTCGGCCCTGACGGGGGCAGGACTGGACAAGCTCCTCGAGATGATCGAGGGGACACTCGGGCAAGAGGCGCGCACCTATCGGGTGCACGTGCCGTTCACCGCCGGCGCCGATATCGGCTGGCTCTATGGCCACGCCGAAATCATCACCACCGAGGAGCCGGATGAAACCGGCACGACCTACGAAGTCCGTGTCGATCCGCGCTTCAAGTCAGCTTTCAACGACCGATTTGCCGGCCGCATAGCGGACTAGTTCGGCGTCGCCAATGGGTCGCACCCCTTACCACATCGTCATCCCCGGGCTTGAGCCGGGGACCCATGCCGCCTCTCCAACAACTGGGTGGACTTGGCGAGGCATGATGGGTGGCCGGGTCAAGCCCAGCCACCGGGCGCCATTGTGTGAGGCTCGCACAAAATCCTCGAAACTTGGCTGCAAATGGGCTAAAAGAATTCAGTTCTGCAAGACGGCCACTAACGCCGAGAAAAGCTCACTAACCTCGCATGGATCACCGCATTCCGAAGCGTGAAGCCGATGCCCGCCGGCTATTCGCCTTCGGTGATGCCGAATTCGGGGCGAGAATGCCGCAGTCGCTGCTTTCCTCATCGATGGTCGGATCAGCCAATCGTGGGCTGGTCATCCAGGCGCTCTTCGATCTGGGCCCCACCAGCCGCGCTGAACTCGCGCGCCTGGCCGGGGTGAATCGGACGACCATTTCGGGCATCGTGCAGCCCCTGCTGGATGCCGATATCCTGGTCGAGAACGATCCGGTGCAGACCGGCCGCGGCGGCGGCAAACCAGCGAGGCCCCTCTGGTTTTCCCCCAAGGCCCAGCCGATCTGCGGCGTGTTGCTGATGCCCGATGCCGTGCATGCCTGCCTGGTCACGCTCGACGGCCACGTGCTGGCGGACCATCGCGTGCTCCTGCCCGAGGGAGGCGGCCCCGTTGAGCCAATCATCGATGCAGTCATCCGCTCCGTAACGCTGACGCTGGCCGAGGCTGAGCGGCCACCCTTCGGCATCGGCATTGCCGTCGGGGGGATGGTCGATACCGATCTGGGAACCATCGTTGCCGTCAACCTCGCTCCGGCGCTGGACGGATATCCTATCGCCACGAGGCTCAGTCATGAATTCGGGCTGCCGGTCCGCCTCGACCATCATCCGCGCGCGCTGCTTGTGGGCGATCGCTGGTTCGGCCAGGGCCGGGGCGTACCGCAGTTTGCCGTCGTCTACACTGGCGAAGTGCTGGGGGGCGCGCTCTATTTCGGCGGCCATTTATATCGCGGCGCCTCAGGCGCGGGGGGCGAACTGGGACACACCTTCGTCCAGGTAGATGGCGAACTCTGCCGTTGCGGTCGTCGCGGTTGCTGGGACACCATCGCCACGCTCGGCTGGTTGCGGCGCGAGGCGCGCGTCCTCGGGCTCCCGGAGGCCGACGACATGGACTCCGCGAGATTGGTGGACCTGGTGCAGCGCGGGGTACAGGGCGCCGAGCCGCTGTTCGATCGCTATGCGCGCAATATCGCCGTGGGCATCGCCAACCTGCAGCAGACGGTCGCGCCCAACTATTTTATCCTGCATGGGGATGCGGTGCTCGGCGGCGAACGGATGATCGCGCGGATTTCGGATCACGTCCGCCATCTCGTGCCGTCTCGTCCCGGCACCCTGATCGAGATCGTGGCCGGCGATGCCGGCGACCAGGCCGCGCTGTTGGGCGCGGCCGGTCTTGTCCTCTCGGACCTTTTGCAGTTCTCGATCTGACGCCTGGAGCCGTTCGCGCTTCAAGGAACGCTGAACGCTCTCCAAGTCTTTTACGCTCAGGCGCCGTTGAGCCCCGGATAGCTCTGGAACCACGGCTTTACGCCTTCGAAGCGGCTGGCGAAGGCCAGGACGGTTTCGTCGGCATGGCGGCGGCCGATGATCTGCAGGCCGACCGGCAGTCCCTCCGGGGTAAGCCCCGCCGGCACTGAAATCGCCGGGTGTCCGGTGAAATTGAGCGGGTAGGTCATGCACCAGCCGATCAGCGGCTCCACCGTCTCGCCGTTGATCTCCACCGGCCCGATGGTGTTGCCATCCGTCGCGTTCTTGACCGGAGGAATGGCCAGGGTCGGCGACAGGATCAGGTCGTAGTGGTCGAAGACGTCCTGGAACCCGTCGAACACCCCGGTCCGCAGCAGGTCGTCGAGCGCATGATCGACGGCCGAGACCTCTTGCGCGCTCTCCAGCATCTGCCGGAACTGAGGCGTCAGCACATCGGCATGTTCGCCGAGCAGGTCGATGCCGTCCTGCTTCCAATGGACGGCAATGGCGGCGTAGTGCACCGCGATCGTCCGCACCCAGAGGTGGGCGAGGGTGTTGTGGTCGGCTTTGAAGTCCAGCTCGACCTCGTCCACCTCGACGCCACTCGCGCGCAGCGCATCGACAGCGTCGCGAACCACGGTTGCCACGCGCGGATCGACCGGGAAATTGCCGAGCCGTGGGCTGTAGGCCACGCGGAACGGCCGCGAGGCACTTTCCGCGCCGCGAATATAGTCGACGCCATCATTGGGCATCGACAGCGGATCGCGCGCATGCGGGCCTGCGATCACCGAGGTCATCAGTGCTGCGTCGGCGACGGTGCGGGCGAGGGGGCCGATATGGACGAGCGGATGCCCCCAGAGGAAGCCATCTGGCCGGGTGACTGAGGGAACACGCCCGAACGAGGCCTTGAACCCCACCGTGCCGCTGAAGGCAGCGGGAATACGCACCGAGCCACCGCCATCGGTCCCCTGCGCTAGCGCCGCCATGCCGTCGGCCACTGCCGCGGCGCTGCCGCCCGACGAGCCGCCGGAATTGTAGCCGATCTTCCACGGCGTGCTGGTCGGGCCGAAGCGGAGATTGTCGGTGATGCCCTTGTGCCCGAACTCGGGAGTGTTGGTCTTGCCGAGAACGATCGCGCCGGCCGCGAGCATCCGCTCGACCGCGATGGCGCTGGTCTTGGGCACGCGATTGAGCACGGCGCGCGAACCCATCGAGGTCGGAATGCCGGCGACGTCGTCGAGATCCTTGATCCCGACCGGAACGCCGTGCAGCGCGCCGAGCGGCTGGCCGGACATCACTGCCTTTTCGGCCGCGCGGGCGGCGTCCATGGCCTTGTCGCCAAGGACGAGCGTATAGGCATTCACCACCGGGTTGCGCGCTTCGATCCGGCGCAGATAGGCCTCGGTGACCTCCACGGGAGATACGTCGCGCCGGCGGATCCGGGCAGCAAGCTCCGTCGCCGGCAGAAAGCAAAGTTGCGTCTGGTTGTCGGGGGCAGTCATGGTCTTTTCCGTGCTCTTGGGCATATTATTTGATGAAGATCGGGTTGGCGGCGCCGCCGGTGCCGTGGCTGACGCGAACGGGGCTGGCGGTATAAAAGCCTTCGTACTGCCGGTCGGCAGCGCAGTCCGCGGCGAGGTCGTCGAGCCAGGCCATTTCGGTGAACAGCACGCCGAGATTGCGCATCAGCGCGCCGTGCAGCACCAGCATGATGCCGGTGTTGCGCTCATAGGTGGTTTCGTTGGCGAGGGTGTCGGTCACCGTGCACGGGATCTGCATCTCGTCGAACCAGCGCACGAGATCGAGACTGAACGTCAGTCCAGGCTCCCAATAGCCGTCGCCGACCTTCTGGTCGCCCCGCAGCAGGGCGCCTACCCAGCCGGTGCGCAGCAGGAGGATCGAGCGCGGGCGGATTTCGACACCCTGTGCGCGGGCGCATTCCATCAGGTCGCGGTGGTCGAACGTTTCTGCCCGATCGAGCACCGCCTTACCGCGGAAACGAGCCAGATCGAGCAGCACTGCCCGCCCGACGACGCCCCGTTTCGCAACGGGCTCGATGCTGGCCTTTTTCATGCCGCCATCGGTGGTGTGCGCCGAATAGCCGTTCCAGATGGTGTCGTCGTACCACATGTGGCCGAGCGCGTCGCAATGCGTGCCCGCCTGCGCGAAGCCGCTGACATAGTCGTCGGCGAATTCGAGGCCGCCGTCCAACGGGTGCCAGTGTCCGGCGACGAACCCGGACTTGTCGGCAACCATGTAGTGGCGCGCGGACCAGCGCCCGGGGAATACCGCATCGCCAGACGCCGTGCCGATCGGCACGCCGAGCGTGAAAGTGCGATGCTGCCGGACAGCCGCCATGCCCGCCTTGATCTCGTTTGCCGTGAGATAGTTGAGTGCGCCGACTTCGTCGTCGGCGCCCCACTTGCCCCAATTGTTCGGCGCGCCGGCGAGCAGCCGCGACAACGCTTTGTCATCAGGCTTGCCGGTCATGCCGATGCCCCTTGTGCGAGGGTTCCCGCAGGCTGCTTGGCGCCGGTGATGTAGGCGACGACCTCTTCGAGGTTGGTCTCGCTGCTGGCCAGATCGGCGACCTTGCGGCCGCGCCGCATCACCACGACGCGGTTGCAGACCTGCCAGAGATGCTCGAGGTTGTGCGTGACCATCATGATGGTCAGGCCCTTGCTGCTGAGCCGGCGGATCAGCTCCAGCACCTCGCGCGACTCACGCACGCCGAGCGCCGCAGTCGGTTCGTCGAGCAGCAGCAATTTGTGGCCCCAGAACGCGCCGCGGGCGATGGCGATGATCTGCCGCTGGCCGCCCGACATGCGCTCGACCGCCTTGGTGCGGACGCCGGGGATATCGATGTTGAGGTCTTCGAGCCCCTTGATGGCCGTATCCGCCATGGCCTTGCGGCGCATGAAGCGGAACAGCGCCGGACCGCCGCCGAACGCCACCTCGCGGCCAAGGAAGAAGTTCTCCGCCGCGTTGAAACTGTTGATGAGCGAGAGGTCCTGGTAAACCGTCTCGATGCCGAGTTTTTGTGCCTGGGAGGGGGGCGACAAGGTCTGTGGGGCGCCTTCCAGAAGGATATCGCCCGAGGTCGGATCATGTGCGCCGGCCAGGGTCTTGATCAGCGTCGACTTGCCGGCGCCGTTGTCACCGACGAGCCCAACCACATCGCCGCGATTGAGGTCAAACGAGACGTTCTCGAGCGCATGAATGCCACCAAAACTCTTGCAGATCTGCCTGAGGCTGATGAGCGGAATATCGGTGGAGCTTGAAGAATTTTCGGCCATGGTCATGCGCCTTTTCCATAGCGTCGGCCGATGCCGCCGAGCGCAACAGCGATGACGAGCAGGCATCCGGAAAACAGGAACTGGGTGAAAATGGGAGCGCCGATCATGGCGAGGCCATTGTTGCCGACCGCCACCGTGAGCACGCCGATCAGGGTCCCAAGGATATGGAACTGTCCTTCCTTGAGGGCCGCAGAGCCGAGGAAGGCGGCGGAGAAGGAGGTGAGCATGAAGCCGTCGCCGCCCGTCACCTGCCCGGAGCCCAGATTGGAAGCCACCAGGATGCCGCCGATTGCGGCGCAGGTGCCGGCGATGGCGAAGGCCACGATGCGGCTGCGGTCGACCGCTACGCCGCCACGGCGGGCGGACTCGGCGCTGACGCCGATCGCCTTGATGTGCTGACCTTGCACGGTACGGTTGAGAACCAGCCACAGGAGCCCGAGAATGAGCGCCATGATGATGATCAGGTGCGGGATCCCCCAGATTCGGCCGATGGCCAGATCGGTGAACTCAGTGGAATGGGTGAGTTGCAGGGGAATGCCGCCGGCATAGGCATAGTTGAGGCCAACGACGACCGTGCCGGTGCCAAGCGTCGCGATAAAGGCGTTCACGCCGACTTTCGAAACGATGATGCCGTTGACGATGCCGATCGCCATGCCCACGGCAATGACGATCAGAATGGCAACCGGGATCGGCAGCTGGTTGAAGCTGAGCAGCCCCACGATAAGCATGCCGCAAAAGCTCGCGACATAGCCGATGCTGAGATCGAAATCGCCAGCCACCAGCGGTACGGTAAGACCGGCAGCGACGATCGTTCCGATCGCCATGTCATTCAAAATGTTGCGGAAATTGTTGGGGGTAGCAAACGTTCCCGGCTGCAGGATCGAAAACACGATCAGCATCAGCACGAGCACGATGATCGTGCCATAGGTGCCAAGCACCCGGAGCAACAGCGCACGCTGCTGCGACGACAAGAACTGCGGCTTAGGGGTAGGCTCAGTGATCCGGGCGGGGGGCGCCTCGCTGTTGGCGGCGGTCCCCTTTGGAAGCGAATTCTCGACAGACATCACGACTCCGGCGGAAGGGCAGCGGGCCGGCCGGAAACGGTCCGGCCGGCTCTTTCGGCTATTGCGGGTGGGTCTTCATGAACTCGTCGACATTTTCCTTGGTGACGAGGTCATAGCCGGGGACGAATGATTTCGGCGTCCAGTTCGCGCCGGCCGAGAGGATGTCCGGGATCTGATCCACGAGCATCTTGCCGGCCGAGGTCAGGTCGACGCCAAGCGTCGCGGTCATCGTGCCGGCCTTGACCGCCTGCACGGCGGGAGCGGTAGCGTTGAAGGAATAGACCTGGACGTCGGTACGGCCATTCTGCCGCAGCGCCGCAATGGCACCCATGGCGTTGTCATCGAAGCAATCGAAGATCGCGAACGGCCCCTTGGCACTGGAATTCGCCGTCAGCCACGCATTGGTGGCCGCCTGCGAGGATTCGGCCGCACCCGGGATGGTGATCTCGTGGGTGGTTGCCTTAAGGCCGGGGTTGGCCTTGACCGCCGCATCGAACGCGTCGGCGCGCTCCCGGCACGGAATGCCCGGGTGGTAGCTGAGGTCGAGCACGGTCCCGGCATTGTTGATGTTCTTGAGCATCAGGTTGATCAACGGCGGTGCCGCACCGGTGGACGCCGACAGAGCGATGCCTGGCGCCATGCCGCCACCGGCGGAAAGCACCGGGATGTTGGCGTCCTGGGCGGCCTGCAGGCCGGCTGCCAGGCCGGTCGAATCGAACACCGTTACGATGATCGCGTCGACCTTCTTGGTGACCAATTGCTTGATTGCGGTGATCGCCTGGGACGGATCGCCGTTGGCGTTCACAAGCTGGGTGGACCAGCCCTTGGCTTTCGCCTCGGCGGTCATGGTATCGATCATCTGGTTGGTGTCGACGTCCGAACTGGAGAACGTGACGATGCCGATATTGAGGTCCTTGGCGGACACAGGTGTTGCGAGCGACAGTGCAATGAGCGCTGCCCCTGCGATCTTCAGACGGTGATCCATTGTTAAGGCTCCCGAGTAGGATCAATTTGGGCGGTTCCGGACCCAATTTATCCGCGCGGCTCTCGAAAGGGTTTGTGCGTGTGAGCCGCAAACTAACTGAGCACATGTGTTTTAAATGCGCAACTGCCAAATCGGTGAGCAGTTGGGGTGTGTGCACACAATTTATCCTGTCGGTGGACTGGGTCGACGACCCCTCATCCACGCGGGCGTCCGAACAGCAAAGTTCGCATCGAGGCGCATTGTCCGGCGATTGTCCGAGGTTGCTGCTTCCCCTTCAAATCTGTGGGCTGTGCGTTAGCCCGCAGCAGCTGGCCGCGCCTTTGGTCCACACAACCATCGAGCAGATTTTGCCTTTTCTGGGGCCAGATCCGGCCACCGAGGAGGTTCGCGGCGGCCCCTGCGTGTCGACACTCGGCGATCCGCGGGCTATCTGTTCAAGCTGAATCTCTGCGCCTTGGCCCGAGGCGGCGGCGATCATCCCACCGCGGGCCGGCCCCCATTTAGTCGATACCAGAACGAGGATTACCTTGACCACCAAAAGCATCGAGACGCGCATTGCTACCGAGCTCGGCGTGGAGACATGGCAGGTAAAGGCTGCAATCGACCTGATCGATGGTGGCGCCACGGTGCCCTTCGTCGCCCGGTACCGCAAGGAAATGACGGGGGCCCTGGATGACGCCCAACTCCGGACGCTTGATGAACGGATGATTTATCTTCGCGATCTCGACAAGCGTCGCGAGGCCATCCTCGCGAGCATCGCCGAGCAGGGCAAGCTTGACGACGGGCTTCGCAAGGCAATTGCCGAGGCGGATACCAAGTCCCGGCTCGAGGACATCTACCTGCCGTTCAAGCCCAAGCGCCGGACGAAGGCGCAAATTGCCATCGAGGCCGGCCTGGCGCCGCTCGCCGAACGCCTGCTCTCCGATCCGTCGCAGGATCCGGCCGTCGCGGCGGCCGCATTCATCGACGCTGAAAAGGTCCCAGACGCGGCCGCAGCGTTGGAGGGAGCTCGTTCAATACTCACGGAGCGCTTTGCCGAAGATGCTGACCTGGTGGGCTCTTTGCGTGAAGAATTCTGGTCACGCGGCCGGCTCGTCTCGCGCCTGCGGGAGGAGAAGCGGGAGGCTGGAGCAAAATTCGCCGACTATTTCGAATTTGCCGAGCCGCTGACGAAACTGCCATCGCACCGGATACTGGCGATGTTTCGCGGTGAGAAAGAGGGAGCGCTGGGCCTCTCGATCGATCCCTACGCGGAAGGGCACGATCCGAAAGCCACGTCCATCTACGAGGCCGCGATCGCGAGGCGCTTCGGCGTGTCCGATCGCGGGCGCCCGGGCGACAAGTGGCTGGGCGACGTCGTGCGGTGGAGTTGGCGGACCAAATTCCTGATCCACCTTGAAGTGGATCTGCGCGAACGGCTCTGGCAGCGCGCCGAAGAGGATGCGGTCAAGGTTTTTGCGGGCAATCTGCGCGACCTGTTGCTGGCAGCGCCGGCGGGTGCCCGGCCCACCTTGGGCCTCGACCCCGGATTCCGAACGGGAACGAAGGTTGCGGTTTTGGATGCCACGGGCAAGGTCGTGGACCACGCCACGATCTATCCGCACGAGCCCCAGCGCCAATGGGAAGATTCGCTGAACAAACTCGCCAACCTATGCCGTCGCCACGCGATCGAACTGATCGCGATCGGCAACGGCACCGCATCCCGAGAAACGGATGCGCTGGCGGCGGAACTCATCAAGCGGAATGCTGAACTCAAACTCGTCAAGGCGGTGGTTTCCGAAGCCGGCGCCTCGGTCTATTCGGCATCGGCCTTTGCCTCGAAAGAGCTTCCGGAACTCGACGTCACCATTCGCGGCGCGGTGTCGATTGCGCGCCGCCTGCAGGATCCGCTGGCCGAGTTGGTGAAGATCGACCCCAAGTCGATCGGCGTCGGTCAATACCAGCACGACATCAGTGAGCTAAAACTGTCGCGCTCCCTGAACGCGGTCGTAGAGGATTGCGTCAACGCGGTCGGGGTCGACGTCAACACCGCTTCCGCCCCGCTGCTTGCCCGGGTATCCGGGATTGGCGAGGCGCTCGCCCAAAATATTGTGCTTCATCGTGACGAGAACGGGCCGTTCAAGAATCGCGCGGCGCTGAAGGCCGTGCCCAGGCTCGGAGAGCGGGCATTCGAGCAGGCAGCCGGATTCCTGCGCATCACGGACGGTACCGATCCCCTCGACCGCTCGGGCGTCCACCCCGAGACCTACCCGCTGGTCAGGCGAATCCTCGATGCGCTGGCGAGCGACATCAAGTCTGTCATCGGCAACGCCGACGCCCTGCGGCGGGTCGCCCCCAAAAATTTCGTCGATGACCGGTTTGGACTGCCGACCGTCGCCGACGTCCTCAAGGAACTCGAAAAGCCGGGCAGGGACCCGCGCCCCACCTTCAAGACGGCCACCTTCCAGGACGGCGTCGAGAAGATCACCGACCTCAGGCCCGGCATGCAGCTCGAGGGGACGGTCACCAATGTGGCGGCCTTCGGCGCCTTCGTCGATATCGGCGTGCATCAGGACGGTCTGGTGCACGTCTCCGCGATGTCGAAAACCTTCGTGAAGAACCCGATGGACGTGGTCCGGTCGGGCATGGTGGTGAAGGTGAAGGTGCTCGAGGTAGACGTCCCCCGGAAGAGGATATCCCTCACCATGCGGCTCGACGATGACGTCGAGGCTGGCGCCAAGCCCGTCGCGGAGCGGCGTCCGGCCAAATCCGCGCGGCAACAAGCTTCATCCCCGCCGGTCACCAATTCGGCCCT
Source organism: Devosiaceae bacterium (assembly GCA_035493835.1). GTDB lineage: Bacteria > Pseudomonadota > Alphaproteobacteria > Rhizobiales > Devosiaceae > DASZTU01. The sequence goes on from DATJHO010000157.1 coordinate 27,094, forward strand.
CGCCGATGCCATGCGCCGGGCAGCCGAAAAGGGCAGGGCGCGGTAACTCTTCTCCTGGCGTCATAGCCGCCGACACCTGCCGGCGCCAGGAAAGCGCGGGGCATTTTAGGACATGAGCATGCAGACTGGACAATCATTCACCACCGGCTGCCCCATAGCCGCGAGTGGCGTGGAATCGCTGGCCAGGCGCCTGGATACGACCGACGACGGCGTTACGAAGATGGAGCGGTTTGAAAGCACCATCTTCTGGGTGACCGAAAGTGAAAGCCAGCTCGTCCTGCGCAACGAAATCGGTGACGATGCTCTCAGGCAATCTGACCAAAACAATGATTTCTACGGGCTCGTCAGTTCTCCGTCGGGCTCGTTCGAAGGCGTTCCCAGGGCCGTGAGGTCGTTTGGGCTGGCGCACGACTCGTTTCTGCGACTGGACCTTGTGGTGAAGGTCACGGACACGCCAGTGATGGATGAAGGCGAGGATAGTGGCATCAAGGGGCGGCGAATCTACCGCGCCTGTCCAGGTGACTGGATGTATGCCGATTTGGCCGATGCTTGGTTTGCGGCTGCGGATCGCTCACAGGCGGCATCGCCCTACCTGGCACGCCGCCAGACGTTCGCCGGGGTCGTTTGGACGAGCCGATGGCTCGACGCCGAGGCGGACGAGCAGGCCAGCCGCTTCTCTGCCGCGATGCAGCCGGTCCTCATCGGTCTCAATGGATCGGCCAGCAGGAAGGCCCAGTGGGGAATGGATCGCTCGATCGAGGGTTTGAAGAAGGCGTTGAGTGAAGTTCGTCGTCAGGCAAGGGCCGGCTGAGCGGCGGAGTCGTCCGCGCAGGACGAAGCAGACTTCAAGGTTTGCGGGCGTGTTGGCTTTTGCCTGGGGGAGGCGATGGTGATGGCAAGGACCATCTGCTGCCGCAAAAGCACCCAGAATGGAACACAAAGGGCAGATTAGGTGGCAGGGCCCGCGTGAGCGGACCCGCCGGATCAAGCCTCTTACACGCCGGAGGTACCCGGCCCATTGGACGGGAACATCTTGATGAAGTTGGGATCGATGTTCAGGGTCTGGGCCACCATTTCCGGCGGTGCATGCGTCAGCCATTGCGACAGGGAGACCTCTTGATATTGAGGCGCCTTGAAAATTCCGAGGAACTGCAGCTCGTCCTTGCCGACGTTCTCGACGTAGTGCCCGAGGCCCTTCTTGACGTAACCGAGGTCGCCCGCGCGGAAATCGGCCGTCACCGCATTGGGGCCGGTATTGAATACGGTCATGCGGGCTTCGCCCTTGATGTAGTACTGCCACTCGTCCGCATTCGGATGCCAATGCATTTCGCGGATGCCGCCCGGTTCCACCGTGACAAGCGCCGCAGCAATGGTTGTCGAAATTGGGAAGTTGCGACTGTCGGCGACCCGCACCGAACCGCTCTTGTTCTGCTTGTTCGGCGTCATCGAGGACAGGCCGAAGGTGACTTCGAGCGGAGGCTCGCCGAGCGGCGAGGCGACGGCCTTTTGATCGACGGCCAACGGCGGCGGTACCTGGCCCTGGAAAATCCAGAGATCGTGCAACGGAATGTTTTTGAAGGCGCTCGCCGGCACGTTGAAATTCTTCGCCAGAACCTCTGGCGGCGTGTGCGCCATCCAGTCGGTCAGCAGCAGCGTGTTGAATTCCGACGCGAGGCCGTTGTCGAACACCAGCACGAACTCAGCGCCGTCGGGGCCGAGACCCTGCAGCGAGTGAGGCATACCCGCGGGGAAGTACCACAGATCGCCGGTCTTCACGTCCCGGACGGTCGCGCGGCCTTCGGTGTCGAGCATGGTGATGCGGCAATTGCCGGCTACCATCACCGCCCACTCGGCCTGCTGATGCCAGTGCAGTTCGCGGATGCCGCCGGCCGCCAGGCGCATGTTCACGCCCGAGACGCTGGTGGAAATCTCGAAATCTTCTTGAGTGACCTGGCGCGCCCAGCCGCCGGCCTGAACGCGCTTGGCCGCGTTGTTGAACGAACTCCAGAACAGTGGCATGCCGTTCACGTCCGTCGCAGGCGGATCCTGGAAGGACGGGAATTGGTCTGCGAGACCGGGGTTCTGCGGTCCGGGATTGCTCAGGGCCGTCGGATTGCCGGCGTCGTTGATCGATCCCTCCGCGGGCGAATCCGGGTTGCCAAAGGAGGCCGCCATCGCAGCGCCGCTGACCGTTGCCGCGACCCCGCCCGCAGCAGCCGCCACAAGTAGTTTGCGCCGAGAGAGTTCGTGCATATTAGTACTCCAGTCTGTATCACCTCGGTCCTCGCTGTCCAAGACAGCGCAAACTCCAAAGTCACGGTTCACATGACTTGTAGCTGCTTGTCCTGTTCTTGTTATTTAAAGAGCAGACCGAATTTCCCGACCCTAGTGCGTGCCGCGGGGCAGGGGAACTAATTATAGCTATAAGCCAGCGTAATAGCCGATGTTCGAGCCGATCCAACTCAAGTCCTTCCTAGCCGTCGTCGAAACCCGCAGTTTCACGGAAGCGGCGCGCCGGCTGGGGCTCAGCCAGCCCACCATCAGCAATCATGTCCGCCGGCTCGAGATCGCGGTTGGGCGCGCGCTGCTGGCGCGCGATACGCATACCGTCACCCCGACGTCCGACGGGAACGTCATGGCCACCTATGCGCGTGACATCGTTGCGGCGATGGAGCGGGCGGCTGGACATTTTTTGGAAGCGGTGCCGCGGGGGCGTCTGCGTCTTGGCATCTCGGAGGATCTGGTTCTCACCCGGCTTCCAGAGATCCTGCGCCAGTTCATCCAGCAAAATCCGCAGGTGGATCTTGATCTTACGGTCGGGCTGACAACCCCTCTCTATGAGAAGCTGGATAGCGGCAGGCTGGACCTGATTTTCACGAAACGCCGCGCGGATGATCCGCGCGGTCAAGTGGTCTGGACCGAGCGACTGGCCTGGATCGCCAACCGGCATTTGCGCATCGATCAAGGAGCGTCGGTTCCGCTGGTGGTCTACACGTCGTCCAGCATCACCGGCGACAAGGCGATCGACGCCCTTAATCGCAGCGGCATGCAATGGCACCTCGCCTGCAGCAGCGGCAGCCTCAGCGGCATCCGCGCGGCCACGCTGGCGGGGCTGGGCGTCACGGCCCAATCGCGCCTGCTGCTGAGCGATGACCTCGTTGAACTGCCCCCCGGCGACGAATTGCCGCTCCTGGATGAGATCGAGTTCGTGGTGCTCGGCCGGAGCATTCACCTCGCCGGTTCGAGTGCCGCCCTCGCGTCGTTGATCAAGTCGCAGGCGGCGTTGCTCGCGCCGGCAACCAGCACTGGAAGCGCTCTCCTCGATAGCCTGCGCGTCTCCGGCGGAACTTGAGGTCGCGGGCTTGCGTGGCCGGGCCGCGCGCTTTAGGGACGCTGTCCAAATGGTCGGAATCCGCCCCGTCGCGGCCAAGCAAATCCCCAGGTCCCGCAAAGCATGATTCGTCTCGAAAACATCGGCAAGCAGAACGGTAAGCAGATCGTGTTTATCGAGGCCTCCGCGGCGCTCCAGAGGGGTGAAAAGATCGGGCTTGTGGGCCCTAACGGCGCCGGCAAGACCACGCTGTTCAGGATGATCACCGGGCAGGAAGAGCCCGATGAAGGGCAGGTTTCGGTCGATCGCGGCATAGCCATCGGCTATTTCAGCCAGGACGTCGGTGAGATGTCGGGCCGCAGCGTCGTTGCCGAAACCATGGATGGCGCCGGTCCGGTCAGCGCCTTGATGGCTGAGATGGGCGAACTGGAAGGCGCCATGGCGGACCCGGCACGGGCCGACGAGATGGATGAGATCATCCAGCGCTATGGTGAGGTCCAGGGGCGCTTCCAGGAACTCGACGGCTACTCGCTCGATGGTCGGGCGCGCGAGGTGCTGGACGGGCTCGGCTTCAGCCAGGAAATGATGGAGGGCGATGTCGGGGCGCTCTCCGGCGGCTGGAAGATGCGCGTGGCCCTCGCGCGGATCCTCCTCATGCGTCCCGATGTCCTGCTGCTCGACGAACCGAGCAACCATCTCGATCTCGAGAGCCTCATCTGGCTTGAGGAATTTCTTAAGGCCTATGCCGGCGCGCTGCTGATGACCTCGCACGATCGCGAGTTCATGAACCGCATCGTCAACAAGATCGTCGAGATCGATGCCGGCGCGCTGACCACCTACACCGGCAATTACGAATTCTACCAGCAGCAGCGCGCCATCGCCGACAGGAACCAGCAGGCGCAATTCGAGCGCCAGCAGGCCATGATGGCCAAGGAAATCAGCTTCATCGAACGCTTCAGGGCGCGCGCCTCGCATGCCGCCCAAGTGCAGAGCCGGGTGAAGAAGCTGGAGAAGATCGACAAGGTCGAGCCGCCCAAGCGCCGCCAGACGGTTGCCTTCGAGTTCCGCCCGGCGCCCCGTTCCGGCGAGGACGTCGTCATTCTCAAGAACGTCCATAAGCGCTACGGCAGCCGGACCATTTATGAAGGCTTCGACTTCCAGATCCGCCGCAGGGAGCGCTGGTGCATCATGGGGGTGAATGGCGCCGGCAAGTCGACGTTGCTGAAGCTGGTTGCCGGCACCGCCGAGCCTGACGAGGGCACGGTTGCACGCGGCCTGAGCGTCAAGATGGGCTACTTCGCCCAACACGCCATGGACGTGCTGGACGGCGACAGCACCGTGTTCCAGTCGCTGGAGGAGGCATTTCCCAGGGCCGGGCAGGCGCCGCTACGCGCTCTTGCGGGCTGCTTCGGTTTCTCCGGCGATGAAATCGACAAGAAGTGCCGGGTGCTCTCTGGCGGCGAGAAGGCGCGGCTGGTCATGGCCATGATGCTGTTCGATCCGCCGAACTTCCTCGTCCTGGACGAACCGACCAACCATTTGGACATCGCCACCAAGGAAATGCTCATCGCCGCGCTGTCGCAGTACGAGGGGACGATGCTCTTCGTCTCGCACGACCGGCATTTCCTCGCGGCGCTCTCGAATCGCGTCCTGGAACTGACCCCCGACGGCGTTCACGCCTATGGCGGCGGCTATACCGAATACGTGCAGAGCACAGGCCAGGAGGCGCCTGGCCTGCGGAGCTGATCTGAGTCGTTTCGGCAAACTTGTGCTGCAGCCGTCCGCCAGATCGTGCCCCCTCCGGCAACAGGCTGATCACAATTTCGCGCGTCGATCTGCGTGGGAAACCTGACGCAGATCGACAGGCAGCGGCTCGGCGGCGCGATGGATCATGGTGGCAATACCGCCGTTTTGGCCGCGGAAAGGGTACATGCTGCGCGGTCTGGAACGATAGCCGTGCGCGTGACGTGTCCCGCATATCGCTCGAAACCTCACATGCCTCCCGCCTTCGACCGTGAGGAGGCCGCCCGGCGGTCGATATGTTCGACTGAACCAATCGAGATTTAACTTGCCGGGCATAAGGCGGTCTGCTTTTTGCCCATAAATTTCGAGGGTATTGGTTATGCTACGTAGATTGCTGATCGTCCTCGTCGTTGTCGTCATCCTGGCCGGCGCTGCCTTCTTTTCGCTGGTCTACAAGCCTGCCATCGACGCTGTCCCCCCGGGACAGGCACAAACGTTCGATACCGCGCTCGTCGCGCATGGTGCAGAGCTGGCGGCAATCGGCGATTGTAGTTCCTGTCACACCACTGCTGGCGGCAAGCCCTTTGCGGGCGGGCTCGCCGTGCCCACGCCGTTCGGCACCATCTATTCGAGCAACATCACGCCCGATCGCGCTACCGGCATTGGCCAGTGGTCCGAGGCAGCCTTCCAGCGCGCGCTGCGCGAGGGCGTCGACCGCGACGGCAACTTCCTTTACCCGGCGTTCCCGTTCGATCACTTCACCCATGTGAGCGACGACGACATTAACGCGCTCTACGCGTACTTCATGACCCGCCAGGCGGTGAACGCGCCGTCGCCGGCCAGCGTGCTGCAGTTCCCCTATAGCATCCGGCAGGCAATGGCCGGCTGGGACCTGCTGTTCCTTAAGAAGGGGCCGCTGCAGCCCGTTGCCGACCAGAGCGATGAATGGAATCGCGGCCGCTATCTGGCCGAGGGCCTCGGCCACTGTGCCGCCTGCCACACGCCGCGCAACCAGCTCGGCGCCGAGGACAGCAGCCAGCAATTTGCCGGCGGCTCGGTAATCGATGGTTGGTACGTCTATCCGCTGGATAAGAATTCGCCGGCCCCCACCAAGTGGGACGTTGCCAGCCTGACGAGCTACCTGAAGCACGGCTTTGCCCAGGGTCACGGCGCCGCCGCCGGTCCGATGGCGCAGGTGACCGCCAACCTCGCGGGCGTCAATGATGCCGACGTCAAGGCGATCGCTACTTACGTGGCCTCGCAGATGGGCGTCGACTCCACGACCCCGACTCCGGCGCCAACGACCATGGCCGCCGGCGAGCCGAGCCCGCCGCTCAACTCGGGCGATAGCCTCAACCTGCCGATGACGGTGCCCACCGGCGCAGATATCGGCCAGACGGTCTTTGCGACCGCCTGCTCGAGCTGCCATACGGCCGGCCGCGCGCAGCCATTTGGCGGCGTTGACCTGCGTCAGAGTTCGGCCGTCAATGCCGACAGCCCGCAGAACGTCGTCAACATGGTGCTCTACGGACTGCCCGCTTCCGACGGCAAGGTCGGGCCGATCATGCCGAGCTTTGCCGGCGCGCTGGACCAGGGCCAGTTGGTCGCGCTCCTCGGCTATCTCCGCTCCGGGGCCGGCAAGTCCGCCTGGAGCGATGCTGCAACCGTTGTCGCCGACACCCTGAGCGGCAAGACGGCGGTCAAGTCATATAGTGCCGACGGCATCGAGCGTGTGCCCGGGGCCGGAAATGCAAGGACGACGCCATGAGCATTACCCTCAACGTCAACGGCCAGGACCAGACGGTCAATGCCGATCCGGATACCCCGCTGCTTTATGCCCTGCGCAACGACCTCGAGCTCAACGGCCCCAAGTTCGGCTGCGGGCTCGGGCAGTGCGGCGCCTGTACGGTAATCGTCGACGGCAAGCCGATCTTTTCCTGCCTGACGCCGATCGCCGTGCTCGAAGGCAAGAAGATCCGCACAGTGGAAGGTCTTGGCACCGTCGAGAAGCCCGGCCCGATGCAACAGGCCTTCATCGAGGAGCAGGCGGCCCAATGCGGCTACTGCATCCCCGGCATGATGATGCGGGCACAGGCCCTGCTGGAAAAAAATCCGGCGGCCACCGAAACCCAGATCCGCACGGCGCTCGAGCCCAATCTCTGCCGTTGCGGCACCCACATGCGCATCCTGCGGGCGGTCAAGCGCGCCGGTGAGCTGATGCAGCAGGCCGGGACCGGAGGGAACGCGTGATGGACGATTTCAAGAAACCGGGCGGCATCACCCGCCGCAATCTTCTGGCCGGCGGTGGCGCGCTGGTGGTCAGCTTTTCGCTGACCCAGGCGTTCGGACAGTCCGAAAATCCCCCGCCGCCACCGCCACCAACGGCCGACAAGCCGACGCTGCCGGGCGCGCTGAATGACGATCCGTTCCTCGACAGCTGGATCAAGATCGACGGCAAGGGGGCGATCACCGTCTTCACCGGCAAGGCGGAACTCGGCCAGGGCATCAAAACGTCGATCCCGCAATGCGCCGCCGAAGAGCTCGACGTGCCATTCGATGCGATCAAGCTGATCACCGCCGACACGTTCGTAACGCCGAACGAGGGTTTTACGGCCGGCTCGATGTCGATGCTGAACAGCGGCACCGCCGTTCGCAACGCCGCGGCGCAGATCCGTGAACTGCTGATCGCGCAGGCAGCGGTGAAGCTCGGCGTCGACCCTGCGACGCTGCACGCCGAGGACGGCCATATCGTCGGCGCCAAGGGCGAAAAGCTCGCTTATGCCGACGTGGTCGGCAACATCCAGCTGCATGTCAATGCGCAGCCGGTGAGCAAGCTCAAGGCCACCAAAGACTTCAAGGTAATGGGCAAGGCCCAGCCGCGCGTCGACATTCCGGGCAAGGTGACCGGCGGCCAGGCGTTCGTGCAGGACATGCGCCCCGAGGGGATGCTTCATGGTCGCGTGGTCAGGCCACCGAGCTATCACGCAACGCTTATCGATGCCGACATCGCCACGGTCGAAAAAATGCCGGGCGTGGTCAAGGTGGTGCGCGACGGCAGCTATCTTGGGATCATCGCGGAGCAGGAATGGCAGGCCGTCAAGGCGATGCGAGCCCTCGCCCGCTCAGCCAAGTGGAACGAGAAGGCAACCCTGCCGGACATCAATCACCTGCCGGAGACGCTCAAGTCGCTCGCGGTTCAGGATGGCGTGGTGGCCGACAACAAGACTCCCGCTGTTGGGGTCGTGAAGACGGTCGACGCCACGTTTACCCGGCCATACCAGATGCATGGCTCAATCGGGCCGTCCTGCGCGGTCGGCCATCTGGTCGATGGTGTCACCACGGTCTGGACGCACACGCAGGGCGTCTATCCGGATCGCGACGCGATCGCGCAATTGCTCGGCGTCGACAAGCCGAAGGTCCGCTGCATCCACACCGAAGGGTCGGGCTGCTACGGCCACAACGGCGCGGACGATGCGGCGGGCGATGCGGCCCTGCTGGCGCAGCAGGTGCCGGGCAAGCCTGTGCGCGTGCAGTTCATGCGCGAGCAGGAGCATGCCTGGGATCCGTTCGGCCCGGGCATGGTCACGCACATCAAGATCGGCCTCAATGCCGAGAACAAGATGGCGGCCTGGGACTATGAGCTCTGGAGCAACAGCCACGGTTCGCGGCCGGGCTCGGCCGGGGCCCTGGTTTCGTCCCGCTATCTGTCAAAGCCCTTCCCCGAGGATCCGCAAAAGCTGGTCATCACCCCGCTGGGCAGTGGCGACCGCAACGCCGATCCGCTGGGCTACGACCTGCCGCACAAGCACGTGATCTGGCACTTCATCAAGGACCAGCCGGTCCGGCAGTCGTCCATGCGGGCGCTCGGGGCCTATTGCAACGTCTTCTCCATGGAGAGTGCGGTTGGCGAGGCGGCGATTTTGGCCGGCGCTGATCAGGTCGAGTTCCGCCTGAGCCACGTCAAGGATCCTCGCGGCATCGACGTCATCAATGCGGCGGCCAAGAATTTTGGCTGGACGGATTGGAAGCCGGCAGAAGGCCGCGGTCGCGGCTTTGCCTATGCGCGCTACAAGAACCACGCCTGCTACCTTGCAATCGCGGTCGAAATCGAGGTCGACAAGAATACCGGCAAGGTGCGTCTCGTGCGCGCCAACGTTGGCATCGACAGCGGTGAAATCGTCAACCCGGACGGCATCAAGAACCAGACCGAGGGCGGCATCATCCAGTCGATGAGCTGGACGCTGTTCGAGGCGGTGCAGTTCGACCGCACCCGGATCACCAGCGTTGACTGGCAGACCTACCCGATCGCCCGCTTCGGCAGCATTCCCGACAGCATCGACATCGAGATCGTGCCGCGCCCGGGTCAGGGTTTCCTCGGCACCGGCGAAGGCGCTCAGGGGCCGACCGCGGCTGCCATCGGCAACGCCATCCGCGATGCCATTGGCAAGCGGCTCTATGACCTGCCGCTGACCCCGGACAAGGTGCTCGCCGCCATGGCGGCGCCGGCCGCGGCCTGAGTCGAGACGCGCTCTCATCAATCGCGGCGCCCTTTCAAGGGTGCCGCGATTTCGCTTTGAGGCTTCGCTGCAGGGCGGATGCCCCGGGTCTTTGTTGTGACGCGTTTCCGAACCGGAAAAGTGGGGCCACTTTTCCTGGAAACGCTCTAGAGTGTTTCGCGTGATACCCTGGAACCAGCTCAGCTCCACAAAGATTCCCGGCGAGGCAGTGGAACTCCGTCTCATGCAGCGCGGGACCGAGTTCTCGATCATGCTGGGAAGCAATGAGCTGATGAACAGCCGCGTCAGCGGCTCCGAGCAGGCACTCGCGAACCTGGCTTGCTCCCGAATTCTCGATCGCCCGCAGCCGCAGATCCTGATCGGCGGACTAGGGATGGGGTTCACCCTCCGCGCCGCCCTGAGCGATGTTGGCGAGGATGCGGGAATTATCGTGGCGGAACTGCTGCCGTCCGTGGTGGCCTGGGCGCGCGGCCCGATGGCCGAACTGTTCGGCGGCTGCCTGGACGACCCGCGCGTCAGCCTCCGGGAAATGGATGTCGGCCGCCTGATCGAATCGCAACGGGCGAGCTACGACGCTATCCTGCTCGACGTCGACAACGGCCCGGACGGCCTCACCCGCCAGGCTAATGATGGCCTCTACAATCACAAGGGATTGAGCGCGGCGCGAACCGCCCTGCGGCCCGGCGGCGTTCTGGCGGTCTGGTCCTCGGGGCCGGACAAGGATTTCACCGCCCGGCTTGGCCAGAGCGGATTCGCGGTGGAAGAACACAAGGTGCGGGCGCGTGGCACGCGCGGCGGCGCCCGGCACGTCATTTGGCTGGCGACCAATCCGGGCCCTTCCGCACCCAAATTGGCCCACGCGCATTGAAAGGTCAGATTGTCGAAGTCGAGTTGCCGAGTGCGACCCAGCAGGGGACTGGCGCTTTATGCGTAAAATGCCGATCTTCACAGTTTCCGGCGCTCGGCAAAGAGATACATTCGTGAATGGTTTCGCGGCACCGCGAGAGGTAGAAAATTCATATGCAGGACATCATCATTCCGCATCGGGCGGCGCCCACTCTCTCGGCTAGCCAGGCAGAGATACGCGGGGAGAGCGGGGAGATTTTCGACCTGCTGCAGTTGGGGCTGAATGCCGGCATCCCTCATGCCCTGGTGACATTGATCGAAGTAGAGGGTGGCTCGTCCCGCGCGATCGGGGCACAGATGGCCGTTTTGGCTGACGGGCGCTATTGCGGCTATCTCTCGGGAGGTTGCATCGAGGCGGCGGTGGCAGCCGAGGCCATGCAGGCGATCGAGGCAGGCGAAAACAGGATCTTGCGCTTCGGCGTGGGTTCGCCCTTCTTCGATATCCGCCTGCCATGTGGCGGTAGCATTGAGGTGCATGTGCACGTCAATCTCGCCGCGGATATCGTGCAATCAATTGCGGAATTGCTGCGACAGCGGACCGCTTTCGGCCTCGAACTCACGCCGTCAACCGGTGGGGCGCAGTTGATTGCGTCCATGGCCCCGGGCAGCCGCACCGGGTGGAGCGACGACGCGTTCCTCCGCTGCTATTCGCCGGTGACCCGGCTGCTGCTCATCGGGCGGGGCGTCGAACTTGAATCAATGGCACGGATGGGGGCCGCCGCCGGGCTCGACCTGGTAGCGTTCTGCGTCGATGACTTCAGTGCCGCGACCGCCGAACGGTTCGGCGCCGCCACCGAGCGGTTGTTGACCCCCGCCGACGCGCCGCCGCTGCCGATCGATCCCTGGACGGCGGTGGTCTTTCTGTTCCACGACCGCGACTGGGAGGCCGGGCTGCTGGGCGCGGCGCTGAGCGGCGACGCCTTTTTCATTGGCGCCCTGGGTAGTCGCCGGGCCCACGCCGTTCGGCGCGACCGCCTGCTGGCGGCGGGCGTCAGCGGTGCCAGCATCGGCCGGATCAGGGGACCGATCGGCCTCTTCGGTCCGACGCGCGACGCCAATGCGCTGGCAATTTCAATCCTTGCGGATGTGACCCACAGCCGTCTGGAGTTCGATCAGGTTTGAGCGCGCTCGGCGACATCGCGGTGGTGTTGCTGGCGGCCGGCCTGTCGCGCCGCTTCGGCCCTGAAGACAAGCTCGAAGCCATCCTCGAGGGCAGGCCACTGGCCCTTCACGCCGCGGAAACGCTGGCCGCCCTGGCGTTTGGGCGAAAGCTCGCGGTTTGCGCGTCGCCAAAGGGGCTGGTGCCGTCGCATCTGCAGGCGTTGGCCTTCGAGATCATCATCAACCCGGCGGCCGAACGCGGCCAAGGGAGTTCGCTCGCCCTCGGCGCCGCCGCGGCAGCCGCATCCGATGGCATCATGATCTGCCTTGCCGATATGCCGTATGTCCGGCCAGGGCTGCTGCATCGCATTGTCGAAGCCTGGGACGGGGACCGGGCCCGCACCGTGGCCGCACAGGGTGCCGGCTATCTCGGCCCGCCGGTGCTATTTCCGCGGCAGGCGTATCCGGCCTTGCTGGCGCTCGAAGGGGATCGGGGTGCCAAGCACCTCCTCGTCGATGCAATCGCAGTCACCGCAACGCCTCCCGAGCTCCGCGATTTCGATCTACCCGGTGACTTTTCGTAAGTGCCACTGCCGAGCGAATCTCGGAGCTATCTATTTCGCCGTAATCGAAATGAGGCGAGCATTGATTGAAACGGAGATTCCCGCCTTCGCGGGAATGACGCCGGGAACGTTGCACGGATCTGCCGACAAACCCGGTCATTCCCGCGACGGCGGGAATCTCCGTTGTTTCAGCACGATCTAGGATGCCAGGGTGATCCGATTGCGCCCCGAGGACTTGGACCGGTAGAGGGCGGAATCAGCCGCGTCGAACAGGTGTCCGGGATCCTGCGATCCCCTGAACAGCGCCAGCCCGAGCGAGGCCGTAACCACCATTTCGCTGCCATTCCCGCGGTGGGGGATGGCAGCGCTTTTCAATCCGGTCCGGATCGACTCGAAAAAGTCGATCGCCCGGACTTCGTTCTGGTACTTGCAGGCGATCAGGAATTCCTCGCCACCGATCCGGAAAACCATTTCGTCCCCAACCATCGGCGACAGCAAACTTCCGATCCGGCGCAACACCTCGTCGCCCGCGGCGTGACCGTAGATGTCGTTGTAAGCCTTGAAGTTGTCGACATCCATGATCGCGACCGCCTTCATCAGGCCGTCATCCGCCGCCTGCGCGAACTCGGGAAAATAGCGCGCATAGGCCCGGCGGTTCTTGAGGCCGGTGAGGGCATCTATCTTGGCGTTCCAGGCTTCGGTCACATCGGTGTAGATCCAGATGCGGCCGAATTTTTCACCTTCGCTATCGAACGGAACGCTGCGACGCGAGATGATCCGGCCGTCGCGCAGGCGGAGCTCGTCCTGCGAACTCTCACATACGCCGTACAGCCGCGTCACCTCTTGCAGGAACCTGGCAGGATGCTCCATCTGCGCGGCGATGTGTTCGACGATGTGTTCCCAATCGGGAAGCATTCCCGGGCCAAAGCCCCACAGCCGCTGGAAAATCTTGTTGGTATAGAGGACCGAGCGGCTGGGGCCGACCAGCATTACGCCGTCCGGAAGATTGTCGAGCGTCCGCTCGAACAGCGACAGCACTCGCCGGTCGCGGTCCGTGCCCGCGACCATCTCGGCGCTTACTACTGCTTTGCTACTCACGCCTAGGTTCCTCTTGGGGAGAACCGATGGGTAAGTCAAAATGCTTTAACGCCCGTTAACCGGGCTAGCAGTGCTGTAAGCTCTCCCCTGCCTCAGCAGGCCGGCAGATTGACCGACAGGCCGCCGCGCGACGTTTCTTTATATTTGTCGTTCATGTCGTGGCCCGTCTGGCGCATCGCCTCGATGCAGTTGTCAAGCGGCATGATGTGTTCGCCGTCGCCGCGCAGCGCAAGCATGGCTGCAGCATGGGCCTTGCCGGCCGCAATGCCATTGCGCTCGATGCAGGGGATTTGCACCAGCCCGCCAACGGGATCGCAGGTCAGCCCCAAATGGTGTTCGAGCGCGATCTCGGCCGCGTTCTCGACCTGCTCGTTGGAGCCGCCCCGCGCGGCGCAAAGCCCTGCCGCGGCCATGGCCGCCGCCGAGCCGACCTCGCCCTGGCAGCCCATCTCCGCCCCGGATATCGAGGCATTCTTCTTGATGATGCCGCCAATGGCCGCCGCCGCCAGCAGGAAATCGTGCATGCCCCGACGGTCAGCGCCGCGTCCAGTCTCGAGATAGGCCCGCAGCACGGAGGGAATAATTCCCGCCGCACCATTGGTCGGCGCCGTCACGATCTGGCCACCGGCGGCGTTCTCCTCGTTGACGGCCATGGCATAGACGACCAGGAGGTCCGCAGTCGCAGACGTGCCACTACCCTCTTCCAGTCGTTCCGCCGCCAGCCGCTCGAACAGCCCGGGGGCCCGGCGCTTCACTTTAAGGCCGCCGGGAAGGAGGCCCGTATGGGTCAGCCCGCGTTCGATCGAACTGGACATGACCTGCCAGATGCGGTCCAGCCCTGCGTCGAGCTCGTCTGCGCTCATGCGCGTCAACTCGTTGGCCCGCTTCATTTCGGCGATAGATAACTTGCTCTGCCGGCCCATCTCCAGCATCTCCACGGCGGTGCGGAAAGGGTAGGGGACATTGGAAAGCGGCTCATCGGCCGTTGGCGGCGCCATTTCGTCTTCGCTGAGCACGAAGCCTCCGCCGATCGAGAAATAGGTGCGGCGCAGCAGGGGGGCGCCCTCAGCGTCGAGCGCCTCGAAGACCAGCCCGTTGGGGTGCAGCGGCAGCGGCGGTCCCTTCTCGAAGATCAGGTCGCTCCCAGGATCGAAGGTGATCGCGCGGCCAGGGAGGCGCTTGTCGGCGCGCAGCGTTTCAACGGCGGCCCACGCTGCTATGGGATCGATCGTCTGGGGCGAAAAGCCGAGAAGGCCGAAGCAGATGGCGCTGTCGGTGGAATGGCCACGCCCGGTGAAGGACAGCGAGCCGTAAAGCCGTACCCGCAGGCCCGCCGCCGCGATGCCCGAGGCGCTGAGGTCCCCGAGAAACCGGCCAGCCGCGATCATCGGGCCCACGGTATGCGAGCTCGAAGGACCGATCCCGATCTTGAACATCTCGAAGACGCTGATGAACATGCTTGCTCCCGGGCGCCCGGTGCGCCGCTGAAATGTCTAGGCCGGGAAATCCTGTGCGACGACCTGCGGTCCTCGGGTCCAATATGGCGATCGCCTAGCGAAATTGCCTCACTTCAGGGGCGAGAACGGGACGCCGTTGAGGAACGTGCTCTGCTGGTGCACGAAAAAGGGCAGGATCTTCGGCACGAACGCCTGCCATGCGGGGTCGGCGCCGAGCTTGGCGCGCTGCGCGGAGCGATGGCCGAAATCATCGTAAGCCCAGATGAAAACCACCGAGTTCAGGGTGCCGCTCTCGGTCGTCCAGCAGCCGACGAGACGCGCATAGCGCGTGATAATTGCGAGGCCCTCGGCCTCGTAAATGCGCAAAAACTCAGGCGCCTTGCCGGCCTGAACCTCATAGATGCGCTGCTCGAAGATCATCGTCGCTCCGCCTTTCGTCGTGTGGGGGATGCCGTCAGCGGCCAGCGCCGCCGGGCCATGTCAGCAGCCAAGCATGCTTGAACGATGCTCGTCAACTGACGACATAGTGGTCGATAATTTGGCAATTGGGCACGAGGCTGTTATGCATCGGCGCAAGAAATGGGGGGAGAGCGCAATTTTGGACACGAAGGCTCCGGCGGCGAGCAGCGCCAAGAAGGCCCGGAAATATGGCGGAAAATATGGCGGAAAGGCAGTGCGGCTGCCGTTTGCGGAGCGGCGCGAGCAGATCCTCGAAGAGGCCACGTCGCTGTTCGCCCAGCATGGCCTCACCGCCCAGACAAGGGCCATCGCCGCTGCCTGCGGCATTTCGCAACGCTTGTTGTACAGATTCTTTCCCACCAAGGACGACCTCGTACGGGAGGTCTATGATCGCGCCATCGTGGGCCCATTTCGCGCCAGGTGGTTCCTGGATCTGAGCGACCGCAGCCGCCCAGTGCACGACCGGTTGTGCGACTTTTACACGGACTACCTCGATGTGCTGCTGAGCCGGCGGTGGCTGCGCCTGTTCCTGTTCTTTTCGCTCGAGGAGGCGGACCTGGCCCCCACCTACATTTCCTCAGTCATCACCAAGCTATTGGAAACGATAGCCTATGAGGTCGCCCACGAACTCAAGGTCAGCATGGACATGCCTCCGGCGGCGGTGCACGAGCTGGCCTGGACGTTGCACGGTGCCATCTCCCATTACGCCATACGGCGCCACATCTACGGCGCCAGCCAGCACGTGCCGCAGGGGATCGTGGTGAACATGCATGTCGGCATGTTCCTTGGCGGCTTTGAGGGGATTGTGCGGGAATTCGAGAAAGCGGCTGCCTGATTTCGGGTGAGGAGGGCCCTCACTCATATTTGGTTCGCACAAAAGATCGTCAATTGACGACATATGCACGCGCTGTTAGCGTTCCGGTTGAGACGGCAGTGATGCCTCTTTGGGCGCGGCGGCGGGCCGGCGCGCATGGCGCCAATCTGGTCGGATAGTGACTTGAAACCTGCTCCCTTCCACTACCACCGCCCCTCGACCATTGAGGAAGCGATTGGTATCCTCGCGCGTCATGGCAGCGACGCCAAGCCCATAGCGGGAGGCCAGAGCCTCGGGCCGATGCTGAACATGCGCCTGGCGCGGCCGGCCCATGTGGTGGATCTCAACGACCTGGTGGAGCTCGACTATGTTCGCGGGGCGGCGGACTGGATCGAGATCGGCGCCATGACCCGGCATCACCGGGTCGCCACCGCGCCCGAGATCGCGCGGGATTTTCCGCTGCTGGCGGCCGCTGCAGCCACCATCGGGCACTATCCGATCCGCCAGCGCGGCACGCTGGGCGGCAGCTTGGTGCATGCCGACCCGGCCGCGCAGTTGCCGCTGATCGCGGTTTTGACCAACGCCGTGGTACTGGTCCGCGGCCCCAACGGGCCCCGCGAAATCGCCGCTGCCGAGTTCTTTCAGTCGGTAATGACGGTATCGCTCGCTTCCGACGAACTGGTCACGGCCGTTCGCTTTCCCCGTCCTCCGGTTGCCACAGGCTGGGGTTTTGAGCTGTTCAGCCGGCGCCGGGGCGACTTCGCCATGGTTGCCGTGGCGGCGATGCTTGCTCCCGTCGGATCCAGTGGTGTCGAGGCGCTGATCGCCTTGGGCGGCATCGGCCCCAAGCCGCTGCGGCTCGCCCCGATCGCGGAGCGGCTGGATGCCGGCTCGACCTCCTGGGCCGGCAGGATCGCGAGCCAGATGGCTGCGCTCGAAATCGAAGACGACAAATTCATTCCGGCCGCGTTCCGCCGTGAGCTCGCCAGCAGCCTGACAGAACAGGCGCTGCTTGCCGCCGCCGCACGCATGCAGAGGGCCCACACATGACCGAAAGACAGATGATATCACTCACCGTCAACGGGCAGGTGCACGAGGTCGCGGTCGAGCCGCGCCGGCTGCTGTCCGACGTGCTGCGGGACGATCTCGGGCTAACGGGAACCCATGTCGGTTGCGAGCATGGCGTATGTGGAGCGTGCACCATACTGATCGACGATCAGCCGGCCCGATCCTGCCTCACCTATGCGGTGCAGATGGAGGGGCACGAGGTCACCACCATCGAGGCTATCGGCCGCGACGGCCTGAGCCCGTTTCAGCAGGCCATGCATGAAGAACACGGTTTGCAATGCGGGTTTTGCACGCCCGGGATCATCATGACTTTCGAAGCTTACCTGCGTGACAATCCGAACCCTGACGAGGCGGAAATCCGCGACGTCCTTTCGGGCAATCTATGCCGGTGCACGGGTTATCAGCCAATTGTCGCGGCCGTGCTGAAGGCCGCGGCCCGCCAGCGGGAGGAGCGGCAATGAGCCAGGCTGGCCCGTTCCACTACATAGGCAAGCCCTTGCTTCGCAAGGAAGATCGCCGCCTGCTGACCGGCCATGGCCGCTATGTCGATGACATCGTGGTGCCGGGTGCACTGCATGCCTGCTTCGTGCGCTCGCCACACGCCCATGCTCGCATCATCAATATCGATACTGCCGCCGCGCGCGAAATGCCGGGCGTCGTCGCCATCGTCACCGGCAGGGATATGGAGCAGTGGACAACCAAGCTGCGCCTCGCCCCGCCGATCGAGGGGCTTGAGCCGGTCGAGTTCACCGCACTACCAATCGACAAGGTGCGCTTCCACGGCGATCCGGTAGCCTGCGTGGTCGCCGCTGATCGCTACGCCGCCGAAGACGCCATGGAGCGCATCGAGGTCGAATACGAGGTGCTGCCGGCCATCGCCACGCTCGAGGCCGCGCTTGCCCCCGATGCCGTCAAGGTGGACGACGACCTCTCCTCCAACCTCGTTTCGCACCAGACTTTTTCGGGTGGCGACCCCGCGGGCCGGGCACGCGATGCGCACCGCATCGTTGAGGCGAGCTTTTACCTGCACCGCCATACCCACGTCCCGATGGAGACCCGCGGCTGTGCGGCGATTTGGGACGAGGGGCGCGAGCACCTCACCATGCTTACCGGCAACCAGGCGCCACATCCGCTGCGAAGCCAACTCGCGTCTCGGCTAAAGCTTTCGGAATCCCAGATCACGGTCAATACCGCCGATGTCGGCGGCGCCTTCGGGCAGAAGATCACTCTTTATCGGGAGGAACTGACCGTCGCTGCTCTCGCCCGGGAGCTGAAGCGGCCGGTGCGCTGGCGAGAGGACCGTAGCGAAAACCTGATGGCGGCCAGCCACGCCCGAGAAAATCTCTGCAAAACCCGGGCCGCCGTCGACAAGAACGGCCGCATCCTCAGCCTGGAGCTGGAGCTGGTCGAGGATTTCGGGGGCTATTGCTTCTATCCGGCCAACTACATGTCGCGCGTCGTCGCGATGATCCTGACCGGCCCCTACAAGATCGCCGACTACGCCTTCGACGTGAAAATCGCCCTCACCAACAAGTGCGGCAACGGCCCGATGCGCGCGCCCATGGCGATCACCAGCTGGGTGATGGACGGCACCATCGAGGCGGTCGCCCGCGAGTTGGGGCTCGATTCCGTGGCGGTGCGCCGTGCCAATTTGCTGCAGCCGGACGACCTCCCCTATCGCATGGCGACCGGCGAACTGCTCGAGGATGTCACCCCGGCCGAGACGCTGGAGATGGTGGTCGACGCCATCGGCTACGATGATTTTCGCGCCCGGCAAGCCGAGGCGCGCCAGCAGGGAAAATATCTGGGCCTTGGCCTCTGCGTCGTTATCGAATCCACCACCTACGGCTCGGGCTTCTACAAGGCAGCGGGCATCCCCGGTTCCGGACACGAGGCAGCCTGGGTCCGCATCGAGCCGAGCGGCGCCGTCAACGCCGCCGTCGGGCTGGGCGCCACGGGGCAGGGCTACGAAACTTCGCTGGCCCACGCAGTGGCCGAGGGGCTGGGAGTCGATCCCACCCAGGTGCGGCTGCACATCGGCAATACCGATATTGCTCCCTATGGCATGGGCAGCCGCGGCGGACGCGGCGGCACGGCGGGTGGCGGCGCGCTCTATCTGTGTGCACAAAAGGCGCGGGCCCAGGTGCTCGCCATCGCCGCTCATCGGCTGGGGATGAATTCGGGAGCCGAATTGCGCATGCTCGATGGCCGAGTCCAACGCCTTATCGGCAATGACTGGGGCGATGCAGGTCTGTCGCTGGTCGATATCGCCCGGCAGGCTTATCTCGATCCCACTTCGCTACCGGACGGGATTGACCCGGGCCTCGATTTCTCGCTGACCTTCGATCCGCCGCCGATGACCTATTCGAATTCGACGCATGCCTGCGAAATCGAAATCGACGTGAAGACCGGCGCGCTGCAGATCCTTCGTTACGTGGTCGCCGAGGATTGCGGCACCGTGCTCAATCCGCATGTGGTGCGCGGCCAGCAGCAGGGCGCCGTGGCCATGGGCCTCAGCGGTTCGCTGCTCGAGCAGGTCGTCTATGACGCCAACGGCCAGAACCTTACCGCGACCTTTGCCGATTACCTCGTGGCAACGGCCTGCGAGGTGCCGGAGATTGAAATCCTGCACAATAACACGCCCAACCGGCGCACCCCCGGCGGCATGAAGGGCATGGCCGAGGGGGGCGTGATGGGCTCGATCGGGGCTATCAGCAACGCGGTCAACGATGCGCTGGCGCCGTTCGGCGTGGTCGCTGATCGGCAGCCGCTTTCACCGCAATATCTGCATGGGCTGCTGCGCAGCGCCCGCACCTCCTCATAACAACAGGACTTTCTTTCATATGGCGGTCACACCAGACAGCACTGCGGTCGGCTTCATCGGGCTGGGCATCATGGGCCAGTCCATGGCCGGCCACATCCTCGATGCCGGCTACCGGCTCAACGTTTTCAATCGCTCGCGGGAAAAAGCTGCGGCATTGATCGAACGCGGTGCGGTCTGGTGCGACACGCCCGGCGACGTCGCTGCAAATTCCGCCGTGGTCATCACCATCATCGGCACCCCGGCTGACGTCGAAGAAGTCTATCTCGGCGCGGGCGGGCTGGTGCAGCGGGCACAGCCCGGCGCGATCCTCATCGACATGACCACCTCCAGCCCGTCGCTGGCGCGGCGGATCGCCGAAGTGGCCGAGGCGAAGGGCATCGCCGTGCTCGACGCCCCGGTTTCCGGAGGTGATGCCGGCGCCAAGTCCGGCAAGCTGTCGATCATGGTGGGCGGCCCGGAGGCGGCGTTCGCCGCAGTGCGGCCGCTGTTCGATGTCATGGGCGCCAACATCGTCTTGCAAGGCGGGCCCGGCGCCGGCCAGCACACCAAGATGTGCAACCAGATCGCCATTGCCTCCACCGTCATGGCCGTCAGCGAGAGCCTCGCCTATGCCAAGGCAGCGGGCCTTGATCCCCAGCGCGTGCTCTCATCGATCGGCGCGGGAGCCGCCGCGAGCTTCCAGCTAACCGTTCTCGGGCCGAAGATGCTTGACGGTGATTATCGCGCCGGCTTTTACGTCCATCATTTCTTCAAGGACATGTCGATCGCGCTCGCCGAGGCGGAAAGCATGAAGCTCGACCTGCCCGGGCTGGTGCAGGCGAAGCGCCTATTCCAAAAGCTCATCGACGAAGGGCATGCGCAAGACGGCACGCAGGCCCTGTTCCGTCTCTATGATCCCACGGCCGAGCAATAGGACAGCTGACCCATGGAGTTCGCCGGCGAACAACTTATTCCCGCCCCTATCGATGCCGTCTGGGCCGGACTTAACGATCCCGAAGTGTTGCGCCGGAGTATTCCGGGCTGCAAGGAGATGCTGCGTACCGGCGACAATGAGTTCACCGCGGCCGTGGTGACCCGGGTCGGGCCGGTCTCGGCCACCTTCAAGGGCAAGGTGGAACTGACCGATCTCGACCCGCCGCATGGCTATACCCTCAACGGGCGCGGGCAGGGCGGTCCGGCGGGCTTTGCCAAGGGCGCCGCCAAAATCCGCCTGACGGCGGCGGGCGCCAACACGCAACTTGCCTATACCGCCACTGTCGACATCGGCGGCAAGCTCGCCAGCGTGGGTGGCCGGATGATCCAGACCGTCGCCAAGAAGAATGCCGACGATTTTTTCGCCGCCTTCTCCAGCGTGCTGACGGGCGCCGCTGCCCCGGAGGCCAGCGCGAGCGCGGCAATGCAGCCGTCCCCCGACAGGCTCGCCGCTCCAGTCATTTCGGCCGCGCCGGTCGTTGCCGCCGCTCCAGTCGTTGCCGTTGCGGGCGACCGCTTCGCGCTCCTGGACCGCATTGCCTGGCTCGGAACCGGGGTGGCGCTTGGCATTATTGGCATGATGATCTTTCACTAGTTTTCCGGGGTACCTGCGATGCCGATCAAGAACCGACTGTCCGAACTGCACGACGAGATCATCGCCTGGCGTCGCGACCTCCACGAAAATCCCGAACTGGTCTACGAGACGCACCGCACGTCGGCGCGGGTCGCCGCCAAGCTGCGCGAGTTCGGCTGTGACGAGGTAGTGGAGGGGATCGGCCGCACCGGTGTCGTTGGCCTCATCAAGGGCCGCAGCGATAGCGCCGGGCGGGTGGTCGGCCTGCGCGCCGACATGGACGCGCTCCCCATCATCGAGGCGACGGGCCTCCCCTATGCTTCCAAGACCGCCGGCCAGATGCATGCCTGCGGCCATGATGGGCACACCGCCATGCTGCTGGGTGCGGCCAAGTACCTCTCCGAAACGCGCAATTTCGACGGCGCGGTGGCGGTTATCTTCCAGCCGGCCGAAGAGACCGGGGCAGGTGGGCTCGCCATGGTCGAGGACGGGCTGATCGACCGTTTTGGCATCAAGGAAGTCTACGGCATGCATAATTCCCCCGGCCTGCCGGTGGGGAGCTTTTCGATCAAGCCCGGCGCCTTTTATGCCGCGACCGACAATTTCATCATCGATGTGGTGGGCAAGGGCGGCCATGCCGCCAAGCCGCATGTCTCGATCGATACCACGCTGGTGGCAGCGCAGATCGTGGTGGCGTTCCAGTCGATCGCTTCCCGCACCGCCGATCCGCTGAAATCCGTCGTGGTGTCGGTGACCAGTTTCCACACCGAAGGCGACGCCTTCAATGTCATCCCCGAGCATGTCGAACTGCGCGGCACCGTCCGCTCTTTCGACAAGGAGCTGCGCAAGCTTGCCGAGGAGCGGCTCAAGGCGCTCGCCACCATGACGGCCGCCGCTTACGGCGCCAGGGCCGATGTTGACTGGCAGCCTGGCTATCCCGCCATGGTCAATTCGGACCTCGAAACCGGCTTTGCGGCCGAGGCGGCGCAGCGTGTCTCAGGCAAGCCTGTCGGCGATGCCCCCGCCATCATGGCCGGTGAGGATTTTGCTTATATGCTCGAGGCCTGCCCCGGCGCCTATATCCAGATCGGCAATGGCGACAGCGCCGATCTCCATCACCCGCGCTACAACTTCAACGACGAGGCGATCCCCCTCGGCGCCTCATACTGGGCCGAGCTGGTCGAGAGCCGCATGCCGATCCGCTGAGACGCCGGCATGGTGCAGCGGCTTTGCGCCGTGGCCGATGTTCGCGGACGCGGCGGCTGCGATTGCGGAGCTGACAAGGGCCTTGGCGCCTTCAATGGCATCGGTCAGGGTTTGGCCGTTGGCCAGCCCAGCCGCGATTGCCGAGGATAAAGTACAGCCGGTGCCGTGGGTTTGGGGCGCTTCGATGCGCGGCGATACAAATCGCGTGACGATCCCGTCGCGCACGAGCAGGTCAATGGATTCGGGGCCTGACCCGTGGCCGCCCTTGACCAATACCGCCGGGGCGCCCGTTCGCTGAATGATTTGGGCCTGGCGGATCATTTCCGCTTCATCCTTGGCGATGGGCGTGTTTGCGATGGCAGCCGCCTCGATCAGGTTCGGCGTTACGAGCAGGGTTTTCGGGAACAGCAGGCGAAAGAGCGCATCGAGCGCGGTTTCGGGGAGCAGCCGGGCACCAGTGGTGGCGATCATGACCGGATCGAGGACCACGGGACGGGGAGGGTGCCGTGCCAGCGCCGCGGCGATCGCTTCAATGGCCGCAGCCGAACCAATCATGCCGATCTTGATTGCAGCAACATCGAGGTCCTCGAGCACGGCATCGATCTGCGCCCCGATCATTTCCGGAGGGATCGGGTGAATGCCCCGAACCCCAAGCGTGTTCTGGGCCGTAACCGCCGTAATGACGCTGGCACCGTAGACCCCGAAGCGTGCAAACGTCTTCAGGTCGGCCTGAATGCCGGCGCCGCCGGAGGAATCCGAACCGGCGATGGTTAGCGCGATTGGGGTCATCTCAATCTCCCAGGGCGACCAGCGCTAAGTCGTTGTGGCCAATTTCGCGCAGGCGGCTCGCCGCCTGCAACGCCCGCTGGCCGCTGCGGCAGGCCAGCACGATGCGTCGGGATGCTGTGGAGGGCCCGCCAACCGCCTCGATCCCCTCGACGCCAATGCGCACCGCGCCGGCAAAGGGCGATATCGGTGCCTCATCGAAGCCCCTGAGATCGACGACCAGATCAGCCGAAGTAACGGCGTCCGCCGCGATGAACGGGGCGAACTCTCCGGGTTCCGGGCTCGATGCAAACCCGAAGCCGCCGAAGGCCATGCGGCGAGCATCGAAGGTGACGACGCGGCCAAGAACGCTGGGTTGGAGATCGAGCAGCAGGTGGAGCACCATCTGCGCCTGCAGCCCGCCCACGACGGCGACGACGCTTCCCAACACGCCATTGGTGGCGCAATTGCCCGGATTGCGGGGAGCGTCCGGAAACACCGCCCGATAACTCGCACCGCCGCCGCAATAGGCCCCGGCATAGCCCGAGAGCCCGAGCGCCGAGGCACTGACCAAAGGCTTGCCGATGGCAAAACAGGCATCGCTCAGCATGTAGGTCACGGCAAAATTGTCCGCCGCGTCGACCACGACGTTCGCCGCGTCGACCAACCCCGCAACATTTTGTGGCACAAGCCGCGCCACGATCGCCTCGATCGCAATGCCGGGATTGACGCCGAGCAGGGCATTGCGTGCGGCCCCGGCCTTGGCGGCTCCGATATCCTTCATGCCGTAAAGCGGTTGGCGGTGGAGGTTGGTCTCCTCGACCGTGTCGTGATCGAGGATCGTGAGGCGGCCGACACCGGCCCCAGCAAGATATTGCAGCACCGGAGAGCCGAGCCCGCCCGCGCCGACCACGAGAACGGAAGCGGCGGCAAGCCGGGCTTGGCCGGCTTCGCCAATTTCGGGCAGCACCATCTGCCGTGCATATCGGTTGGTCATGACGCCATCTCCGTTGCTTCGAGCCAAGCGCGGGTCTGCCCCACTGGGTCATCGTGCCTGACGATGTCGCCGACCACCGCAACGCTGTCAGCGCCAGCCAAGAGGCACAGCTTGGCCCGCTCGACTGTCAGTCCGCCGATGGCCACCAGCGGTCTTGCGCCGACGAGGCGCTTCCACTCGGTGACCCGGTCGAGACCCTGCGGGGCCCATGGCATCTGCTTCAACTTGGTCGGCCAAATGGGGCCGAGCGCCACATAATCGGGATCGGCGGAAAGGGCCGTTTCCAGCTCCTCGTGGCTGTGGGTGCTGATGCCCACGCGCATGCCGGCCCGGCGAAGCGCCGGCAGGTCGGCATCCACGAGGTCCTCCTGCCCGAGATGGATGAAGTCACAAGCCTCATCGAGTGCAAGCTGCCAGTAGTCGTTGACGATCAGCTGCGCGCCGGCCGCGGCGCATATGATTTTGGCCCGGCGGATTTCGCCGCGAAGCTCTTCAGGCGGCAGGTCCTTGATGCGCAGCTGGATCAGCCTTGCCCCGATGCTCACCAGCCGGGCGACCCATTCGGCGCTGTCGACAATGGGGTAGAAGCGAGCGATCATCGTCATCAGCCGAGACTCGCCATGCCGACCACCGGGGTCGAAGGGGCCGCCATGTCCCGCGGTTCGAGCGGCTGGGCCTGGTAGGCAAGGCGCCCGGCCTCCACGGCCTTGGCGAAGGCCCCCGCCATGCGGACCGGATCGCCGGCTTCGGCCACGGCGGTGTTGAGCAGCACAGCCTCGTAGCCGAGTTCCATCGCCGCCGCGGCGTGGGATGGCACACCGATGCCAGCATCGACGATCAGCGGCACGTCGGGGAAGTGGGCCCGCAGAGCCCGTAGGCCATAGACGTTGTTCAGCCCCCGGGCCGAGCCGATCGGGGCGCCCCAAGGCATGAGCACGCGGCAGCCGGCCCCGAGCAGCCGTTCGGCGACGACGAGGTCTTCGGTGGTATAGGGGAATACCTCAAACCCTTCCTCACTGAGCAGGCGCGCCGCTTCCACCAGACCGAAAACGTCCGGCTGCAAGGTGTCGGCGTCACCGATTACCTCGAGCTTGATCCAGCTTGTTCCAAACACTTCCCGCGCCATATGCGCGGTGGTGACCGCCTCCTTGACGGTATGGCACCCTGCGGTGTTGGGCAGCACCCGGACCCCGAGGTCCCGGATCATGCCCCAAAATGCCTGGCCATCGCGCTGCATGCCGCTTTCCCGCCTCAGCGACATGGTGACCAGTTGCGTTCCGGACGCCCTGATTGCGTCGGCAAGCACAGCCGGGGAGGGATAACGGGCCGTGCCGAGCAGCAGGCGCGAGTCCAGTTCGATATCGTAGAGGCGCAAGGCTCAACCTCCCTGCATCGGGGCGACGACTTCGATCTCGTCGCCATCCGTCAGCTTGCATTCCCGCCGCTGCGCGGCCGGCACGAAGCGGCCGTTCACGGCCGTGGCAATGATCGCCTCGCCATAATCGAGCGCGTGCAGGGCATCGGCCAGGTTCTCGGCCGCCACCTCATGCGTGTTGCCGTTCAAGGAGATCCGCATCTCCGCCCTCCGGGGTAATTGTGGGGTTGAGGACTTCCTCGGCCGCGATCTGGGCGAGGGCCGGCGAGAGCAGGAAGCCGTGCCGGTAAAGGCCATTCACATAAAGGGTGCGGCCCCGCCGGCGCACACGGGGCAAATTGTCGGGGAAAGCCGGGCGCACATTGGTTCCGATTTCCATGATCGCGGCCTCGCCGAAGGCCGGATGCAGCGCAAACGCCCCATTCAGCAGTTCGAGCACCGAGCGGACGCTGACCCGCCCGCGCTCCTCGCTCTCGATCGTCGTGGCCCCGATCATGAAGACGCCGTCGCCCCGTGGCACGACGTAGAGCGGAATGCGCGGGTGCAGCATCCGCACCGGCCGGCTCAACGACAGGTCGGGCGATTGGATGACGACCATTTCGCCCTTGACGCCGCGCAGGTCGGGCAGGGCCTCGCTTGCCGCAAAGCCCCGGCAGTCCAGCTCGATATCCACGTCCGTGGCAGGCGCCGGTGCTTCGACGCCATACTGAACGACAATGCCCTTCAGCCGCAGCGCCTCAGCCAGGGCGGGCAGTGCCCGCCGCGGCTCGAGGTGGGCTTCTTCGGGAAAGAAGAGCGCCTTCTGGAAGCGCCCCGCAAGGTCGGGCTCCAGCGCGGCAATGCCATCGGGATCGACCCATTCATAGCGGGTTGTCCGACTGGCGAAGCGGGAAAGCTCGCCAATGTCCCGGGGCGGCGCCACAACCAGCGTGCCGCGCTGCACCGTTCCCGGAAAGCGCCGCGACCACCAGTCGATCGAGCGCTCGCCGAGCCTTGCCACGAGCGGTTCGGCGGTCGCCACCTCGCACCAGGGGGCGAGCATGCCGCCCGCCGCCCACGAGCAGCTTGCCCCGCCCATGGCGGCGCCGCGATCGATGATTTCGACCTCGACACCGCGCTCGGCCAGTTCCAGGGCGGTGGCGAGGCCCATGACCCCGGCCCCAATCACCCGTGCCCGCATCAGTCGGCGACCGGTACGTAGACGCGGCCCCCCTGTTCGCGGAACTCGTTCGACTTTTCATCCATGCCCGCCTGGCGCGCAGCGGCATCGCGAATGTCCTGCGTGATTTTCATCGAGCAGAATTTCGGCCCGCACATGGAGCAGAAATGCGCTGTTTTGTGCGCATCCTTGGGCAGCGTTTCGTCGTGGAAGCTGCAGGCCGTATCGGGATCGAGCGAGAGGTTGAACTGGTCCTGCCAGCGGAACTCGAAACGGGCCTTTGACAGCGCATCGTCCCTGAGCTGGGCGGCGGGATGGCCCTTGGCGAGGTCGGCGGCGTGGGCGGCGATCTTGTAGGTGATGACGCCGGTCTTGACGTCGTCGCGGTTGGGCAGCCCCAGATGCTCCTTGGGCGTAACGTAGCAGAGCATGGCGGTGCCGAACCAGCCGATCATGGCGGCGCCGATAGCGGAGGTGATGTGGTCGTAGCCCGGCGCGATGTCGGTGGTCAGCGGCCCGAGGGTGTAGAACGGGGCCTCGCCGCACTCGCGCAGCTGCTTGTCCATGTTCTCCTTGATCTTGTGCATCGGCACGTGGCCGGGGCCCTCGATCATCACCTGGCAGCCCTTGTCCCAGGCGATCTTGGTCAGTTCGCCCAGCGTTTCGAGTTCGGCGAACTGGGCGGCGTCATTGGCATCCGCGATCGAACCGGGCCGTAGGCCATCGCCTAGCGAGAACGAGACGTCGTATTTGCGCATGATGTCGCAGATGTCGCCGAACCGCTCATAGAGAAAGCTTTCGCGGTGGTGGGCAAGGCACCAGCCGGCCATGATCGAGCCACCGCGCGAGACGATCCCCGTGACGCGCCTTGCGGTCAGCGGCACATGGGCGAGGCGGACGCCGGCATGGATGGTGAAGTAGTCGACGCCTTGCTCGCATTGTTCGATCAAGGTGTCGGAAAACACCTCCCAATCGAGTTTC
>DATJHO010000158.1:0-15261 GCA_035493835.1 Devosiaceae bacterium
TGATGTTCCAGTCCGGCCCCAAGGCCAAGGATCACGTCGGCGACGTCAAGGGAATCAACATCGCCTTTGTCGGCGAGGCGGAAAACGGCTTCGGCGACTACCGGATCACGTTGTAGGCGCCGGCCGGGCGGTATCACTGCCTGCCCGGTAGGCAGGCCCCACTGCTGCGGTCCCATCGTCTCCGTCTCCCTCCCCCTTGCGGGGAGGGGGCAGGGGTGGGGTTGTTGTCACAAGCACGGAGCCGGAGAAGGGGACCAACCCCCACCCGGCTGCCGCCACCCTCCCCTCAAGGGGGAGGGAAGCTGTGGCACGGCCGTGCCAAAAGCTATTGCCTCCCACCGTGCTGTCGGTTCCATCGTCTCCTACCCTTGGGCGCGGAGGGGAACTTTTGGCCGCCGCCAGCACCGATCCGTCCGAAAGCCCTCATGGTGAGCTTGTCGAACCACGAGGGCGGCCATCACCGGGAAACCTCGTCCTTCGACAGGCTCAGGATGAGGTCTTATGTTTGTGGCCGTGCCGCAGCTCGCGGGCGGAATACCCTCTCCCCACAAGGGGAAGTGCCGTCAGTGCCCGGTGTCACTCACCGACCTCCCCGGAAGCTCAGCCGAACACCCTCCCCCTCTGTGGGGAGGGGGCCACCACAAGCGCCATCCTTCGGCGTTATTCGGTCGCCCACTCGCCCTTGCGGAACACGGGCTCGGTCGTGCCATCTGCATTGATGCCGTCGATGTCGATCTGGTCCGAGCCGATCATCCAGTCGACATGGATCAGGCTCGAATTGCCGCCCTGGGCCCGGATCTGGTCCTGGCTCAGCGTGGCGCCGTCGACAAAACACTTCGAGTAGCACTGGCCGAGCGCGATGTGGCAGGCCGCGTTCTCATCGAACAGCGTGTTGAAGAACAACAGGCCCGAGGCCGAGATCGGGGAGGAGTGCGGCACCAGTGCCACCTCGCCCAGCCGACGCGAGCCCTCGTCGGTATCGAGCAGTTTCAGCAGCACCGCCTCGCCCTTGCTGGCTTTTGCCTCGACGATGCGGCCGCCCTCGAAGCGCACCTGGATGTCATCGATCAGCGTTCCCTGATGCGCCAGCGGTTTGGTGCTGCGCACAAACCCCTGTACCCGCTGCGCGTGCGGGGTGGTGAACACCTCCTCGGTCGGGATGTTCGGATTGCAGGTGATGCCGTTCTTGGCCGTGGAAGCGCCACCATGCCATTCATGGCCATCGGCCAGCCCGATCGTGAGATCGGTCCCCGGCCCGGTATAGTGCAGCGCCGAAAACTTCTTGCCGTTCAGCCAGCCGTGACGCTTGCGGAGCGCCGCGTTGTGCTCCTTCCAGGCGCCGACCGGATCGGGCCCATCGACGCGGCTCGCCTTGAAGATCGCATCGGCCAGCTTTTGGACGGCTACCGCCTCCGCGTCATCGGGGAACACCTGCCGTGCCCAACTGGCGCTGGGATAGGAAACGATATTCCAGTTGATGTCGAAGTTGACGATCTTTTCCATCGCCGGCCGATAAGCGGTCGAGTTCGCCCGGTTGGCGCGGGCGACCTTTTCCGGATCCTCGGCCGAGAGCAGCATCGGGTTGTCGCCCGAGATCGCCAGCCGCGCGGCATTGCCCGAAAACGCCTTGGCCATGCCCTCGTAGAGCCAGCCCACCGCCTTGTCGAAACTCTCGTCCGGCGCGTTGCGATAGCGGGCGAGCGTCAGCTCCTCGTCGGAAAAAATCGTCTGCACGATGCCGGCACCGGCCTTGTACGCCTGTTCGGTGATGCGCCGCACCAGCGGCAGCGCGGCCAGCGGGGCCGTCATCACCAGATCCTGCCCGGGCTGCAATTGGAGACCGACCTTAATCGCCACCTCTGCCATCCGGTCGAGCTTTTCGGCATCGATCTGGTCGGAATAGGTCAAGGGATTCGAAGCCATGATTCACCCGCTGAGGATTGGAGTTCTTACGCCCGGTCGGACTCCCATGACTTTAGCCCAAGACTACCCCTTGTCACTACCTTTCGGCTGGCGTGGCGCCGGACTATCCTTTTCGGTCGAGATCAGGGGGGAGTAGATGCGGGTTTTGCGTTCGATCGGTTGGGTTGCACTGGCGCTTGCTGCCGCCATTCTCCCGGCCCAGGCCGATGTGCCGGTCTCGGGAAAATTCCTCGCCGCGGCCGCCTGCCCGGCGCTGCAATCCTTCAACAGGGGCACCAATCCGGGCAATGTGACGCTGGTCCCGAACCAGAGCTACGACGTCGTTTCGGCCAACAACACGCCGGCGAGCCACTATCTGGTGCTGGTGCCCGGGGCGAAACCCGAACGCCGCTGGGTTCCCCTCGATTGCGGCTTGCTTGAGGGCGGCGGCGCCGAACCGTCCACCATCGGCACGGTTGCTCCCACCCATTACGTATTGGCGCTGAGCTGGGAGCCAGGCTTCTGCGTAGGCCATGGCGACAAGCCCGAATGTCGGGCCGAAACGCCGACAAGCTTTGCGGCCAGCCACTTTGCCCTGCACGGCCTCTGGCCGGATCCACGCGAATATTGCGGCGCGGCACCCGCCGAAGTCGCGGCCGACAAGGCCAGCCGCTGGGACGAACTGCCGGCAGTGCCGCTCAGCGATACCACCCGTGCCCGCCTGTCGCTGGCCATGCCCGGCACGCAATCGCTGCTCGAGCGGCACGAATGGATCAAGCACGGCACCTGTTCGACGCTGTCGGCGGATACCTATTTTTCCCGGGCGGTGAGCTTCCTCGATGCCGTCAACGCCTCGCCGGTCCAGGCCCTGCTGGCCGAAAGCGTCGGCGGCGACATCTCGCTCGATGGGTTGCGGGCGGCCTTCGACAAGGCGTTCGGGCCCGGCGCCGGCCAGCGCATCCGCGTCTCTTGCCTGCGGCAGAACGGGGTTCGCAACCTCACCGAGGTCACCATCGGCCTCCAAGGCGACGTTTCCTCCACGCCCCTGCCCCAACTCATCGCCGCCGCCCGGCCAACAAATGGCGGCTGCGACATCGCTACGGTGCCGGGGGTGAAGTAGAAAGGGGGCCGCGGCCCTCGTGGCCAAGGCCCCCTCACCGGGTCCTATCGGACCCACGTCTCCCCCAAGGGAGAGGAGGCGCAAAGCCGTGCCACAGGGCCCCCCTCCCCTCGCGGGAGAGGGTAGGGCGAGGGGGCCTTCTTCGCGTTACCGAGCCTCACCCAGCTCCCGGCCCCTACCCCAGCTTCGCCTCTGTCAGCGAGGGCTCGCGGCGCACCAAGACAAGCAGCGCGAATGCTGCGGCAGGGAACAGCCCCGCGATCCACCCCAGATCGATGGGTGCCGCATAGGTCAAAACCTCCCCGCCCACGACCGAGCCCAATGCCACGCCGAGATAAAGCGCCGAGGCATTGAGCGACAGGGCCAGTGCCGACGCTTCGGGGGCGAGCTTGATCACCCGGCTCGCCTGCGCCGGCGGCAGCGACCAGGCGACGATCCCCCAAAGGACGACCAGCACGAGAAAGCCAGTTTGGGCAACCGTCACGGGCAGATGCGGCAGGAACGAGATCGTTGCCAGCGCCGCCGCCGTCAATACGGTCGAGCCCATCACGGTGCGCGTTGCCCCGATTCGGTCGGCCAACTGCCCACCGAAGAAATTGCCGATCGCCGCGCCGACGCCAAAGGCGAGGAGGATCAACGGCAGCAATGCGGCGCTCAGCCCGAAGGTCTCGGTCGCCAGCGGCGCAATGTAGGTGAACACCGTAAAGCCGCCCACCAGCGGCAGGAAAGTGCCGAGCAGCGCCGGCACCATGCCGGGTTGACCGATCACCGCCAGCCGATCAGACAGCGCCAGCTTCGGTCCTTTCAGCCCGGCCGGCAGCATGGTCCAGATCGCAACCGTCGAGGCGAACCCGATCACCGCGACGCTCCAGAACGCGCCCCGCCAGCCGGTATAGCCGGCGATCAGCGCCCCGAGCGGGGCGCCAAACGCCACGGCAACGGTCGTGCCGCCCACAATCACCGAAATCGCCCGCGCCCGGTGATGCGGCTCGGAAATGGCTACAGCCGTGGCCTGCGCGGTTGCCACGTAAAGCCCGGCGGCCAGCGCCATCACCACCCGGGCGATCAACAACTGCTCATAGGAGTGCGCGAGGCCGGCAATCACATTGCCGATGGTGAACACCAGCATGCTCGCCGAGAGCACGCCGCGCCGGTCGCGATGACCGCTGAACGATGCCAGCACCGGGCCGCCCAGCGCATAGGCAAGCGCGAACGCCAGTACCAAATGGCCGCCCTGGGCGATTGTCACGCCGGTATCCACGCTGATCCCCGGCAGCAGGCTCGAAACCACAAAGCCCTCCGCCCCGATGGCAAATGCGCCCAGCGCCAGCCAGAACAGACGAAAATCCATGGCAAAGTTCCTTTGTTCAAAAACTGTTGGACAATTGGACTTTCATCATACCGATTGTCAATGTCCAAAATTCCTTGAACAATTGAAATCGCCGCATGCCTGCGCTACATAAGGTGCATGACCATCAGCCACCCCGACACCGACCAGATTGAATTGGCCAATGTGCTGACCGCGCTGGGCGACGAGACGCGGCTGGCCATGATCGGCTATCTTGCGCTCGATGGGGGGCAGGAACTGGCCTGCGGCCAGTTTTACGGCCTCGGCTCGAAAACCATCCTCAGCTATCACCTCGCCAAGCTCCGCGAGGCCGGCGTGGTGCAGGTTCGGCCCGAAGGCACCAAGCGGATGATTTCGCTGCGTCGCGCCGATCTTGACGGCAAATTCCCCGGCTTCCTCGACGCCGTGCTCAAGAACGCGGTGACGCTTGCCGCCGAGGCCCGCAAGAATGCGGCGCTCGAACCGGAAGAAGCGCTAGCTTCCGACTGAGCGGGGCCCTTGCCAGCCCCTGTCGTCGATGGCATCACCCGCCCGCAACAGCGGACCGGATGACATGCCCGAACTTATCTATCGCAAAGCCACGAGCGCCGACCTGCCATTCATGGTCGACCTGATCGCCGTCGATGACGTGTCGGGTTCCGCAGAGACATGGGCCGCCGCCAATGCGCCGCTCTATGAGGCGGCCCTTGCCGCCATCGATGCCGACCCCAACCAGGAACTGATCATCGCCGAGCTGGATGGTGCCGCGGTCGGCACGCTGCAGCTCACCTTCATCCCCGGCATCATGCGCAGGGGCATGTGGCGGGCCGTGGTCGAAAGCGTCCACATTGTACCCGAGCAGCGCAACAAGGGTCTGGGCAAGCAGATGATGGGCTGGGCCGCAGAGCGCTGCCGCGCGCGCGATTGCGGCCTCGTGCAGCTCACTTCCAGCAAAAAGCGGCTCGACGCCCACCGCTTCTACCGCACCCTCGGCTACGACCAGAGCCACGAAGGGTTCAAGCTGTATCTGTGAGCTGAGGGCTTTAGCGCTCGCGATGCGCGGGAGCGCCCCACAAACTCGGCGCCGCCGTTGGGGCAGCGTCGTTCCACAAACACCGTCCTTGCCCAGCTTGTCCGGGCAATCCAGCGTCCCAAGCTCGGCTTTGCCCGTTGCCCCGGACAAGCCGAAACAGGACGGGCGGAATCCCCGCTGGAAGCGAACTCACTAGAGCGCTTCCAGGAAAAGTGGCCACCACTTTTCCGGTTCGGAAGCGCGATACAACAAAGACTCAGAGATCGTTCAGCGTTTCCACGAAACGGTGAACGGCTCTAGAACCAAAAAGCCAACGCCCACCCGGCTCGCGCCACCCTCCCTCAGGGAGAGGGGCGATGCGGCTCGGCTCCTTCGTCTCCCTCCCCCTCGAGGGGAGGGGCAGGGGTGGGGGGTGTTTTGGCTTCGATTCAGGCAGCTTGAATCACGGCCTAAAACCGATGATCCGCCACGGCCGGATCAGACCCGATACGCCCCTTCGGATCATCGAGGGCGGCGATGCGCTGCAGGTCCTCGGCGTCGAGCTTGAAATCCAGCACGGCAAAATTCTCACGGATACGGCTCGGAGTCACCGATTTCGGGATGACGACCAGCCCTTGGTCGAGGTGCCAGCGGATGATCACCTGCGCCGGCGTCTTGCCGTGCTTGCGGGCGATTTCGGCGATGCCCGGATCGTTGAGGTCCTGGCCCTGCCCCAAGGGGCTCCAGCTCTCGATCACGATGTTGTGCCTGGCGTGGAAGTCGCGCGCCGCGCGCTGCTGGAAGGTCGGGTGCAGTTCAATCTGGTTGACCGCAGGCACCACGCCCGTCTCGCCAATGATCCGCTCCAGATGGTCAGGATTGAAGTTCGATACGCCGATCGAGCGAACGCGGCCGCTCTTTTGCATCTCGACCAACGCCTTCCACGCCTCGAGATACTTGCCCTGCTTGGGCAGCGGCCAATGGATCAGGAACAGGTCGAGCACGTCCAGCTGCAGTTCCGCCATGGTCTGGTCGAAGGCGCGCATGGCATCGTCATAGCCGTGCGCGCCATTGCGCAGCTTGCTGGTGATGTAGAGCTGATCGCGCCCGATATCGCCGTTCTGCACCGCATCGCCCACACCGCGCTCGTTCCGGTAACCCTCGGCCGTATCGATGGAAACATAGCCGGTCCTGAGCGCCTCTCCGACGATGTCGGCGGTGGTTTCGGGCGGTACCTGCCAGACGCCGAAGCCGAGTTGCGGAATGGTTGTGCCGTCATTGAGCTTAAGGCGGGGCTGCTGCGCCATGGCTGAATCTCCATCGATCGAGTGCTGATAGCCGGCCCTATAAGCCCCTCCTGCGGCGCGGATGCAAGCTGATCTCGATATCTGCATTTCTACTGAAATAGACGTGGTTTCTCAAAGGTCCAAGACGGTTAGTTTTGGGTTACACGCGGCCCTGTTCCATGTTGTGGAATGTGATCACGGCATCGTCGTTAACCGCTTGAGTTCGAACTTCTTGCTGTTATCTTTCCGACACGGCTATCTCTTATCTCAATTCCAAACTAGGAACGTGTAGCGACCAGGAACCAAGCGTTCTTTGGTATAGGTGGGGCGTGGGGGACCAACGAGTATTGAGAACCGCCGCGCTTATCTTTGGCCTGCTGGCCGGCCTGCTGGGCGGCATCATGATTGCATTTGGCAATTTTGAGGCTGGGTTGGCGTCAGCTTTGGATCTCGGCGCGCGCGGCGAACTGGTTGCCAGATTTATCCTTTTTGCAATTCCCGGCATCGGTCTGCTGGGTGCCGGACTTACGATTTCGCTGCCCCGACTCGGCGCGAGCTTCATGCTCCTGAGCGCTGCCGCGTGGCTGGGCGTGGCATTGGTGGCCGGACACGGCGCGGTGCTGTTCGGCGCCCTTCCCTTCACTTTCGTTGGTGCCGGGGGTTTCGTGGCGCTGTTTGCCCCCGGCCGAACGGATGCGGCTGAGGGGGACCCGGACCTCGGACCGGCGCGCCGGAGCGACCGTCATTGGCAAACAGCGGAAGACGCCCCCGATGACCGGCGATACCTGCCGGCGCCGCTCGCCATTCGAGGGCGAACCGAACCGGATTTCGCCTTGGCGCCCCCGCGCCGGAGCCCCCGCAGCGGCGAGCCGGTGATGCAGCGCTACCGAGCCGCGCCCGAGCCGGAAGAGGCCGAGCACATCGATTATGACGAGCAGGCCGGAGTGGACGAGGAGCTAACCGAAGACCAGGATTATGAAGATCAGGACTATGTCGACGCCGACCCCGCTTTCGATCCAGAGCCCGAGACCGCGGCGGATCACGGCTATGAGGTCGAGCCCGAAGAGCCGGACTACGCGCCAGAGGTCGAAGAGCCCCGGGTTGCCCCGCCGCCGCGCCGCGGGCAGCGCTTCGATGAGTGGTCGCTGCCCGATCCGCGGAACCAGCCGCCGCGCCGCCAGCTCCCGCCCCGCCATGTTCCCGAACGGCTTCCGAGCCCGCCCACGCGCCACGAACCTCTACCGCCACGCGGGGAAACACGCCCGGGGCGACGTCCTCCTCCGGCGGAAAACGAAGACCCGCCGGCCCGCAACGACTATCAACCGCGCCGCCAGCAATTGCGGCAACGCGATCACAACGACTACTACGGCGATTTCGAGGAAGATACCGGACGGGAACCGGGAGGGGGGCCGCTCCGGCTGGTGCTGCGGCTCACCCTGGCGCTGTTGTTTGTCCTGCTGGTGGGAGGTCTCGCGGTCTGGGTGGTTCTGGATTATCAGCGCGGCCCCCAATCGCTGCTTTTCGGCAACCGCACACATCACGTCTCCGCCCCGAACAGCACGCCGGCGCCGCCCCCAGTTGCGGCTCCCCCGGTGGACGCAAGTCCGGATGTGCCGGCCGCAGCAGAACCGGAGTCCAATGCCGTTACGCCGCTGGCCTCGGCAGCCGGAATGGCGGCTTCCGTATCGGACGCTGGGCGACCCGACGTCACACCCGATGCCGCCCCCTCGGACGCCCCTCTGCCGCTCGCCACGCAGCTTGCCGGTGACTTCGCCACAGCTTCCCCGGCAGGACTGTCGGACCCCTTCGTCTATTGCCAGGCGGTCGACACGATCGATGCGCCGGATGACCGCTATGCGGGCCCGGCGCTGCCCGCCGCCGTCGCGTCGGCGCTGGATTTGGACAGCGCACCACCTGCCGGCCAGGTGCGTTGGCGCTGCGCCGGCCAGCAGGTGCTTGCCTGCAACGCCAACCACACCGCCGCCTGCGAGCTGACGCCCACGGTCGACCTGATGATGAGCTATTGCCGGAAGCATCCTGACGCCCAGGGGATTCCGGCGCCTAATGGCTTCTGGTCCTGCGACGGCAGCCGGCCCTCGATCCCGAGCGACCAGCGATGGCCGGTCGACGCGCGTGGCTTTTTCCCACAAGCCTGGATAAGGGTTAGCGCTGGCGGCGCGGTGAACTGAACGGCCTCGCTTCCGGCGGGGTGCATCGGCAAAAAATCCGTGCTAGGCTTGCACATGTCACCGGCAACTCAGGTGTTCGAGATGAGTGACATCGAGATCAAGCCCCGCGCCAAGCTCGCCCCCAAGACCGCGCGTCCGCCGCTGCACAAGGTGATCCTTGTCAACGACGATTTTACGCCGCGCGATTTTGTCGTGCTGATCCTCAAGGCGGAATTTCGCATGCCCGAATCGGCGGCGATGTCGGTGATGCTGACCGCACACCAGAAGGGGTCGTGCGTGGTGGCGGTATTCAC
This sequence comes from Devosiaceae bacterium, assembly GCA_035493835.1. Lineage (GTDB taxonomy): Bacteria > Pseudomonadota > Alphaproteobacteria > Rhizobiales > Devosiaceae > DASZTU01. Next base: position 9,130 of record DATJHO010000158.1, read on the forward strand.
CCGCGAGGTCGCCGAGAGCAAGGCGACCCGAGCCACCGAGATGGCGCGCTCAAAGGGCTATCCGCTGCTGTTCACGACCGAGCCGGAGGAGTGAGCCACGCTTTGCTGCGGTGCGGTGCGGTGGGCGGCTGCGGCAATTCTGGGTGAGCGATAGCGCCTGAAAAAGGCCGGCAGCGTGATCCAACAGCCTCAATCAACGCCAAAACAACCCCCTCCCCTCAAGGGGGAGGGGAACGATGGGGCGAGGCGGTGCCACGGGATCCCCTCCCCCTTGAGGGGAGGGTGGCGGCAGCCGGGTGGGGGGTGTTTTTGTGCTCCAGGCTAGTGGGATCATGCGCTAGCCTCAACCTTCTCCCCCGACGCCAAACCTCTTGCCAAGTGCCTACCCGACAATCAAAATCCTCCTCAGCCCAACCCTCCCGACCATCCCTCCCTGGAGCAATTTCGATGCAAGCCCACGCCGCCGCCCTCAAAACCCTGCTCGAAACACCCAAACTCCACCATGTCGCGGGCTGCGCCGATGGCATGGGCGCGCGGCTGGTGGCGGAAGCGGGGCTGGAGATCGGCTTCATTTCGGGGGCAACCGTCGCGGCCCTCAGGCTTGCCCGGCCTGATATGGATTTGCTGAGCCTGCCGGAAATGCTCGATGCCATCGATATGTGCACCAATGCGGCCCCGAAAGTGCTCTGGATCGCGGACGGCGACACGGGCTTCGGCAATGAGATCAACGTGCAGCGGACGGTCGCGGCTTGTGCCAAGGCCGGCGCTGCCGCGGTGTTGATCGAGGATAAGGTTTATCCAAAGACCCTCGGCCACAAGGGCGGAAAGCTGGTGGTCGACCGCGATGCGGCCCGGCAGCGCTGCCGTGCCGCCGCCGAAGCGTGCCAGAAGGCCGGCGTGCTGCTGCTGGCCCGCACTGACGCAATTCACTCGCTAGGCCGGGACGAGGCCCTCGCCCGCATCGAGGATTTTGTCGCCGAAGGCGCCGACATCCTCTTTCTCGATTCCCCCAAGACTGCCGAGGATGCGCGCGCCTCGGTCCAGGCGGCTGCGGGCAAGCCCAGTGTTGCCGTGACGATTGCCGGCGCCAAGCACTACATGCCGCCGATCAGCGAAGTGGAAGCGCTCGGCTACCGGATCAACATCCACCCGGCCGATCTCGTTTCCGCCAGCGTTTACGCGATGCGCCAAGCCCTTGCCGGCCTGACTGGCAGCCCAAAGCCCCAGATCGGCCAACCGGCCGAGTACGACATTGCGATCCGGCGCGCCGAATATCTGGAGGACGATGCCCGCTGGGCGCCGCGGAAGCCTTAGGGCAAGCGAAATGATAAAATGGCGCGGCCGCCGGGAACTACCCGATGGCCGCGCCACGAGCCGGGAGGGGACCCAGCCTGAACGCCGTCAATGCAGGCCCGCAGAGGGCCTGATATTGTGGTTCACGTGGAAGAGATTACCCGGATCGTATTTCTGCTTCAGGCTGGCAAGGCGCGGATAATTGTCACCGAAGCTGGCGGCGATACGCGCTTCGCCCTCGTCGTCCATCATGAAATTCGGATAGGCGCCGGCCCGATCGTAAGGGTGGACATCCTCCCAGTATCGTTGGGCCCATTGCTTGACGTCATTGGCCTTGGCCGGATCGGCGTCGAAGCCGACGATTTCCATCGACCACATGGCGTCGCGGGTATTCCAGGCCGTCGCGTCTTTTGGCTGCCGATGGATGGCGCCGTCGATCGGGTTGAGATGCATCATCGAGATGGGCGACGTCATCTTCGCTGCATTGGCGAGGTGAGCCTCTATCGCCTCGTCCGACAGTTCATTGACGAAATCCCCTTTCCAGTACACTTGCATGCCCGTCGGAAAGAGCGGGTCGAACATCGACTGAAGTGCGGGATATGGCATCGGCCCCGCCAAATCGATGATCGGCGGCGGCAGGGCCGCCCGTAGCTCATCCACCTCCGCCGCGCCCCGTTCGATCGGGCCGCTGTCGCAGACCAGCAGCATGCAGACAAGCTTGCCCCAATGCTCCTGGGGGAAAGGATCGGCCGGCGGAACGGTATGGAAGCCCAGCACGACGTTAAAATCCTCAGGCGCGCCTGCCACGAAACCGCGATACCAGCGCATAATCTCGGGAGCGTCGCTCAATTCCCAAAAAATTGGCCCGGCATAGACCTCGCCAATCGGGTGCGCCCGGAACAGAAAGCTCGTGACCACGCCGAAATTGCCCCCGCCGCCGCGCAGGGCCCAGAGCAGATCCGGGTTGGAGGTTTCGCTGGCCGTAACGAAGCTGCCGTCGGCCAGCACCACATCGGCCTCGAGCAGATTGTCGATGGCCAAGCCGTAGCGCCGGCTCAGATGGCCGTGGCCACCCGAAAGGGTCAATCCGGCAACCCCGGTCGTGGAAACGACGCCGAGGGGCACAGCGAGCCCGAAGGCGTAGGCCGCATGATCCACGTCGCCGATTACGCAACCGGCCCCCACCCTGACGGTTCGGCTGACGGGATCCACGCGCACGCCCTTCATCGGGGAGACATCGATGACGATGCCGTCATCCACGCTGCCGAGCCCCGGCCCGCTGTGGCCGCCGCCTCGGATGGCGATGGGCAAGCCAACCTCCCGCCCGAAATTGACCCCCGCGATCACGTCGGCTACATCGAGGCAGCGGGCAATCAGCAGCGGATGCTTGTTGATCATGCCGTTATAGAGCTTGCGCGCATCTTCGTAGTCGGGGTGGTCACGTCCGATGACCTGTCCCCTGAAGTCTTGCGCGAGCTTGGCGAAAGCGTTCTCGTCCACTTTGCCCCTCCAGACCAATTTTGGTCCCGATCACCCACCGGCCGACCGAAGAGGGCCAATGAGGGGACCTGATTGCGAGTGCAACTATGTCAGAACTCCCGCCGCCTCGAAATAATCCCTAGGAGTGCGACCCATGGCGCATTAATTCCAAGGAGCGACGGACTTTTACCCAATGCGCCGCTCAGGCGGGAACCCGCGCACGCTTCTTGCCTCGTCCTGCATCGGCGGCCGGGGCTTGCGGCAGGGGATACCGCAATTTCGCCCGCTCCCTGGCCTTGGCCGCCTCGACCTCGCGATTGCGAGGCGGCGACGTGGTTTCCAGCGCGTCCAGCAGTTTGCGCGCCGCCGCCGTCACCTCGTCCACCGCATGCTCGAACGCCGCCTGGTTGGCCTGCGAGGGATGCGTGTAGCCCGAGAGTTTTCGCACGAACTGCAGCGCCGAGGCGCGCACTTCGTCGGGGCTCGCCGGCGGCTCGAAATTGAACAGCGTCTTGATGTTGCGGCACATGTCTTCCTCCTGATGCCGACAGGACCTGGTCGCCAAGCCTCGCACCGGACCACGCCCAGGGCAAGGCGATCGATCAACTCGCCGTCAAGGAATATTCCTTCGCGGTCGAGCGTTCTAGGTTGTCGCTCTCTTTCAGATCACCATTTGTCACAACGCTCAGGAGACCATCCATGAAACTCCTCGCCCTAGCCGCCGTGCTCGCGCTCGCGGCAACGCCATCGTGGGCGCTCAGCTTGAAAAGCACCGACGTAAGCACCGGAAAAACCTTCGCGACCCAGCTTGTTTGCCCGAAATACGAAGGCAGCAGCGTTTCGCCCGAATTGTCATGGAGCGGCGTGCCCCACAGGGCCAAGAGCCTCGCAATCTCGATGTACGACCCCGATGCCAAGACCCCTGATCCCAAAGTTAAGGGGCATTGGCACTGGCTCCTGGTCGATATCCCCACCTCGACCACAAGCCTCGCCCAGGGCATTGCCTCCCAGGGCGGCGCGCTGCCCACGGGCATGGTTTCACTGCCCAACGGCGCCGGCCATGCGGCCTATGACGGCCCCTGCCCGCCTCCGGGCAATCCGCATCACTACCAGATCACGCTCTACGCCCTCCCGGAGGCCAGTCTCGACGCCGCCGCCATCGTGACTGCCGCCGATACCACTGCCGAACAGAAGGCGGCCGCCATCGGCGCTTATCTCCACAAGCACGCCATCGCCAGGGCGCGGATCACGCCGGAGTACGGCACGAAGTAGCTGGCCGGCGACCTGTCGCACCCTGACAGGCAGTATCGAGATGCGTGGCGGAGACAGTGCTTGCAGCGCCGTCTCCGCTATTGCGCGTCCCCACTTCCCTTCCCTCTCGCCTTCGGCTACAGAGCCGGCTTAACCTTACGACCCGCGTCTGAAGTCCGCGCTTTTGCGCGGCCTTTTTCCGCGCGCGAAATTGGCGCCCCGCCAATGGCCTGATCAGAGAAGAGCGAAGATGCCCAAACGCACCGATATTAAGTCCATCCTGATCATCGGCGCCGGGCCCATCATCATCGGCCAGGCCTGCGAATTCGACTATTCCGGCACCCAGGCCTGCAAGGCGCTGCGCGAGGAGGGGTACAGGATCATCCTGGTCAACTCCAACCCGGCGACGATCATGACCGATCCGGACCTCGCGGATGCGACTTACATCGAGCCGATCACGCCCGAAGTGGTGGCCATGATCATCGAAAAGGAGCGCCCGGACGCGCTGCTCCCCACCATGGGCGGGCAGACGGCGCTCAACTGCGCCCTTTCGCTCCGGAAAATGGGCGTGCTCGAAAAATTCGGCGTCGAGATGATCGGCGCCGATGCTGAGGCCATCGACAAGGCCGAGGACCGCGAACTGTTCCGCGAGGCGATGAAGAAGATCGGGCTCGAAACGCCGCGCTCCATGCTCGCCCACAACATGATCGAGGCGATCCAGGCGCTCGACGTCATTGGCCTGCCCGCCATCATCCGCCCGAGCTTCACCCTCGGCGGCACCGGCGGCGGCATCGCCTATAACCGCGAGGAATACCTCAACATCGTCGAGAGCGGCATCGACGCCTCGCCCACCGATGAAGTGCTGATCGAAGAATCGGTGCTCGGCTGGAAAGAGTTCGAGATGGAGGTCGTTCGCGACAAGAACGACAACTGCATCATTATCTGCTCGATCGAAAACATCGACCCAATGGGCGTGCATACCGGCGATTCGATCACCGTTGCTCCCGCGCTGACGCTCACCGACAAGGAATATCAGGTGATGCGCGACGCCTCGATCGCGGTTCTCCGCGAGATCGGCGTCGAGACCGGCGGCTCGAACGTCCAGTTCGCCGTCAATCCTCGCGACGGGCGGCTCGTCGTCATCGAGATGAACCCGCGCGTCTCGCGCTCCTCGGCGCTCGCCTCCAAGGCGACCGGTTTCCCCATCGCCAAGGTCGCGGCGCGCCTTGCCGTCGGCTACACGCTCGACGAGCTCGAAAACGACATCACCGGCGGCGCGACCCCAGCCTCGTTCGAGCCGTCGATCGACTATGTCGTGACCAAAATCCCGCGCTTCGCGTTCGAAAAATTCCCCGGCGCCGACAACCGGCTCACCACCTCGATGAAGTCCGTCGGCGAAGCCATGGCCATCGGCCGCTCCTTCCCCGAGAGCCTGCAGAAGGCGCTGCGCTCGCTCGAAACCGGCTTCACCGGCCTCAACGAGATCGGCATCCCCGGCTATGTGCAGGGCGCCGATGCCGGCGACAACCGCAATGCCATCCGCGCCGCCATCGGCACCGCGACCCCGGAACGGCTGCTCTATGTGGCGGAAGCCATGCGGCTGGGTCTTTCCATCGAGGATATTCACGACGCCTCGAAGATCGACAAATGGTTCCTCGAGCAGATCAAGGCCATCGTCGACACCGAAAAGAAGGTGCGCGACCTCGGCCTGCCCGATAATGCGCCAGCCCTGCGCGGGCTCAAGGGCATGGGCTTTTCGGACCGCCGTCTCGCCGAGCTTGCCGGCAAGCAAACCCGGGACGTGCGGGCGCTGCGCAACAGCTTGAATGTCCATCCGGTCTATAAGCGCATCGATACCAGCGCCGCCGAATTCGCCTCGCCGACCGCCTATATGTATTCCACTTATGAGACCCCCTTTGCCGGAGAACTCTCCGACGAGGCGCGGCCTTCCGACCGCAAGAAGGTGGTGATCCTGGGCGGCGGCCCCAACCGGATCGGACAAGGCATCGAGTTCGACTATTGCTGCTGCCACGCCGCCTTCGCGCTCTCGGAAGCCGGGTACGAGACCATCATGGTCAACTGCAACCCGGAAACCGTCTCGACCGACTA
>DATJHO010000159.1:0-11365 GCA_035493835.1 Devosiaceae bacterium
TTTTCCGGCGTCGCGACGATGACGCGCGGCCGCTCGCCTTCTTCCTCGTTCCAGTTCGAGGGGAAGGCGTGCAGGTTTTCCGGATCGGCGTCGACCGGAATGTCGAGCACGGTCACGGCCGGCAGCGTTGCCGTGCGCCGGATGGTTTTGCGCGTGCGGGCGAGAAAACCCTCGGCTTCCATTTCCTTGAGCAGCACCTTGAACGGCGTCCGCATATCGCCCTTGATGCCGAACCGCTTGGCGAGATCGCGCTTGCCGTCTAGCCCGGGATCCTCGGCCATGGCCGCAAGGATGTCCTCGCGCGAGGGCAGGGTGCCGGTGACATAGGCGCGGTGGCGCGGGGCGGTGGCTGCGGTTTTGGGAGAACGGGGCATTGTTCCACCCTAGAGACTAATCCGGTTCGATGGAATCGAAATGGGTTTCCAGGTTCTTGGTTTCGCGCGCATTCGATGGGAGCCGACCTTGAGCGGCGCCATCGTTCCCTCTCCCCAGGGGAGAGGGGCAGGGTGAGGAGTAGCCGTTCCGGCAAGTCGGAAGGTCAGGCCTCTGCTTCCTCGCTAGGGACCTTGGCCTTTGCCGGCTTCTTGGCGGCGGGTTTTTTCGCAGCCGTCTTCTTCTCGGCCGCCGGCTTTGCGGCTGCCTTTTTAGCTGCGGGCTTTTTGGCTGTCTTCGTCGATTTGCCGGAAATCGCGGCGCGGGCGGCGATGAGTTCGATGGCCGTTTCCAGCGTCACGTCTTCGGGCTTCAAATCCTTGGGCAGCGTGGCGTTGACCTTGCCCTGGTTCACATAGGGCCCGTAGCGCCCGGCGCGGACGGTGATCGGGCCGTCGGCGTGCTCAAAGGTCTGGATCGCGGCCGGGGTTGCCGCGCCGCGCCGCCCGCCACCGGCCGCCTTGGCCGCAAGGAGGTCGACCGCGCGGTTGATGCCGACGGTGAAGACTTCTTCCACGTCCGGCAGGTTGGCATATTTGCCAGCATGCAGGATGAACGGCCCATAGCGGCCGATGCCGGCGCTGATCGGTTCTTTGGTCTCGGGGTGGAGGCCAACCTCGCGCGGCAGCGACAGCAGCCTTAGCGCTTTTTCCAAGTTGATGGAGGCCGGCTCCCAGCCCTTGGGAAGGCTCGAGCGCTTGGGTTCCTTGTCCTCGCCGAGCTGCACATAGGGGCCGAAGCGGCCGCTCTTGAGGAAAACCTCAAGCCCGCTTTCGGGATCGGTGCCCAGAAGTCCGTCCCCCGGTGCGTTTTCCGTGGCGCCGCCCGTCGCGGCATCCGAAAGCTGCATGGTGTAGCGGCAATCCGGGTAGTTCTCACACCCGATGAAGGCGCCGAACTTGCCGAGCTTCAGCGACAGGTGGCCGGTGCCGCAATTGGGGCAGCGGCGTGGATCGGACCCGTCGGCCTTGGCCGGGAAGATGTGATCCGCCAGCAGGTCGTTCAGCGCATCGAGGACCTCGGTGACGCGGAGGTCCTTGATTTCGGTGGTGTGGCGCGAAAACTCGTCCCAGAACTCGCGCAGCACGTCCTTGTAGGCAAGCTTGCCGTCGGAGATCTCGTCGAGCTTTTCCTCGAGGTCGGCGGTGAAGCCATATTCGATGTAGCGCTTGAAGAAGCTTTCGAGGAAGGCGGTGACCAGCCGGCCGCGGTCCTCGGGGACGAGGGCGCGCTTTTCCAGCCGCACATAGTCGCGGTCCTTGAGCACCGACAGCGTCGAGGCATAGGTCGACGGGCGGCCAATGCCGAGCTCTTCCATCCGCTTGATGAGGCTGGCTTCGGTGAAGCGGGACGGGGGCTGGGTGAAGTGCTGCTCGATATCGCAAGCCTTGAGCTGCGGCGTGTCGCCGGCCGCCAGCGGGGGCAACTCGCGGCTGTCCTCGTCGTCCTCGTCGCGATCCTCCTTCGCCTCGACGCCATAGAGGGCGAGGAAGCCGGGGAAGGTCACGACCGAGCCGACGGCGCGCAACGTCACATTGCGCGGCGAGCCTTCGACGAGAATATCGGCGGTGGTGCGTTCGATCTCGGCCGAGCGCATCTGGCTGGCGATGGTGCGCCGCCAGATCAGCTCATAGACGCGGTGCTGGTCCGAATCGCCGCCACGCAGCGTGTTCGGGTGGCGGAACATGTCGGTCGGGCGGATCGCCTCGTGGGCCTCCTGCGCGTTCTTGGCCTTGCTCTGGTAGAGCCGGGGCGTTGCGGGCAGGTAGGCGGTGCCGAATTCCTTTTCGATGGCCCGGCGCGCCTCGCTGACGGCTTCTGGGGCCATCTGCACGGCATCGGTTCGCATATAGGTGATGATGCCGTCCTCATAGAGGCGCTGGGCGATCTGCATCGTCCGGTTCGGCGACAGCCCCAGGCGCGAAGAGGCGTCCTGCTGGAGGCTCGAGGTGGTGAATGGGGCGTACGGGTTGCGCCTGGTCGGCTTCTTGTCGACGTTCTGGACTTTTAGCCGGCCAGCATCGATCGCGGCCTTCAGCGCTTCCGCATCGGCCCCGGTCTTGACGTCGAGCTTGTCGGTGGTCTTGCCGTCGACGGCATAGAGCCGCGCGTCAAAGCCTTTGCCCTGGTGAAGGAGGTGGGCGAGCACGCTCCAGTATTCCTGCGGCTTGAAGCGCTCGATTTCCGATTCGCGCTCGGACACGAGCCGCAGCGCCACCGACTGCACCCGGCCAGCGGAACGCGACCCCGGCAGCTTGCGCCAGAGGATCGGCGAGAGGGTGAAGCCGACGAGATAGTCGAGGGCACGGCGGGCAAGATAGGCATCCACCAGCGGGATATCGATATCGCGCGGATGCAGCATCGCCTCGGTGACGGCGGATTTGGTGATGGCGTTGAAGACGACGCGCCGGACCGGCTTGCCCTTCACCGCCTTCTTCTGTTCGAGGACGTCGAGCACGTGCCAGGCGATGGCTTCGCCCTCGCGATCAGGGTCGGAGGCGAGAATCAGTTCGTCGGCATTCTTGGCGGCGTTGACGAGGTCCGAGACGTGCTTTCTGGAGGCGGCATCGACCTCCCAGCTCATCGCAAAGTCCTCATCCGGACGGACTGAGCCATCCTTGGCCGGCAAATCGCGGACATGGCCAAAGCTCGCCAGGACCTCATAGTCCTTGCCCAGATATTTGTTGATTGTCTTGGCCTTAGCCGGACTTTCAACGATGACGAGCTTCATTCGAATGGCTTTCAGTAAAGGGGATCGGCAACGCGGCGGAACATGGTGAAGCCGCCGTCAGGTGTCAACGGGGCGGCGCGGAGGCGTGATTGTCTCCCCTATAGGGGAGGGAATTTTTGGGGGTACGTCGGAGGGGTGACGCAGCCCTGAGTCTTTATGTACGGCGCAGTGGCAGGCACGGCGCCGTCCCGGCGAAAGCCGGGATCGGGTATGCCCAGCGTTGTTAGCGGTTCGCAGGTCTTGCCGCCAGCTCACCGAGTACTGGATCCCGGCGTTCGCCGGGATGACGTCCGGCGGGTGGAAGCAAGTTTTTCAACCGCTATCCTCTCAACGCGACCAGCTGGCCGCTCGACCATTCGATTCGGCCCGCGATGTCGAGTTCGAGCAACAGTGTCTGGACCGCCGGGATGGAGAGGCCCGTTGCGGCGAGCAGTTCATCGACCGGCATTGGCGTTACGCTCAGCGCCTCGAGCAGTCTGGTGCGATCATCGTGGGAGGGCATGGTTGCGTCCGCAGGATCGCCGCCGCTGTCGCCGACCTCCGGCTCCCAGTCGGGCTCGAACAGCGCCTTTCGCCAGGGATCGGCCTGCGCGAGCGAATCAAGGACGTCGGCCGCCGCGGTCACCAGCCTCGCGCCTTGCTGGATCAGCGCATTGCTCCCCTCCGCCCTCGGATCAAGCGGGGAGCCGGGCACGGCGAAGACCTCGCGGTCCTGTTCCAGCGCCAGCCGGGCGGTGATCAGCGACCCGGAGCGCTTGGCTGCTTCGACAACCACGACGCCACGCGACAAGCCGGCGATCAGCCGGTTGCGGCGGGGGAAATCCCGCGCCCGCGGCTCCCAGTTGAACGGCATCTCGGTGATGAGCGCGCCGCCGTGCTCGACGATTTCGCGCGCTAAAGGCACGTTTTCGTCCGGGTAGATGTGGTCGAGCCCGCCGGCCAGCACCGCGACCGTGCCGGTCTTGAGGGTCGCCCGGTGCGCCGCTGCATCGATGCCGCGCGCCAATCCCGAGACGATTGTGTAACCCTCGGCGCCGAGGTCGCCGGCCAGCACGCGGGTCATCTTCTGGCCGGCCGAGGAGGCGTTGCGCGCGCCGACGATGCCGACGGTGCGCGACCAGTCGAGATTGTCGCCGCCGGCAAGCGTCACCAGGGGCGGCGGCCCGGAGATGTGTTTCAGCAGGGGCGGATAGCCGGGTTCGCCCAGCGCCACCAGGCGCGCGCCGTTCTGCTCGACGGCCTCGAGCTCGGCTTCCGCCTCGCCGGGGGGATAGAGCCGCGCGGCAACGCCGGCATTGCGGGCGAGCGAGGGCAGGGCCTCGAGTGCTGCCTCGGCCGAGCCGAAGCGGTTCAGCAATTGCCGGAACGTGACCGGGCCGACATTGTCGCTGCGAATCAGGCGCAGCCAGGCGAGGCGCTGCGAACGGGTCAGCAGATCGCCACTGGACCCGGCTGCCATGGCTTCACGCGGCCTTTTTCTTCTCGCTGCCGATCTTGGGCTCGGTGCCGCTCAGCAGGCGCCCGATATTGGCCCGGTGATTATAGACAAGCAGCAACGCCAGCACAGCCGTTGTCGCTGCCAGCTTGATGCCGTCGGTGGGATATCCCCAGAGCCACACGGCGTAGGCGAAGATGGGTGCCGTCACGGCAGCGGTCAGGGCGGCGAGCGAGGAATATTTCTGCGCAAAGGCGATGATCAGCCAGACGACGCAGAAGATCAGTCCAACGGGCCATGCCAGGGCCAGCAGCAGGCCGATGAACGAGGCCACGCCCTTGCCGCCCTTGAAGCCGAGCCAGACGGGAAAGCAATGGCCGACTAAGGCGGCGATGCCGGCAATGAACGCCGCGTCCTCGCCCCAGAAGTGGCGGGCGATCAGCACCGCCGCGACCGCCTTCAGCGCATCGAGCAGCAGGGTGGCGGCCGCAAGTTCCCGCCGGCCTGTGCGCAGGACGTTGGTCGCCCCGATATTTCCTGAGCCGATCTTGCGGACATCGCCGAGTCCGGCGGCACGGGTGATGAGCAGCCCGAACGGGATCGAGCCGAGCAGATAGCCGACAACGGCCGCAATGACGAAATTCAAGATCACGCTATTACCCCCAGAGCGTGGTCAACAAGAGCGATGGCGCTCCAGTTGTTCAAACGCGCAAAACTCAGTTCTTATCCGTGGCTGAAGACTTTTGCCCCGGCAACGTATGTTGCCATGACCTTGCCCGCAAGACGCGCGCCCTCGAAACTTGAGTTATGCGAGCGCGAACGCATGTCTTTTTCGCTGACCTGCCACGGATAGTCCAGATCCAGCAAGATGAAATCGGCAGGCGCGCCAACCGTCAGCCTGCCGGAGGGCAGGCCGAGAATTTCGGCCGGGCGCTGCGTCATCGCCCGCAGCACGGTCATCAGGTCGGCCTCGCCCGAATGCACCAGCCTCAGCGCCGCGGCCAAGAGGGTTTCGAGCCCGGTGGCGCCGTCCGAAGCCTCGGCGAAGGGCTGCCGCTTCACTTCCGAATCCTGCGGATCATGGTCGGAATGGATCACATCGATGGTGCCCTCGCGGAGGCCGTGCACCATCGCCCGCCGGTCGTCCTCGGACCTGAGCGGCGGCGACAGCTTGAAGAAGGTGCGGTAGGCGCCGACGTCGTTTTCGTTGAGGGCAAGATTGTTGATCGAGACGCCGCAACTGATGGAGGCAGAGCGCTTCTTGGCCTCGGCCATGAGCGCAACGGAGTTCGCCGTCGAAATCTGCGCCGCGTGGTAGCGGACGCCGGTTGCGAGCGCCAACTGCAGGTCGCGGGCGAGGGGCACCGTCTCAGCCTCGGGCGGAATGCCCTTCAGTCCCAGCACGGACGCGAAATAACCCTCGTTCATCACGCCCTCGCCGACGAGGCCATGGTCGGCAAGGTGATGGACGATCGGCATGTCGAAATTGGCGGCGTAGCTGAAGGCCGCGCGGAGCAGGCCGCTCGACTGGATCGAATGCCGCCCGTCGGTATAGCAGACTGCCCCGGCCTCCTTCAGCAGGCCGAACTCGGTGATCTCCTCGCCCCTGAGGCCCTTGGTGATCGCCGCCGCGGGCAGCACGTTGACGCTCGCGGTCGCCTGGGCGCGGCGAATGAGGAAATCGACCAGCGCCCCGTCATCGATCACGGGGAGCGCATCCGGCATCAGCACGAAGCTCGTCACCCCGCCCGCGGCCGCCGCTGCCGAGGCAGTGGCCAGTGTCTCGCGATATTCATGGCCCGGCTCGCCCGTAAAGACGCGCATGTCGATGAGGCCGGGTGCCAGGATCAGTCCACGGGCGTCGATGCGCTCGACACCCTCCGGCAGGTTCTTGCCCCCATTGGTTGCGACGTTGGCAATCCGGCCGTTTTCGACGTGAAGCGCGCCCATGGCGTCGAGCCCCGAGGCAGGATCGACGATGCGGGCGTTTTCGATGATGATCGGCCGGGTCATGGAGTTTGCTCGTTGCGATCCTGGAGAAGGGCATCGAGCACGGCCATGCGCACGGCAACGCCCATTTCGACCTGGTCGGTGATGACCGACCGCGGGCCATCGGCGATCGCCGGATCGATCTCGACGCCGCGATTCATCGGGCCGGGATGCATGACGATGGCATCCGGCTTGGCGAAGGCGAGCTTTTCCTCGTCGAGGCCGTAGAACCGGTAATATTCGCGCACCGAGGGGATCATCCGACCCGCCGCCCGCTCGTGCTGCAGCCGCAGCATCATCACCACGTCGGCGCCGGCCAACCCCTCGCGCATGTCGGTGAAAACTTCCGTCGCCATGTTCTCGATGCCGCGCGGCAGCAGGGTTTTCGGCGCTATGACCCGGGTGCGGATCTGGAGGGCCCCAAGCAGGAGCAGGTTCGAACGGGCCACGCGCGAATTGGCGATGTCGCCGCAGATGGCGACGGTGAGCCCGTTCAACCGGCCCTTGTGGCGGCGGATGGTCAGCGCATCGAGCAGCGCCTGGGTCGGGTGCTCATGCGCGCCATCCCCGGCATTGATGACCGAGCAGCCGACCTTTTGCGACAGGAGGTGAACCGCACCCGAGGCGGAATGGCGGACCACGATCACGTCCGGCCGCATGGCGTTCAGCGTTGCCGCGGTATCGATCAGCGTCTCGCCCTTCGTCACCGATGAGGTCCTGACCGACATGTTCATGACCTGCGCGCCGAGTCGCTTGCCGGCGATTTCGAACGAGCCCTGCGTGCGGGTAGACGGCTCGAAGAACAGGTTAATCTGCGTCTTGCCCGAAAGCGTTGGCAGCGTCTTGCGCTCCTGCCGGGAGACCGGGACCATCTTCTCGGCGCGGTCGAGCAGATCGAGGATTTCGTAAGGGGAAAGTTCGGCTATGCCGAGCAGGTGGCGTTTCGAAAAGACGGGCATGCCGCTCTGGGCGCTCTCGTCGTGCTGTGCGCTTGCTGGCGATGGTCCTGCCATCTGTCTCCACCTGCTGATCGGGTGCGGTCTAGCGGAGGGATTTTGGCCGCACAAGTGCGGTCGGCAATTTTTACCGCCCTAGCTCAGCCGCGCCGCAGCCGCTCCAACGCCCCCTGCAGAATATAGCTTGCGGCGAGCTTGTCGACGACCTCGGCCCGCTTGTCGCGGCGCACATCCGCCTCGATCAGGGTGCGCGTGACCGCGCTGGTCGACAACCGCTCATCCCAGAAGACGATGGGGATTTCGACCAGTTTTGCCAGATTTCGGGCGAACGCCCGGGTCGATTGCACCCGCGGCCCCTCCGAGCCATCCATGTTCAGCGGCAGCCCCAGGACGATGGCGACAGCCGCATTCTCCGCGATCAGCACCTTGAGCCGGTCGGCATCGGCGGTGAATTTCGTGCGGGCGATGGTTTCGAGCGGGGTCGCCGAATAGCGCATGCCATCCGAGATCGCGACACCAATGGTCTTGGTCCCGAGATCAAGCCCCAGCAGCTTGCCGGCGGCGGGAAGGGCGGCGAGGGGGTTATCCACAGGAGAACATTCCTACATCTGGTGAACAAAGAAAGTTTACAACAAGAACATAGCGTGATCAAACTGAGCGACGCCGTGCAGTAGTGTTCAGACCTAGGTACCCAGCCAGATGAAGGTCCTCGCCCTCGGGTGGTTGTATTAGTGCGCGTGATGCACTACGTGGGGCGGCGGTGCCAACGTTGGCGCGTTTGGGGAACGGACGAGTTCTGATCAGGGTCTTTGCAAGAGACCATATGCCGAGACATTTTCATATCACGACCCCCGATGGGGACGTACAGGTGAGTATCGACGATCTGGCACTACTGAACGGAAAACTCCGTAGGGGTGATCTCGAACTAGCTTTGCGATGGGCGGTGCTCAATCAGCACTTGATCAGCGAACTTTGGGACCAGCTAAATGGACGAATTCATTGAGGCCGGGAAGCCGCTGCGCAAATTGCAGTCGGCGGTGCCGCTCGAGGGCAGAGCTGTTGAGGTCACGTGGCGTGGGGGGGACGTGGAGGCAATCGATCTCATGCCGGCCTTGCTCAGCCACCGCAGTTTCGTCCGGCTCCGGACGGACGATGCATTGTTCCACGAACTAAGCGTCAGCGAATTTGGCGACGCGCTGGAGTGGCCCGACGGCAGCGAGTTGGCGGCAGCCTGGATCGATGAACTACGTCCAATCGAATTCGACAACGCAGATTTTAGAGCGGCGATGGACGTTCTGGACCTGAGTCTGGATGGGATGGCGGCTCGCTTGCGGATTGCTCGTAGGTTGGTAGCCGATTATCGAAAGGATAAGCCGATACCCGCGACGGTGGCTTTGGCAGTTCAATATCTCGTGGAAAAGCGTCGCAAGGCAGGTTAGGAGCTCCCTCCCTCACCCTGTCCGCTCACCGATGAAACTCACCTGGTTCGCCGCAACAACCGTCCGCATCCATATCGGCGGGGAGATTCTGGTCGCCGATCCGGATCGGGCGCCGGATTTTGTGGATCGGCGCGAGCTGGTGTCGGGCGCCGACCGGGTTTTTGCCCTGGCGAGTGAGGATGGGAACCTGCCGGTTGTGGACCCGGCGAAGTGGCGGCCCCGGAAGGTGGCAAAACTTGCCGAGGATAGCCCGCCGGACCAGGCCGTAAAAATCCAGCGGATCGGGCCGCGGGCCGTGCTCTTCGATGCCATCGGGGAGCCGCCGCTGGTGCTGATTGCCTCCGTGGAGGCGCCGCGGTTCGGGCGTTGGGCCGATGACGCAGTGGTGGTGCTGTTTGGTGCGCGCGAGGAAATGGTAGCGACGTGCACGGTATTGCTCGACGTGGCGCGGCCGAAATTGATCGCGTTGGCGGCCGACGAGGCGACCATCGATCTTGCGATCGCGGAGCTGCGCGAGCATCTCGAGGGCGCAGGGCTCGTTTCGCTGGAGCCGGGGCTGGCGCTTGAAGTCTGAATTGTTGCGCTGTCGCCTCACCTGCTGGTAAATGCCCAAAACCAGATCGCAACAAATACCAGCGGGATCCCATGGCCGTCGACGCCGCAACCGTGAAGAAGATTGGGCGCCTCGCGCGCATCCGCATCGGGGACCAAGAGGTCGTCCAGTACCAGGATGAGCTCAATGCCATTCTGGGGTTCGTCGAGCAGCTTGGCGAGGTCAACGTCGAGGGCGTCGAGCCGATGACCTCGGTGACGCCGATGCAGCTCCGCCGGCGCGAGGACAAGGTGAGCGACGGCGGCTATGCCGACAAGATCGTCGCCAACGCGCCGTTGACGGAAGACAATTTCTTCATGGTGCCGAAGGTGGTGGAATAGCGATGGCCATTGCCATCGCGCCGCCGCTGCAGGGCGACGGTCGTCCCGCACGGCCGGCGCTTGTCAGCGATGAGCATGCAGCCGACTGGCCCAATTCTATGAAATGGCTCTCCGAGCCCCCCTCTTTCACGGGAATGCATTCGTGACCGAACTGACGAAACTGTCGCTTGCCGCCGCCCGGAAGGGGCTTCGCGCCAAGGAATTTTCTGCCACCGAGCTGACGGCGGACTATCTGGCGGCAATCGAGCAGGCGAACCCCAAGCTCAATGCCTATGTGGCGGTGACGCCAGACGAGGCGCTCTCTGCCGCCAAGGCCAGCGACGAAAGGCTCGCCAAGGGGGAGGGCGGTTCGCTCGAGGGCATTCCGCTCGGAATCAAGGACCTGTTCGGCACCATGGGCGTCCACACGCAGGCCGCCAGCCATATCCTCGACGGTTTCAAGCCCGAATACGAATCGAGTGTCACCGCCAATCTATGGCGCGACGGCGCGGTGATGCTGGGCAAGCTCAACATGGACGAGTTCGCCATGGGCTCATCCAACGAGACCTCCTATTACGGTCCGGTGATCAATCCCTGGCGGGCGGAAAACTCCAACGCCAACCTGGTGCCCGGCGGCTCCTCCGGCGGTTCGGCGGCGGCGGTTTCGGCCTGGCTCTGCGCCGGCGCCACGGCAACCGATACCGGCGGCTCGATCCGGCAGCCGGCTGCGTTCACTGGCACAGTCGGTATCAAGCCGACCTATGGCCGCTGCTCGCGCTGGGGCGTGGTGGCGTTTGCCTCCTCGCTCGACCAGGCCGGCCCGATCGCCCGCACGGTCGGGGACGCGGCGATCATGCTGACTTCGATGTCGGGGTTCGATGCCAAGGATTCGACCAGCGTTGATTTGGCGGTGCCCGATTTTGCCGCTGCCGTCGAGCGCGGGGTAAAGGGCCTGACCATCGGCGTGCCGCGCGAATACCGCATGGAGGGCATGCCGGCCGAAATTGAAAAACTCTGGCACCAGGGCCTCGAATGGCTGAAGGCCGAGGGAGCGACGGTGCGCGACATCTCGCTGCCGCACACCAAATATGCCCTGCCGGCCTATTACATCGTCGCCCCGGCGGAAGCCTCTTCCAATCTCGCACGTTACGACGGCGTGAAATATGGACTCAGGGTCAGCGGCCGCGACATCACCGATATGTACGAGCTGAGCCGGGCCGCCGGTTTCGGCCGCGAGGTGAAGCGGCGCATCATGATCGGTACCTATGTGCTGTCGGCCGGCTATTTCGATGCCTATTACGTCAAGGCGCAGCGCGTCCGCACCCTGATAAAGCGCGATTTCGAGTTGGCGTTCAATGACGGGATCGATGCGATCCTGACCCCGGCAACGCCATCCGCGGCGTTTGGCGTCGGCGACGAGGACATGAAGGCCGATCCGGTAAAAATGTACCTCAACGACGTGTTCACGGTC
>DATJHO010000160.1:0-4641 GCA_035493835.1 Devosiaceae bacterium
GACCTGACGATCGCGGAGCAGCAGGCCGGCTCCTCGATCGCCGCGATCAAGCCGATGCGCGCGGCCTAATCGCGCCCGGCCGCCTCGACGTCGATGACGCTGAACGGCGGCCGATTGGTGCGACGATCCTCGACCGGACGCGGGCGCCGTCAGCCCTTGGCCGGCCTGATCCGTCCGCCGCGCCTTGCGGCAGGTCGTTTGCCGATCTGCTCGAACCAACGTGGACGAGCTACATGGTGCATCGCATCGGGGGCGAGTGGCAGCGCTCAGGCGACCTGGCCCGCGGCCCAGCCGCTCGCCCACGCCCACTGGAAATTGTAGCCGCCGAGCCAGCCGGTGACGTCGACCACCTCGCCGATCACATAGAGGCCCGGCACGCTGCGCGCCTCCATCGTCGTCGAGTTCAGCCCGTCGGTGTCGACCCCGCCCAGCGTGACTTCGGCGGTGCGGTAGCCTTCCGATCCGGTGGGCTTCAGCGTCCAGTGCGTCAGGGCCCCGGCGACGGCGGCAAGCTTCTTGTCCGAGAAATCGCCGATCATGCCGCCGAGACCGATCTCTTCGGCGAGCATCTGGGCCAGCCGTTTCGGCAGATGCGTGCTCAGCACCGTCTGCAGCGCGACTTTTGGCGTGGTGCTGCGTGCCTGTTTGAGCAGCGCCATCACATCGGCATCGGGCAACAGCCGCACCGCGACCGGATCGCCTTCGCGCCAATACGACGAAACCTGCAGGATCGCCGGGCCGCTGAGCCCGCGATGGGTGAACAGCAGCGCCTCGCGGAAGCCCCTGCCGTTGGCGGTGACCACCGCCTCGGTCGAGATGCCCGCGAGCGGCGCGAGGTGCTCGAGGATGCGCGGCTCGAAGGTCAGCGGCACCAGCGCCGGCCGCGTTTCGACCAGCTTCAGTCCGAACTGCTCGGCCAGCCGGTAGCCGAGGCCCGTGGCGCCCATCCTGGGGATGGATTTGCCGCCGGTGGCGATCACCAGCGACGTTGCGCTCACCGGGCCGGAGGCAAGGCGCACCACATAGCCGGGGTCGGCCTTCTCCACCGCCTCGATCCCGGCCGCGAGCTCCAGCGTGACGCCGGCCTTGTTCATTTCGCTCGTCAGCAGGTTGACGACCTGCGCCGACGAGCCGTCGCAAAACAGCTGCCCAAGCGTTTTTTCGTGGAAAGAAACGCCATATGTGCGCACCAGATTTGTGAAGCGCTCGGGCGTGTAGCGGCTCAGCGCCGAGACCGCGAATTTCGGGTTTTTCGAGATGAATCGGTCCGGCCGCGTCTGGGTATTGGTGAAATTGCAGCGCCCGCCGCCCGAGATCCGGATCTTTTCGCCCGGGGCTTTGGCGTGGTCGACGACCAACACCGAACGGCCCCGCTTACCGGCTTCAATGGCGGCCATCATCCCCGCCGCCCCGGCACCGAGGACGATCACATCGTAATTGCGCATGAGGCCCGTTACACCACGGCGCTGGCCGTTTCATTGACTCTTTGCCATTTCGGCGTAAAAGCCGCGGTCACGTTTGAGCAAGGGTCTTTCGCATGCTGCGCGGAGACGAAATGGATATCGAGCTGCCGGGGCTGGAGCTGTTCCTGCCCGAGCGCGTCGGTGTGCCGCTCAGGCTGAAAACCAAAACCACCAAAACCCTCTGAGCTTTTCCCCGGGCCATCTCCCGCCGGGGAGAGGCCGAAGCCAGTTGAGCCGCCGGTTGCCGGCGCGGGGGTCGGGGTTAAAGGAACCAGTCAAAATGGGTTATCGCGTTGCAGTCGTCGGGGCCACGGGTGCCGTTGGCCGCGAAATGCTCAACATTCTGAGCGAGCGGAAGTTTCCGGTTTCCGAGGTGATCGCGCTGGCGTCGGCCAAGTCGCAGGGCCAGGAGATCAGCTTCGGCGACAGGCGGCTCAAGGTGCAGAACCTTGCGAATTTCGACTTCAAGGGAGTCGATTTCGCGCTGATGAGCGCCGGCTCGGCCGTCGCCAAGGAGTATGGCGAGAAGATCGGGGCGACCGGCTGCATCGTCGTCGATAATTCGTCGTTCTGGCGCTACCACGCCGACGTGCCGCTGGTGGTGCCGGAGGTCAACGCCCATGTGCTCGACGACTACATGGCGCGCAACCAGCGCAAGAACATCATCGCCAATCCGAATTGCTCGACCGCGCAGATGGTGGTGGCGCTGAAGCCGCTGCACGATCTCGCGACGATCAAGCGCGTCGTCGTTTCCACCTACCAGTCGGTGTCGGGCGCCGGCCAGGAAGGCCGCGACGAGCTGTGGACGCAGACCAAGGGCATTTTCGTCAACGACACGCCGTCGCCCAGGAAGTTTTCCAAGCAGATTGCCTTCAACGTCATTCCGCACATCGACGTCTTCATGGAGGACGGGCAGACCAAGGAAGAGTGGAAGATGACGGTCGAGACCAAGAAGATCCTCGATCCCAAGATCAAGGTGACGGCGACCTGCGTGCGGGTGCCGGTGTTCGTCGGCCATTCCGAGGCGGTCAACATCGAGTTCGAAAAGCCGATTACCGCGGACGAAGCGCGCGACGCGCTGCGCGAGGCGGCCGGCGTGTCGGTCATCGACAAGCGCGAGCCCGGCGGCTACGCGACGCCGATCGAAGCGGTCGGCGAGTACGACACCTACGTGTCACGCATCCGCGAAGATGCGACCATCGAGAACGGGCTCAACATCTGGGTGGTCTCGGACAATCTGCGCAAGGGCGCTGCGCTCAATACCGTGCAAATCCTCGAGACGCTGATCGAGCGCAACCTGGTCGAGCGCAAGGCCGCCTGAGGCCGCAATTGCCGGGGTCATCGCGCTGCGTGATGACCCTCATCAGGACCTGTCATTTGCCTTGCGGCGGTTTCGGATGTCCTGTCCGTGCCGGGAGCGATGGAAGGTCGTGAACCGATGATGCCGATCCGTGATGTGTTGCTGGCCCTCGCCGTGGCGGTGGTCTGGGGCATCAATTTCGTTTTCATCCGCTGGGGCGTGAACGAGGTGCCGCCGCTGCTGCTGACGGCGCTGCGCTATGTGGTGGCTGCGGTGCCGGCGGTGTTCTTCATCAAGCGTCCCAACGTCGCGCTCGGCATCCTCGTGGGTTACGGCCTCGCGGTAGGCGTCGGACAGTTCGGCCTGCTGTTCACGGCCATCAAGTTCGGCATGCCGGCAGGATTGGCTTCCGTGGTCATCCAGCTGCAGGTGTTCTTCACCATCGGCTTTGCGGTGCTGTTCCTTGGCGAGCGGCCGGGCGCCGCACAATTGGCAGGGGCCCTCATCGCCTTTGCGGGCATCGCGGTGATCGCCGCCGAACGCCTTGGCGGCGCGGCGCTCTGGCCGTTCCTCATGACGATTGCCGCCGCGATCTGCTGGGGCGTCGCCAATCTTCTGACCAAGAAGGCCGGCCGCATCGATATGCTCGGCTTTGTCGTGTGGTCGAGCCTGGCGCCGCCGATCCCGCTCTACCTCCTGTCGCTGCTCTTTGAGGGACCGGGTGCGGTGCCGCTGGCGCTGAGCCAAATCACTTATGTCGGTATCGGCTCGCTGCTGTTCATCGGCTGGATCTCGACGGTGTTCGGCTATGGCGGCTGGAGTGTGCTGCTCGGCCGCTACCCGGCCTCGACCGTCGCTCCCTTCGCGCTTCTGGTGCCGGTCAGCGGCATCGCAGGCGCAACGCTCATCCTGGGCGAGCGCATCACGCCATTCGAGCTCATCGGCAGCCTGCTGGTTTTCGTCGGGCTGATGACCAATGTTTTCGGTCCGCGGCTTCTGGCGCGACAGGTGGAGGCCTGACATGCGCTGGATCGTGATTTTCGAGGACAGGCCCGGCGCGCTCGCCATCCGCGAAGCGAATGCCGAAGCGCATTTCGACTATCTCGAGCGGCATCGCGACCAGATCCGGCTGGCCGGCGGGGTGCGCGACGAACCGGGTGGGCCGCCGGATGGCGGGCTGTGGATTTTGGACAACATTGCGAACCGCGCGGATGCCGTGCGCCTGTGCGAAGCCGATCCGTTCTTCACCGCCGGCCTCCGGCAGAGCTACGTGCTCAAGGCGTGGGGCTTTGCCCCCTGCTATGCCGACGTGACGCTCTAGGAGCCGCCGAAGGCGGCCGCTTGCACCGACCCTCCGTTCCGTCATCCGCGTCCCCGGACTTGATCCGGGGATCGACCCGCGGACCCAGCCGAACTGTCCGCGCACCTTGCGCACGCATCTGGGTGGCCGGATCGAGTCCGGCCATGACGGACGGAGAGGGATGTGGTCGCTGCCCCACCCACCAGGTCATTCCCGCGAAAGCGGGAACCTCCGTTGCGCCACATGAACAGAGGTCCCCGCTTGCGGGGATGACCCGGTATTTGCTGCAGCTTCGGTTCCAGCTGGGTGGGGGGACTCGCCGCCCGCACGACGTCCCAACCGACACGCGTTCATCTTCGCAACCCCCAGCGCTGCTGCGCCTCTCAGCCCGATTTCAAAAAACTTATGCCCGGTCATTCCAGCGGCCGTATATTCAGCCCATCCCCTCGCGCTGCGAGGTCGCGACGAACGGTCTGCGGGGGGAGTCGGGGATCACGGGAGTCGTCCCGTGGTGGGCCAATGTTGGAGCCGAGGCGGGTAAGGCAGAGTCCTCCGCCCTCCAGCGGCGTATGCCTGAA
>DATJHO010000161.1:0-5269 GCA_035493835.1 Devosiaceae bacterium
AAGGGTGGGGGTTGTTGCCCAGCACAGAGCCCGTGGATGGGAACAACCCCCGCCCGGCTGCCGCCACCCTCCCCTCAAGGGGGAGGGGAACTTGTGGCAAGGCCTCGCCCCAACTCCCCCTGCGGGAGAAGGTGGCGCGAAGCCTGGATGAGGGTCCTGCCTCAGCCCCTCGCAAATCCCGCTTTCACCACATCCCGCCGCGCCGCCAACGCGCCGACCTCAAGCTTGCGCACGTTCTTCACCGTCTGCGTGGCGTAGCGCTCGAGCAGCGCCGTCTGGGCCTCGTCCGGGTCGGCGATTTCGAGCAGGAGCGCCGCGACGAGCGCTCGGGAGGCGGCCTGGTTGCCGTCGTCGATCTTGAGGGCAAAGCCCAGCCCCTTGTCGCGGATCGCGCCGCAATAGACGCCCTCGGCGCCGCCCTTCAGCATCAGCCGGCCGCCGAAGGCTTCCATCGCCTCGCTGTCGATATGGGCGCTGCCCGCCACCAGGAACGGGTGGCTGGTTGCGGCATCGAAGATGCGATGCGCAGCGGCGGCGATGTCGGAGGGGAGCCCCTCCCCGGTAGCCATGCGGGCAAAGCCCAGGGCGAAGGCATCGAGCGGGGCCGCCCAGGTGGGGATCGAGCAGCCATCGGTGCCGACCAGATCCGTGCTGAGCTTTTCCCCGATCACCATCTCGATCGCCTCGCGCACCGCCACCTGTGTCGGATGCTGGCGTTCAACATAGCCCCGAGTCGGAACCCCGAGGGCAAGAGAGGTGGCGAGCAGGCCCGAATGCTTGCCCGAGCAATTGTTGCAGAGCGCGGTCGGCTCCTCGTGCCGGGCCCGCATGGTTTCCCGCGCCGCTGGGGCGGTGGGCGGATGGGCACCGCATTCGAGATTGTCAGTGCTCAGCCCCAAATGGGCGAGGAAATGGCCCACACCCTCGATGTGCTCGGGCTCGCCCTGGTGCGAGGCGCAGGCGAGCGCCAGTTCCGTGTCGCTGAGCTCAAAGCGGTCGATCGCGCCGGAGGTCGCCATGGCCAGCGCCTGCATCGATTTTACCGCCGAGCGCGGAAAGATCGGGCGCGCCGTATCGCCCACCCGGGCAACGATCTGGCCCTTGCCGTCGCGCACGACAAGGGCGGCGCAGTGCCGATTCTCTACCCAATCGCCGCGGGTGAGTTCGACGAGAACGGGGTTCGCATCCATCAAAAAAAATCCGGTCCGTGATGCTCTTTTGAGGCATCAGCGGACCGGCAAAGTCAACTGCTTTGGAGGAAACAGTCGCGTTCGACAGAACGTCAGGCGTTGCGCTCAACCGAGCTTGCTTGGACCAAGCGCCACGTGCTGCGTTGCCGCGGCCGGGCCAGCGAGGGTGGGCTGCACCACGAACGCAGCAGCGCCAACGATCACGAGGCCAGCCAGGGCGGCGATCAAGAGAGCTTCACGTTGCTTGCGCATTTCCCACTCCTGGGGACGGTTGATTTCAACAATGCCACCATGGGGCGGCCGCGTTGAACGAACGCTGAGAAGGTCGTTCAGAATTAGTTCATGTTGCGCGGGATGGCCGCGCGTTTGCGCAAGGCGGGCCCGCTTGCTAGGGTCGCGCGGTCGGCCCGCGAGTGGCCGCTCCCAATCAAAACCAAAGCAGGAGGCAGGGCCATGCCCAAGGTCGTCGTTACGGGTGGAAGCGGAAAGCTGGGGCGCGCGGTGGTGCGCGATCTTGTCGCCCACGGCTACGAGGTGCTCAATCTCGACCAGGACCTGCCACGCGAGCAGCTCTGCAGGACCGTGCGGCTCGACCTCTCCAATTATGGCGAGGTGGCGGAAGCCATCCTCGGCGGCATCGACGAGCGCGGCGGCAAGTTCGACGCCGTAGTGCATCTCGCCGCGATTCCCGCCCCGGGCCTGTTCCCCAATGCCCGCACGTTCAAGAACAATGTGCCGGCCAGCTACAACGTCTTTCTCGCGGCCCGCCAGGCCGGGATCAGAAGCGTGGTCTTTGCCTCGAGCGAAACCGTGCTGGGCCTGCCCTTCGACAATCCGCCGCCCTACGCCCCGGTCGATGAGGAATATTACCCGCGCCCCGAAAGCGCTTATTCGCTCGGAAAACTGCTGGACGAAACCATGGCTCAGCAGTTCGCCCGCTGGGATCCGGAGCTGAAAATCATCGGGCTGCGCTTTTCCAACGTCATGGATCCCGAGGACTACCAGAAGTTCCCGAGCTTCGACGCCGATCCGTTGCAGCGGAAATGGAACCTCTGGGGCTATATCGATGCGCGCGACGGCGCCCAGGCGGTGCGGCGCTCGCTTGAGGCCGAGTTCAAGGGGTTCGAGGCGTTCATCATCGCCAACGCCGATACGGTGATGTCGCGCTCCAACGCGTCGCTCCTCGCCGAGGTCTTTCCCGACGTGCCGGTCAAGGGCCAGATCTCGCATAACGGCACCCTGCTCTCCATCGACAAGGCCAAGCGCCTGCTCGGCTACGTGCCGCAATATAGCTGGCGGAACGAAGTGCGGGGGTAATAGGGGCTTTTGCTCCCTGCTCGGCGGATCGCTGAGATCACCGGGTCATCCCCGCGAAGGCGGGGATGACCCGGTGATCCTGGTCGAGCGAGCGCGCTACACCCCGTAACGCTCGGTGCGGATCATGGGCGCGGGCAGGCCGGCGTCGATGAGGCCCTGCGCGGCGGATTCGACGAAGGGGTTCGAACCGCAGATGAAGGCGATGCTCGGGCTCGCCGGCAGCCGGGCGAGCAGTTCGGCGATGATCGGCATATCGATGCGGCGCGAAAAGTCGATCGGCCGGCGCGGCGCCTCGCGGGTGATGGCGAAGGCAAGTTCAAAACCGTCCCGGGCCTCATGCATGGCGAGGAGCTCGTCCTTGAAGATTACCTCTTCCCAGGCCCGGGCCGAATAGAACAGCAGCGCCGGCACGTTTGAGCGCCGCGCCGCGCGATGGCGGAGCATGCTGACCAGCGGCACGACGCCGGAGCCGCCGCCGATCAGCAGCAGCGGCCCGCCATCGGCGACCGACCAGACGAAGTGCCCACCGAGCGGCCCCCGCAGCTCGATCTCGTCGCCCACCTGCGCCACTTCGTGGAAGAACGGGGAAACCTCGCCGTTCTCCAGGCGCTCGATGGTCAGCTCGATCGACTCATGCATTTCGGGCGCCGAAGCGATGGAATAGCTGCGCTGCGCCCGGTAGCCGTCCGGCGCCGTCAGGCGAACATCGACATGCTGACCGGCCTTGAAGGCAAAGGGCTCCGCCGGCTTGAACCAGAAACTCGAGATCCGCGCCGTATTGCGCTCGATGGCGGTGATCGTCGCCGTCTGCCAGCGAACCGGCTCGGTCTGGGGCCGCGCGGAAGGGGCGAGGTCAGTCACCGGAAAAACGCTGCTCCCGCCACGGATCACCATACATGTGATAGCCGCGCAGTTCCCAGAAACCCGCCTCGTCCCGGGTGGTGAACTGCAGGCCGCTGACCCATTTGGCCGATTTCCAGAAGTAGAGGTGCGGCACCAGCAGCCGCGCCGGGCCGCCATGCTCGGGGCTGATCGGCTGGCCCTCATAGCGCAGCGCAACCATGGCCTTGCCGTTGGTCAGGTCAGTGAAGGGCACGTTGGTCGAATAGCCGTCGAAGGAATGGGCGAGTGTGTAAGGCGTGGTAGCTTCGATGCCGGCGGCAGCCAGAATATCGTCGACCAGGACGCCTTCCCAATTGGTGTCGAATTTCGACCAGGTGGTGACACAGTGGATGTCCCGCTTCAGCGTGGTCTGCGGCAGGCCGTTGAATTCGTCCCACGTCCAGCTGGCGACGGGGCGTGGCCCATCCTTCAGGGTAAAGGTCCAGCCCTCGGTGCTGATGCGCGGCGTGGGACCGGCCGAAAGTACCGGAAAGTCGTAGGTCACGTGCTGGCCCGGAGGCAACCGGCCTTCTGTTTCGGCATCCGGATGACGACCGAAGAATCCACGTGTTGCCATGACCGACACTCCCTTGTTGGCCCTGCTTTACTCTAAGCGGGATCGTTTTATCCCACAACGACGGATCGAAAACTCGGTCCAAGACTGAACGCAGTTCGCCTCGTCTTTTCCGCTTAGATCGAAAACAGGCCGGCGGTCAGGCCGCCATCGATGCGGTGATCCGAACCAGTGATGAACCCGGCCTTTTCGGAAGCGAGGAAGGCGACCAGTTCGGCCACCTCCTCCGGCTCCCCGATCCGCCCGAGCGGGTGGGAGGCGCCGAAGCGCTTGAACACCGCCTCAATATCCGCCTCGGGTCCCTCGGACTCGCGGGCGGCAAGCTCGAGGATCGGCGTCCGTACCGAGCCTGGGCTGACCGAAAGAACGCGGATATTGTCCCTGGCGAAATCCATCGCCATGGCGCGGGTCAGGGCGTGAATGGCCCCCTTGGTGGCCACATAGGCGGCGACCTGCGTCTGCGAGGCGTGGCCCTGGACGCTCGAAATGCTGATGATGGCGCCACCACTGCGCTTGCGCATTTCCGGCACGCCGAAATGCGCCGTCAGGTGGATCGAACCGACATTGACGGCCATGGCGCGGGCGAAGGTTTCGGGCGTGGTCGATACGGCATCGCCATAGGGATGAATGGCGGCGGCGTTGACGATGATGTCGAGGCCACCGAATCTCTCGAGGGTCGCAGCGACGGCCGCCTCGACCGCATCGGGGTTGGAGACGTCGGCGTGCCGGACGGTGATCGACAGCCGCTCGGTCGCGGCTTGGGATTCGAGTTCCCGGTTGCCCTTGTCGTCGATGCCGAGCGCCATCACCTTCGCCCCGTCCCGCGCCAGACGGAGCGCCGTGGCCCGGCCAATGCCGGTGGTGCCGGTGACAAGCGCGACCTTCTCTGAAAACTCCGCCATTCTTGGCCTCCCTGATTGTTTTGTTACTGCATAATCCCTGGGCGGGCGGCGCGGAAGGAAGAACTGCGCGACGGGGCCTTACGTCCTTGCTCTGCGACGTCTTTGCGCAGTGGCGTGCCCAACTCCCAACGTTATTCCGGCGCACGCCGGAATCCATCTTTTTGCCGCCACGCGTTTTTGCCCCCGACGTGCGGCATGTGGCCCGGAGATGGATCCCGGCCTGCGCCGAGATGACGGCGGGTGGGGTTCGGGTGTGCAAATCCCTCCGGCGCGACCCGGATCAACTTGCGGCATCGGCGAGGCTCCATCCCGGAGCGGGTAGTTCCCGCGTTTTGGTGAGACAGAGCCTCGCCGACGCGATCGGGGCTTGGGATCGAGCACAAGGTCTACCGGACCCGGTTGCT
>DATJHO010000162.1:0-15029 GCA_035493835.1 Devosiaceae bacterium
TACGGCTTTACCGGCCAGACCCAACTCGATCTCATCGCGCAGGCGATTTCGATGGGTTCGGCACGTTCGCTTGGGCTGGTGTTCGGGATCGTGTTCCTGCTGGCCGGCGTTGCCTTCAAGATCGCCGCGGTGCCGTTCCACATGTGGACGCCTGACGTCTATGAAGGGGCGCCCACCCCGGTGACCGCGTTCTTCGCCACGGCGCCCAAGGTTGCTGCCATGGCGCTGCTGGTGCGCATCGTGACGGTGAGCTTTGCCCCCGCGGTGCACGACTGGCAGCAGATCGTGATCTTCCTCTCGATCGCCTCGATGGTCTTGGCGTCGTTTGCCGCCATCGGCCAGAACAACCTCAAGCGGCTGATCGCCTATTCGTCGATTGCCCATATGGGCTTCGCCCTGGTCGGCCTGTCGTCGGGCACGGCGAACGGGGTGGAAGGCGTCACGCTCTACATGGCCATCTACATGGTCATGCTCATTGCTTTTTTTGCCGCCCTTTTGTCGCTGCGCACACAGAGCGGCGGCTTTGTGGAGAACATTACCGATCTCGCCGGGCTGTCGAGGAATCGGCCGTTTGTGGCGGCGATCATTGCCATCGTGATGTTTTCGCTGATCGGCCTGCCGCCGCTCGGCGGGTTTTTTGCCAAATGGCAGGTGTTCCTCGCCGCGATCGAGGCGCATCTGTTCGTGCTGGCGGTGATCGGCATGCTTGCGAGCGCGATAAGTGCGTTCTATTACCTGCGCGTGGTCAAGACGATGTACTTCGATGAACCGAAGCTGGAGTTCGCGGCAGTGCCGGGCGAGCTCAACTTCACCATGGCACTCGCGGGATTCCTTATCGTTACCTATTACGTTACCGTGGGCAGTCCGTTGACCGGGCTCGCCCATGCCGCCGCGGGAAGCCTGTTCTAGGTGACCGGCTTTTATCTCGGCGAAGGAGCGCGCACGGCCGGATACCGTCTCGTCAGTTTCGATACCGTTGGTTCGACCAATGCCGAGGCATTGCGGGCCGCCAGCGAGGGCCACAATGGCGGCGTCTGGTTCGTCACACGTCAGCAGACGGCGGGCCGGGGTCGACGGGGTCGGGCATGGCAAAGTCCGGTCGGCAATCTTGCGGCATCGCTGCTGATCGTGCCCGAAGTCGAGCCGGCTGTGGCAGCAACGCTCGGCTTTGTTGCGGGGGTGGCGCTTAACAAGGCGCTGTCGGCGATCCTGCCTGAAGGGGTGGTGAAAGTCGGCATCGATGGGGCCGACGGCGAAGCCGGGGGAAGCCCGGCGCGGATCGCCCTCAAATGGCCCAATGACCTGCTGGCGGATGGCGCCAAGCTCGCCGGAATCCTGCTGGAGGCCAGCAAGCAACCCGACGGCCGCCATGCCATTGTCGTAGGCATCGGTGTAAATGTCGTTGCAGCGCCGCAGGGTTTGCCTTATCCGGCAGTGAGCCTGGCTGATCTTGGCTTGCCCCGTGATGCTTCCGAAGTGTTCGAGGCGCTGTCCAACGCGTGGGTTGAGAGTTTCTCGACCTGGCGAAACGGGCAGGGGATTCCCGAAGTGTTGGCGCAGTGGCGCGCCGGCGCCGCGGGGATCGGTGCGGAGGTGGCGGTCAACCGCAATGGCGATGTCGTGCGCGGCATCTTCGAGACGATCGATGAGGCCGGCCGATTGGTCGTCCGCGCCCAAGACCAGAGCCTGATCGCGATCAGCGCAGGCGATGTACATTTCGGCGCAACCGCCAGCGTTGGCGCCGGTTAAACTTCCGCCCCCCGGATGGGCGTGAGTTTTGAGATTTGGCGTGTTCGGCCTGAACACGCGCCCGGGGCGCGGCTTCTCGCGACAGGGTGACGAAATTGATGGGGACGCCAAGCCGCACGCCGTCCAAGGCGGCGTCCTTCCTGTTGGATGACGGCCTTTTCCGGGCGCTGCTCCTTTTGGGGCGGCGTGACGGAGTTTTTGGGTATCTTATGGCACAAAATCAAGATGAACTCGTCTTCGTTCCGCTCGGCGGCGTAGGCGAAATCGGCATGAACATGGGGGCCTATGGCTTCGGCCCCGCCTTCGCCCGCAAATGGCTGGTGATTGATTGCGGCGTCACCTTTGGCGGTCCGCAACAGCCGGGCGTCGAACTGGTGATGGCCGACCCGACCTTCCTCGAAGAGAATGCCGACGATGTTCTCGGCCTCGTGCTGACCCACGCCCATGAGGATCATTACGGCGCTGTGCTGGATCTCTGGCCCGGCTTCGATCGTCCGGTGTTTGCGACGGCGTTCACGGCCGCCATGCTGGTCGCCAAGCGCGCCGCCGACAACATCGTCGACAACGTCGCGATCACGCAGATGCGGCCGGGCCAACCGTTTCAGCTCGGGCCGTTCACCATCGAGGCGATCAACGTCGCCCACTCCATTCCCGAGAGCAACGCGTTGCTGATCACGACGCCCGTGGGCCGGGTGCTGCACACCGGGGATTGGAAGCTCGATCCGACCCCGGTCGGCAACGCGCCCACCGATGTGGCGCGGCTCGAGGCGATCGGGGCAGAGGAGGGCGCCCTGCCGCTGGCGCTGGTCTGCGATTCGACCAATGCGCTGAAGGAGGGAGTGAGCCCGAGCGAAGCGGAGATCGCGCAGACGCTGGAAGAGCTGATCGCCGCGGCGCCTTATCGCATCGCGGTCACCACCTTCGCCTCGAATGTGGGACGCATCATTTCCGTGGCCCGGGCGGCACACAAGGCCGGCCGGCAAATCGTCATGTCAGGTCGCGCCATGCATCGCATCTCGAGCATCGCGCGCGAGCTCGGCATGCTGGAGGGCCTGCCGCCCTTCCTCGACCAGGACGCATTCCGCACCCTGCCGCGCGAAAAGGTGGTGCTGCTCTGCACCGGCAGCCAGGGCGAGCCGCGTGCCTCGATCGCCCGCATCGCCCGTGGCGAGCATCCGGCAATCGATCTCAATGCCGGCGACCGGGTGATCTTCTCATCCTGGGCGATCCCCGGCAATGAGCGCGAGGTGATCGATATCCAAAACATGCTCATCGACCGCGGGATCGAGCTCATCACCCGCGATGACGCGCTGGTGCACGTTACCGGTCATCCCCGCCGCGAGGAGTTGAAGCGCCTCTATGGCTGGGTGAAGCCGCAGGTGCTGGTGCCGGTTCATGGCGAGCCGGTACATCTCATGGCGCACGCCAAGCTTGGCCGCGAGTCGGGCATTCCCAACGTGCTCGAGGCCCGCAATGGCGACATGGTGCGGCTATTCCCAGAGCCGCTGAATTTTCCCGGTGAGGTCCGCGTCGGCGAGCTCTATCTCGACGGCAACGTGCTCTGCACGCCCGACGAGAGCGGCGTGAAGGGGCGTCGTCGCCTGTCCTTCGGCGGCCACGTGGTGGTAAGCTTGTGCGTCTCCGGCAATGGCAGCATCGCGGCCGGTCCGGAGATTGTCGTTGAGGGACTCCCCGAGGTCGAGGATGACGACGAGTCGCTAGGGCAGGTCATCAAGAGGACCGTGTTCGGGACGCTCAAGAGCATCCCGCCCAAGCGGCGCAGCGACCCGGAACTGGTGAACACGGCGCTGAGCAAGGCCGTCCGCAACGAGGTTAATGCCTTCTGGGGACGCAAGCCCAACGTAACGGTATTCGTGCACAGGGTGTAGCAGTGAACGCGATCGGGTATATCGCAATCTATGTCGTCACCTGGTCGGTCTGCCTGTTCGTCGTCCTGCCCTGGGGTGCCCATACGCAGAGCGACGAGGGCCGGGTCGTGGCCGGTTCAGAGCCCGGAGCGCCGGTAGCTTTCCGCATCTGGAAGAAGCTGCTCATCAACACGATCCTCTCGGTCTTTGTTGTCGCGCTGATCTACTGGGGGGTGTCGAACCCGGTCCTGCAGCGCTACTGGCAATAGGGCACCGGCCCGAAAAGTGGGCGCCACTTTTCGGTCTGGTACGCAAACGAGGAGATGGAGCCCAGTTCCGATTGCGACGGAACATCCAGCGCTCCAGAAAAAGGGCGGCATGATCTCGACCCGGCACCGGTTCATTTTCCTGCACGTGCCCAAGACGGCGGGAAACGCGGTACAAACCTATCTGCTGCCACACAGCGACGACCAGAAGGTCGTCCACCGGCATCAGGACGGGATCGAGCGCTTCGATGTGCGGGGGCAGGTCACGCCCACCAAGCACGCGACGCTGCAGCAATATTTCGAGGCGATGGGCGGGGATCTCGACGGCTATTCCGTCATTCTCCCCATTCGCGACCCGCTCGACAGGGCGCTCTCGCTCTACTTTTCCCCGCACCGGGCAGCCGGCCGGCCGGCCGGATTCATGCCGGTCTTCGATCAGCGGCACTTCGACGCGCTGGTGGCGAGCACGCCCAGCATGGCCGACTATCTGCGCGTCGGAAGTGAGCCAAGGCAGCCAGCGTTCATCCTCAGATTCGAGAATTTGGAGGCCGACCTTGGCCGGGTTGCGGCCCATTTCGGGCTGCCCGCCCCGAAATTGCCGGTGCTCAACCGAAGCCTTGACCAGGCAGGTGAGCGGGGCCGGCTCAGGAGCGATCCGGCAGTGGTGGCGAGCGTGCGGCATCGCTTTGCCGAGGACTATGCCCTGTTCAGCTTCTGATGCCGGCTTTGCCCATAACCTGTTTGGAAAAAAGCCGGAATCGAATCGCTTGCTAGCGTCTTCGGGTTGGGCCCGCCAAATCTAGAGGTCTGCGGCGAACCGGTGCGACAGCTACCGTGCGGCACATGAATTCGTGCATGACGGGCCGTTTGCTTATGCATAAAAGAAAAAGCAGGGCGCGATGGCCCTGCTTCGTAAGTTTCGCGACAATACGCCGGTCTTACACGCACGTGAGTGCTTGCCAGCGCTCCTCCCTTGACGTTGTCGGCGTCGGGCAGCCGATAACTGCCTTTGCTTATGAACTGACGGTAACAACCTTGATCAGACCTGTCACGCGAATTCTGCATGGCTCCCATGGCATAATGGCATGGCGTGCAATCGGCGCCACGAGGCGCTATAGGACAGTGAGTCCAACCGCCGTTTTCCGGGAGTTTCCATGCGGCTGAGCCAGTACTTCCTGCCCCTCCTCAAAGAGACCCCCAAGGAGGCGGAGATCGTTTCGCACCAGCTCATGCTGCGCGCCGGCATGATCAAACAGCAGGCGGCGGGCAGCTATTCCTGGCTGCCGCTCGGCTTCAAGGTGCTCGAGAAGGTCAAGCGGATCGTCGAAGAAGAGCAGAATCGGGCGGGCGCGCTCGAGCTGCTTATGCCGACGCTGCAATCGGCTGACCTGTGGCGCGAAAGCGGCCGCTACGACGCCTATGGCAAGGAGATGCTGCGCATCGAGGATCGGCACGAGCGCGAGATGCTGTTCGGGCCGACCAACGAGGAGATGATCACCGACATCTTCCGCACTTACGTCAAGTCCTACAAGGATTTGCCGCTGAACCTCTACCACATCCAGTGGAAGTTCCGCGACGAGGTCCGGCCCCGCTTCGGCACCATGCGCAGCCGCGAATTTTTGATGAAGGACGCCTATTCGTTCGATCTCGACCGCGAGCGCGCCGTCGAGGCCTATAACCGCATGTTCGTCGCCTATCTGCGCACCTATCACCGCATGGGCCTGGTCGCGATTCCGATGCGGGCCGAGACCGGCCCGATCGGCGGCGATCTCAGCCACGAGTTCATCGTGCTGGCCGATACCGGCGAGAGCGCCGTGTTCTGCCATGCCGACATGCTCAAAAAGCCGATCCCCGGTGTGGACACCGATTTCCGCGGCGACCTGACGCCGATCGTCAAGGATTGGACCTCGCTCTATGCGGCCACCGAGGACATGGTGGACATGGCCGAGTACGAGGCCGCCGTGCCCCCCGAAAAACGCATATCTGCGCGCGGCATCGAAGTGGGCCAGACCTTCTATTTCGGCACCAAATATTCGGAGCCGATGAAGGCGACGGTCACCGGCCCGGATGGCAAGGAAGTCACCGTCCACATGGGCTCCTACGGCGTCGGCGTGACCCGCGTCATTCCCGCCATCATCGAGGCCAACCACGACGACGCCGGCATCGTCTGGCCGGTGAGCGTGGCGCCGTTCGAGGCCGTGGTGATCAACCTCAAGGTCGGCGATCTCGAGAGCGACGCGGCGGCCGACGATTTCTATCTGGCACTGCGTTCGATGGGAATCGATGCCCTCTACGACGACCGCGACCAGCCGGCAGGGGCGAAATTTGCGGCGGCCGATCTCATCGGCGTGCCATACCAACTGATCGTCGGCCCGCGCGGGCTGAAAACCGGCGAAGTCGAGATCAAGCATCGCCGGACTGGCGAGCGCGAAACGCTGCCACTCGGCAGCGCCATCGAGCGGCTCAAATCGCTGATCGAACCCGAGAGGCGAGACAAGGTTTGAGTTATCGCAACGACCAGTTGGCGGCGCAGGCGACGCAGCCATTTTCGCGCTTCGAATTCCTCGTCGCCGCGCGCTACCTGCGTGCCCGCCGCAAGGATGCGTTCATTTCGGTGATCGCCGGCCTGACCCTGGCCGGCATCGCCATCGGCGTTGCCACGCTGATCGTGGTGATGTCGGTGATGAACGGTTTCAGGGCCGAACTGCTGAGCAAGATCCTGGGCCTCAACGGGCACTTCACGGCCTTCCCGATCGAGCGGCAGTTCACCGACTACGATCAGGTGGTGAACAGCATCAAGGTCGTCCCGGGCGTGACGCACGCGGTGGCCTTCGTGGATGGCCAAGCGCTCGCAAGTGGCACGGATCAATCGGCGGGGGTGAGCGTCCGCGGCATGGACCTGGCGTCGATCAAGCAGTTGCCGCTGCTCTATACGAGCAACAAGCAGGGCGGCTGGGAAGGCTGGGACTCCAGCAACGGCGTGGCGCTGGGCTATCGCCTGGCCCAGAAGCTTGGCGTGGGGATCGGCGACAAGGTGACGATCGTCACGCCCAAGGGCACGGAAACGCCGTTCGGGTCGACGCCGAATATCCGGTCCTATCCGGTCACGGTTATCTTCAATCTGGGGATGGTCGAATTCGACAGCTTCTACATCTACATGCCGCTGCACGCCGCCCAGGACTACTTCAATCTCTACCAGGACGTGCTGAAGCCGGGGATGAAGAATCCCGGGCCGGACGCTACCGATACCCAGATCGATGCTGCCTATGAGCGGCAATACCAGGCGACCGGCGTCGAGATTTTCCTTACCGATCCGGACGCCATCGACACGATGCGCAACAAGATCCAGCAAAGCGTCGGCCGTCCCATGGTCCTCACTGATTGGCAGCAGCGCGACGAGACGCTATTTTCGGCCCTGCAGGTCGAACGGGTGGTGATGTTCACGATCCTCTCGATGATCGTCGTGGTGGCGGCGTTCAACATCATTTCCAGCCTCGTCATGCTGGTGAAAGACAAGGGGGCCGATATCGCCGTGCTCCGCACCATGGGCGCGACCCGCGGCTCGATCATGCGCATCTTCTGCATGACAGGCACCGCCATCGGGGTTGCCGGCACGCTGATCGGCTTTACCCTGGGCATGCTGATAGCTTCCAACGCCGAGACCTTGCGGGCCTTCCTCTCGAACCTGATCGGCGTCCGGATTTTTCCGCCCGAGGTGTTCTTCCTTTCGGCGCTGCCCTCCAAGATCGATCCCACCGAGGTGACGGTGATCCTCGTCATCGCGCTCGGACTGAGCTTTTTGGCAACGATTTATCCCGCCTGGCGGGCTGCCCAGTACGATCCGGTTGAGGGCTTGCGCTATGAGTGAGGTGCATTTGGCGCTCAAGGCGGTGCATCGGCATTACGGCGAGGGCGAAACCCTGGTTCGGGTGCTCGAGGCGGCCGATCTTACCGTCCACAGCGGCGAAATGGTCGCCCTGGTCGCCCCTTCCGGGGCCGGCAAATCGACCTTGCTTCACATCAGCGGCCTGCTCGAACGGCCGCAGCAGGGCGAGGTCGAGATCGTCGGCCAGCCGACCACCAAGCTCGGCGACCGTGGCCGCACGCTGCTGCGGCGGACCACGGTGGGCTATGTCTACCAGTTCCACCATTTGCTGGCCGAGTTTACGGCGCTTGAGAACGTTTCGATCCCGCAAATGATCGCTGGCCATAGCCAGAAGGAAGCCGACATCCGTTCGCACTTCCTGCTGGACGTGCTCGGCGTGGATGCAAGGTCCAAGCATCGGCCGGCGGAGCTCTCGGGCGGCGAGCAACAGCGTGTCGCCATTGCGCGTGCGGCGGCCAACCACCCGCGGGTGATCCTCGCCGACGAGCCGACAGGCAATCTCGATCCGGCAACCAGCGACGTGGTGTTCGAGGCGCTCGGCACGCTGATCCGCGAGGAGGGCGCCGCCGCGCTCATCGCCACCCACAATTTCGACCTCGCCCGCCGGGCCGACCGCGTGGTGACGATCCGCGGCGGGCTGATCGTGCCGCATCGGGTGTAGGCGCACCGCGTCTGCACCCACACGTCCGCCGGGACATGGTCCACAAAGATTAAAGCTGCCGCATCGGGTGTGGGCGCACTACGCCGGGCCCAAACTCGGCGTCATTCCGGCGGACGCCGGAATCCAATTCCGATGGGCTGGGCGCCCGCCTGATAGTCGGGAAGATGGATTCCGGCGAACGCCGGAATGACGCCGGGATTTTGCACGGTCCTGCCGGTTCACGCCGCGGCCAGACGCCAGATCGAGGTGATTTCCCCAGCCCGGGCGGCGTGCAGCGGGTCGTCCGGATCCTTTGCCCGGCCGTGCGACGGCGCGATATCAAGCCGCCCCAGGACCTGCAACCCGGCATCAAAAATCATCGCGAGCAGTTGTTCGCGCGTTCTAAGCCCGAGCCTTTCGGCGATGTCGGAGAGAATCAGCCAGCCTTCGCCGCCGGGCAGGAGGTGCTCCCGCAATCCGGCAAGAAAACCTTGGAGCATCCGGCTGTCGGGATCATAGACCGAGGCCTCGAGCGAGGATCCGGCCTTGGCCGGCAGCCAGGGCGGGTTGCAGACGACGAGCACCGCCCTCCCGGCCGGGAAGAATTCGGTTTCGAGCACTTCCACCCTGTCGGCGATGCCCAGCCGCGAAATGTTTTCGCGCGCACACGCGATAGCGCGCGTCTCGCTGTCGGTGGCAATGATTCGCCCAACGCCCTTGCTGGCGAGCACCGCCGCCAAGACTCCGGTGCCCGTGCCGATGTCGAAGGCAATGCTGTTCGACACTATCGCGGCGGGCAGCGGCGCCGTGGCCAACAACTCGATATATTCCTGCCTTGTCGGGGGGAAGACGCCGAAATGGGGGTGTATCCGCCGGCTCGCGAGGCCTTCAAGAGCCGGCACCTCGACCCCGTTCTTTCGCCATTCATAGGCGCTGATGAGGGCCAGCAGGTCTCGCAACGGCAGGACGGCCTCGCCGTCCAGTTCCCCGAAGACATCGCGCAGCGGCAGCGAGACGTCGGGCGCCCGCGCCAGCGGCACCCGCTGGCCCTCCAGCGGCAAGAGCAACAGGGACAGAATGTTGGCGCGCTGCGCCTGGGTTTGTCGATAGGCGTGAAATACCGCCCCGGCGCCGTCAGCGGGAGCAGCTGCCTTTTTCGCCTCGCGCTTGTCGATCCGCCGCCCGAGTGCCTGGAGCAGCTGGCGGGCATTGTGATAATCGCCTCGCCAGAGGATGGCGGTCCCCTGGGAGGTGAGCCGAAAGGCGGCGTCCGCGGTGAAGGTGTCGTCGGCGACGACCACCTGCCGGGGCGCCGGCCGGCCCCTGGCGGATAGCCAGGCGGCCGATTGCGCGACGCCGTTCTCAGTCCAGTCCAGCGTTTGCGCTTCCATGAAAAACAATCCGGTCGTTCGGCGATGCCCAGAAGTGGCGGCCGCTCTTGCGCACGCTTTAGGGGCGCCGCCGCCGCGGGACAAGGGTCATGCGCTGAAGCAATAGAGCCCGAAGAGGGCGGTCGGGCAGACGTAGAGCCGCCGCGCCTTGGGAAATCCGGCATCGTAGCCCAGCATGCGCCAGGTTGAGTCCGGCTCGGGAAAGTCCGCCGCGTGGACATGGGCGGTGATCGCCCGCCATTCGGCAGGCGACAATGCCGTCCAGGAGGAGAACTGCGCGTCCCACCGGTTCAGCCACGAGCTGCGCGGCTCGCCCTCGCGGCTCAGATTCTCGTAGATCAGCAACATGCCGTCAGCGGGCAGCGCGCGGCGGATGGTGTGCATGAAGACACGCTTCTGGCTGGTCGGGAAATGGTGCAGCGACAAGCCAATCCAAGCGACATCCGCCAAATTGCTGCGATCGGCGAGGCCATCGAGGATATCGGACTGCTCGAGAATGGCCTCGCAGCCGAGTTCATCCAGCGTCTCGGCGGCCAAGGCCAGCGCGGGGGCGGAAAAATCGATGCCCCGATAGTGCCGGACCTGCGTTCCCAGCAGCGCCTGGGCGCTGCAAGTCGCATCCCCACAGGCGATATCGAGAAAACGGAACGGGCGTTTCACCTCCTCCTCAAGAAAGCGGCGAAGCCGCCCATAGGCCTCCCGGTGAAACAGCAGATTGTTGTCGACCACCTTGCGGTAGACCGACCATTGCTCCTGGAACAGGGCGACGGTCGAGGAATTCGCCTGCGCCCCCCCTCCGGTTTGCCCGCCTGTCGACATCGCCGCTCGCCGCTGTTTTGCCGTGGAACAAGGGCCGGGAGACTAGCAGCGGGTGAAAGCGCCAGACAGTTGCACGCACCTAGTCACTTTCATCGAGGGGCGCGCGGTAACCACTTGCTAACTAATTCCGCCAGAGGCACATCCGTGTGCTGGACGAGAACAAAAGAGGAACGTATAAGAACAAAAAGCAAACCAAAAGGAGTTTACAATGCTGATCTTCGTAAAGGACCTGATGGCGTTCGTGGCGCTGGGGGCATTCGCCGCGGCAGCGCTGACCTGGATGGATGTGCTTGCACGACTCATGTGAAGCTGTGGACGGGCGTCCGCCGCGGTTGGCGTGAGCGCCCGCCAGTGCCACATAGGCAGGTCGAAAGAAGGCATTCATGAGCGGCCCCGGCTTCATCCATCTGCATGTGCACTCGGCCTATTCCCTGCTGGAAGGGGCGCTGCCGCTTCCCAAGCTGCTGGAACTGGCCAAGGCCGACAAGCAGCCCGCGCTCGGTATCACCGACACCAACAATTTGTTCGGTGCGCTCGAGTTCTCCGAAAAGGCGGCGGGGAAGGGAGTCCAGCCGCTGCTCGGCTGCGAACTGGCCCTCGAATGGGGTGGCGACGAACTGGCCCATGAACGGCCGGCCGAACGGGGACATTTCGGCAAGGGCAGCGTGGTGCTGATGGCGACCGACCAGGCCGGTTTCAGCAATTTGTCAAAGCTCGTCAGCCGGGCCTACCTCGAAGGCGAAAACGGTCGCGCGGCCGCACGGCTTGACTGGCTGAACAGGGAAAACCTGGCCGGCATCATCTGCCTTAGCGGGGGGCCGGAGGGCACGATCGATCCGTTCTTCGCCAACGGACTCGAGGGACACGCCATCGAGCGGCTGGACCGGCTGCGGGAGCTGTTCGGGGATCGCTTTTATATCGAGCTGCAGCGGCACGGGCGTCCGCAGGAGGCCCATAGCGAGCCGCAGCTGATCGACTATGCCTACCGCCGTGGCGTGCCGCTGGTGGCGACCAACGAGCCCTATTTCCCCGCGCAGGGCGACTATGAGGCGCATGATGCGCTGCTCGCGATCGCCGCCGGCACCGTTCTGGCGCAGACCGAGCGGCGCAAGCTCACCGACCAGCATTTTTTCAAGACCCGGGCCGAGATGATGGCCCTCTTTGCCGATCTGCCGGAGGCGCTCGATAATACCGTCGAGATCGCCAAGCGGGCCGTGTACCGGCCGCGCACCCGCGGGCCGCTGCTGCCGCGCTTTGCCGCTTCTCCCGACCAGACGGAGGAGGAGGGCCTCGCCGCGGAGGCGCAGGCGCTGCGCGACATGGCCTATTCCGGGCTGAAGAAACGTTTCGACAAATTCGGCCGCGACGAGCGCTTCTCGGTCGAGGACTACGAAAAGCGTCTCCAATTTGAGCTCGGGATCATCATCAAGATGAAATATCCGGGCTACTTCCTGATCGTCGCCGACTTCATCCAGTGGGCGAAGGCCCACGATATTCCGGTGGGGCCCGGGCGTGGCTCGGGTGCGGGCTCGCTGGTCGCCTACGCCTGCACCATCACCGACCTCGATCCGCTCCGCTACGACCTGCTGTTCGAGCGCTTCCTCAACCCCGACCGCGTGTCGATGCCGGACTTCGACGTTGACTTCTGCCAAGACCGGCGCGGGGAGGTGATCGACTACGTGCAGGGCAAGTATGGGCACGATTTCGTGGGTCAGATCATTACCTTCGGAACGCTGCAGGCCAAGGCCGTGGTGCGCGATGTCGGCCGGGTGCTGCAGATGCCCTACGGGCAGGTGGACCGTATCTCGAAGCTCATCCCGGCCAATCCGGCGAATCCGGTGACGCTGGCGCAGGCGCTCGAGATGGAGCCGCAGCTCAAGGCGATGCGCGACGCGGACGAGAACATCGCCGAGCTGATCGAGATCGCCCAGAAGCTTGAGGGCCTGTATCGCCATGCCTCGACGCATGCTGCCGGCATCGTGGTCGGCGAGCGGCCGCTAACTGAGCTGGTGCCCATGTACCGCGATCCGCGCTCGGACATGCCGGTGACCCAGTACAGCATGAAATGGGTCGAGCCCGCGGGGCTGGTGAAGTTCGACTTCCTCGGCCTCAAGACGCTGACGACGCTCGACTACACCGTCAAGATGATCAACCGGAACGGCACCAAGTTCGCCCTCAGCGACATGCCGATCGACGACAAGCCGACGTTCGAGATGCTGACCCGCGGGGACACGCTCGGGGTGTTCCAGGTCGAAGGCGCGGGCATGCGGCGGGCGCTTGTCGACATCAAGCCGGATCGTTTCGAGGACCTTATCGCGCTCGTGGCGCTCTACCGCCCGGGCCCCATGGCCAATATTCCGATCTATTGTGCGCGAAAAGCCGGCACCGAGCAGACGGAGTATCTGCATCCGCTGCTGGAGCCGATTCTGGCGCCCACCTATGGCGTCATCACCTATCAGGAGCAGGTGCAGCAGATCGCCAAGGATCTGGCCGGCTATACGCTGGCCGAAGCCGACCTGCTGCGCCGTGCCATGGGCAAGAAGATCAAGGCGGAAATGGACGCCCAGCGCGGACGCTTCCTGGATGGGGCTGAGAAGCAGCACGGCATCGCCCGGGCATTGGCCTCGACGATCTTCGATGCCTGCGCGAAATTCGCCGAATACGGTTTTAACAAGTCGCACTCGGCCCCTTACGGCTACATCACCTACCAGACGGCCTACCTCAAGGCGCACTACACGCAGGAATTCATCGCCGCCTCGATGACGCTCGACATGGGCAACACCGACAAGCTCAATGATTTCCGCCGCGACGCCAAGAAGCACGGCATCACGGTGCTGCCCCCCTGCGTCAACAAGTCGGACGCGGTGTTTTCGGCGCGCGATGGCAAGATTTTCTACGCCATCGGCGCGATCAAAGGGGTGGGGCAGGCGGTGGCCGAACACATCGTGGCCGCCCGGGGCGACAAGCGGTTCACCGACCTGGCCGATTTCGCCTCCCGGGTCGATCCGCGCATCATCAATCGCCGGACGCTTGAGACGCTGGTCAACGCGGGTGCCTTCGACGACATCTCGCCGCGCCGCGAGCAGGCGTTTGCGGCGATGGATGCCATCATCGGGACGGCGCAGCGCCTCAGCGCCGACAAATCGAATGGCATCGTCGACATGTTCGCCGCCGATACGCCCGAGCCGATCACCCTGGCACAGAATGTTGAGCCCTGGAGCTTGACGGAGCGGTTGGAGCGCGAGCGGACGGCGATCGGCTTTCACGTCTCGGCCCATCCGCTCGATGAATATGCTCCGCATTTCGACCGGCTGAAAGTCATGCTGTGGTCCGATTTTGAACGGGAAATCAAGGAACACGGGGCCTCGGCCGGCCGGCTTGCCGGAACGATCTCGGTGCGCAACGACCGGCGTACCAAGAAGGGCAACCCGATGCTGACCATGACGCTGTCGGATCCGAGCGGGGGGTATGAGGTCGTTGCTTTTTCCGAGCAGGTGACGCAGTTCAGCAGCGTGCTCACTGTGGGGAAATCGGTGATCCTGACGGTCGAAGCCGATGACCGGCCCGATGGCGTCAGCCTCAGGCTCATCGCGGCCAAGCCGATCGCGGAAGAAGCGAGCAAGCTCGGAAAGCGGCTCACGGTGTTTGCCGGTCACGAGCGCTGCCTCGGCCCCATCCGGGCTCAGCTCAAGACGGGCGGGGAGGGCAGCGTCAGCTTCGTCGTGATCCGCGATGGCGGCGCCCGGGAATACGAAATCGAAGTCCCCGGCGGCTTCCGCCTCAGCCCTGAATTGGCGGGCGGGATAAAGTCGCTCGACGGCGTGATGGACGTGCGGCTGGTGTGAGGCGCGGCCTTGGGTAGGCGTGTGGTGCTTCGGCGTCAGCATCTCTCTGAGGTCATTCGGGCGAACGCCGGAATCCATCTTTCTCCGCCCATGCGGGGAACATTGCCCGAAGATGGATCCCGGCGTCCGCCGGGATGACGGGTGTTTTTGCGGCGCGCCTGGGTGCGTCTGTGCGGTGCAAGCAGCGGCGCTTTCCACCCCGCCTTGCATATCTCGTCCGATTCCCCTATATCCGCGGCGCGCTGGGAACTTACCCGGCGTAATTCACACGCGAAGTCTGGCCCGCCAAAAACAAGGCGGTCCATCCGGTGGCGGGAAACCGCCGCAGCGCTTCGCGGCGGCTCAACCGGTAAAGGAGACATGCCAGATGGCATTGCCCGATTTTTCTATGCGTCAGTTGCTTGAGGCCGGCGTTCACTTCGGCCACCAGAAGCACCGTTGGAACCCGAAGATGGAGCGCTTCATCTTCGGTACGCGCAACGACATCCACATTCTCGATCTGAGCCAGACCGTGCCGATGCTCAGCCAGGCGCTGCAGCTCATCAGCGACACGGTGGCCGATGGC
>DATJHO010000163.1:0-5119 GCA_035493835.1 Devosiaceae bacterium
CCCTCGCCAGTGCCTTCCGAGCCGAGCGGAAGGGGAGGCCCTGAGGCGAGGTTGGGCGTCGGCGCGGAACATAGTGGCTAGCCCCTCGCTGTCAACCGCAATTCGGCGCAACCCGAAAGAGGCTTGAGGAGAATGGCGACGGGGCCGGCCGGGGCGGGCGCTATGCCCCGCTACGGGATCTCGGCGGCAGGGAGAAGATCGGTCCCGACATAGGGCATTGGCGTACAGCCAACGCCGGTGGCGTCGACCTTGGCACAGAGCTCGGCGGCCTTGCTGATGTCCGGAATCGGGCCCGCCACCAGCACCTTGCCGCCGCTGCCGCCCGGATCGTCGGCTAGGAGCGGCGACGTGCCGACGAGCATCACCCCAATCTTCGAGGCCAAATCCTGCCAGGCGCCCAATGCGCTGCCGGGCTCGACCGGCGCGCCGACGGCAATGCCGATCTGGCGGGCATTCGCCTTGGGCGAGGGCGAAGAGGGTTTTGCCGAGGTCTGCAGGATATTCAACGCCTGCCCGCTGCTGGCAAATTGGGCCTTCTGGGCCGGGTCGGGGAGATCGCCCACAAGCTGCTGCGGTCGCGTAAGAGGCACGGGAGCCTTTTCCGCAAGCTGCGCGGGATGGGCAGGAGGCTGAATTCTTGCCGTTCTCAAGGGCGCCGGCCGGGGCAGGGGCGGCATCGCCGCCTGCAGGTGATCCGCGTGCTGGGTTGCCTCGGGCGATGAGACGATCGCCTTCGGTTGAACGTCGATCGATGGCTTGGACGGCGCCGCGCGGCTATCGACAGCGGCGAACAGGCGTGCCGCCCAGGTCATCGCGTTGCTACCCTGCGCCGGGCTCTTCTCGTGATCCTGTGCGGTGACGGCCGTAACCACGGGGCCGGTCGGCGCTTGCGCCGGGATCGCCACCGGGGCGGTCGTCGGCTGCCTGGCCATGGCCGGCTCGATTGTGGCGAGGCTCGGCGGCGGCAGCGGAATGACCACGGGTTGGCTGACTTTCGGCGTCAACGCTGGAGGCAGGGGCTGTTCAACCGCAGGGGCAGACCGAATGGACTCCGGCGCCGGAACCCTGGGCGAAAAGCCGTGCTGCACGGGATCGATCGAGCCGGTCAGCGTTGAAGTGTCGATGGCACCGGAGATGGGGATGGTTGCCGTAAGCCTCGGCAATCGCGCGGCCAGGGTGCCGACTTCCGAGCGGACGGAGGCGGTATTCGCCTCGGCCGAGTCGGCCCGCGCCGCCAGCTGGTCGCTCGTTGCCCCCAGACGTGCCTCCTCGGCCGCAAGCGCTGTGAGCTGCGTCCTGACCTCGCCGATGCCGTAAGCCGCAATCGCGCCCCGGGAGGCGTGCAAGCTTGCGAAGAACTGCTCCGGCATCAGCCCCGAGAGGCTGGTAAGGAACAGGGCCAGCACGCAGCTTCCTCCT
This sequence comes from Devosiaceae bacterium, assembly GCA_035493835.1. Classification (GTDB taxonomy): domain Bacteria; phylum Pseudomonadota; class Alphaproteobacteria; order Rhizobiales; family Devosiaceae; genus DASZTU01. Next base: position 1,420 of record DATJHO010000163.1, read on the forward strand.
GCGACTGCCCCCCAGAGCCTGACGTCGGATTGGCGAAATTGATCAATTGCCCGTGCCACAATCGTTCTTCCGTGCCGAATACCTCGAATCACGAGGCTTTCGAAGAGTTTACCATCCCCGAACGCATTATCGCTTTCCCAAGGCCTTCCTGCGATAAATGTACACAACAACGAATGGCAGGCACGACGAGGTAGGCATGACGGAGCTGCTGACGATTATCCTGGCGGCGGGCGAGGGTACCCGCATGCGCTCGGCGGTCCCCAAGGTTTTGCACCGGGTGGGCGGGCTGCCGATCATTGGCCACGTGGTGAAGGCGGCCGTTGGCGCCGGGGCGGGCGGGGTGGCCGTGGTGACGGCGCCTGATCATGACAAGGTACGCGTGAGCGTTTCGGCCATGGCGCCGGGCGCCCGCTTCTTCGAGCAGGTTGAGCGCCGGGGGACGGCTCACGCCGCCTCCATGGCCCGGCCGCTGTTCGAGGCAGCGGATGGCTATGTGGCCGTGGTCTATGGCGATCACCCGTTGCTCCGGCCGGAAAACTTCAGGCTGGTGACCGATCGGCTCGACGCCGGCATGGATGCGGCCATCCTCGGCTTCATCCCCGCCGATCCGACCGGCTATGGCCGCTTCATCACCGACGGCGAGCGGCTGCTGGCGATCCGCGAACAGAAGGATGCATCGCCCGAGGAGCGCAAGATCGGGCTCTGCAATGCCTGCATCCTTGCGTTCCGGGCCGAGGTTTTCCGTGATCTGATCGATAAGGTTTCGCCTAACAATGCGCAGGGCGAATTCTACGTCACCGATCTGGTGGCGCTCGCCAATGAGGCCGGCCGCAAGGTCGGCTACGCGGTCGCGCCCGAGCGCGACGTGGTGGGCGTCAACGACCGGGCGCAACTGGCGCGCGCCGAAAAGCTGTTCCAGGAGCTGCGGCGGGACGATTTCATGACCGCGGGTGTCACCCTCCACGATCCCGACACTGTCTATTTTTCCTACGACACCGAGCTTGGACGGGATGTCACCATCGAGCCGAACGTCTTTTTCGGCCCGGGCGTCAAGATAGGCGATGGGGTGAGCATACGTGCTTTTAGCCATATCGAAGGTGCTATTGTCGGGGCGGGCGCAACCGTGGGACCATTTGCCCGCCTCCGGCCGGAGGCGATGGTGGGGGAGGGCGCTCACATCGGCAATTTCGTCGAGATCAAGAAGGCCGAGATCGGCAAGGGCGCCAAGGTCAACCACCTGACCTATGTCGGTGACGCCACGATCGGCGCGGGCACGAATGTGGGCGCCGGCACGGTCACCTGCAATTACGACGGCATCAACAAGCACCGCACGATCATCGGCGAAAACGCCTTCATCGGCTCGAACACCTCGCTGGTTGCGCCGGTGAGCGTGGGCGATGGCGCCTATATCGCCTCGGGCAGCGTCATCACCGGGGACGTAGAGGCCGATGCATTGGCGCTCGGCCGCGCCCGCCAGGCGAACAAGCCGGGCTACGCGTCCAAGATCCGCGCCCGCGCGCAAGCAATCAAAGCGGCCAAGCAGAAATAGGAGCGACCCAGGGATGTGCGGCATCATCGGGATTATTGGCGTCGAACCCGTGGCCGGGCGGCTGGTCGAGGCGTTGAAGCGCCTCGAATATCGCGGCTATGACAGCGCGGGCGTGGCGACGCTGGAGCGCGGTTCAATCAGCCGGCGCCGGGCCGAGGGCAAACTCAACAACCTTGCCGCCAGGCTCGAGAGCGATCCCCTCGGCGGCACCATCGGCATCGGCCACACTCGCTGGGCAACTCATGGTGGCCCGACCGAGAATAACGCGCATCCGCACGCGACGGCGAAGGTCGCGGTTGTGCACAACGGCATTATCGAGAATTTTCGCGAGCTGCTGGCAGATCTGGCGACCGATGGCTACCTGCCGAAGTCGCAGACGGACACCGAGGTCGTGGCGCTGCTGGTCACCCGCGAGCTCGACAACGGGCTTGGGCCCGAGGACGCGGTGGCCGCAACCTTGAAGCAGATCCGCGGCGCCTTCGGCCTCGCTTTTCTCTTCGCCGGCGAGGAGGAAATGCTGATCGCCGCGCGCAAGGGTTCTCCGCTCGCAATCGGCTTCGGCAAGACCGAGATGTTTTTGGGTTCCGACGCCTTTGCATTGGCGCCCTTCACCAATTCAATCGCCTATCTCGAAGAAGGCGACTGGGCCGTGGTTACCCCGAAAGGGGCAGTGATCCGCGACTTCGAAGGCAACCCGGTTGAACGCCCCCGGACAACATCAAGTGCCTCGGCCCTGCTGGTGGAAAAGGGCAATCACCGCCACTTCATGGCCAAGGAGATTTTCGAGCAGCCCGAGACCATCACCCACACGCTGACCCATTATGTGGACATGGCCGAGGAAGCCGTGGCGCTGAAGGATCGGCTGCCTTTCGACTTTGCCGAACTGCCGAGGCTTACCATCTCGGCGTGCGGCACCGGCTACCTCGCCGGGCTGGTGTCGAAATACTGGTTCGAGCGCTACGCGCGGCTGCCGGTCGATGTCGATGTCGCCTCCGAATTCCGCTACCGCGAGCCGCCGCTCGATCGGGGCGGCGTGGCGCTGTTCATCTCGCAATCCGGGGAAACCGCCGACACCCTCGCCGCGCTGCGTTACTGCGCCGCGCACGGCCAGTCGCTGGCCTCGATCGTCAATGTGCCGGAATCGACCATCGCGCGGGAATCCGACGTGGTGTTCCCGACCCTCTGCGGACCAGAAGTGGCGGTCGCCTCGACCAAGGCGACCACGGCGCAACTGACTATCCTCGCGGCACTATCGATCGCGGCGGGCGAAGCGCGCGGCCACCTCGATCGGGCCAAGGCGCACGAGCTGGTTCGCGCGCTGGTGGAATTGCCGAGCGCGGTCTCGCGGGCGCTTTCGTCCGAGGGCGATATGGAGCGGATCGCCAAGCGGCTGTCGAAGGCCAAGGACGTGCTCTATCTCGGCCGCGGCGCGCTTTATCCGATCGCCCTGGAAGGTGCGCTGAAACTCAAGGAAATCAGCTACATTCATGCCGAAGGCTATGCGGCGGGCGAGCTGAAGCACGGACCGATCGCGCTGGTCGACGAGGCGATGCCGGTGATCGTGGTAGCGCCATCCGACGAGCTCGTGGAGAAGACGCTCTCCAACATGCAGGAAGTTTCCGCCCGGGGCGGGAAAATCATCCTGATCACCGACGAGCAGGGGGCGGAGACCGTTGGGCACGGGGTTGCCGACATCATCATCATGCCCAAGGTGCACCCTTTCGTGGCGCCGATCCTGTCGCTGATCCCGGTGCAACTGCTGGCCTATCATACGGCCGTGATGATGGGGACGGATGTGGACCAGCCGCGGAATTTGGCCAAGAGCGTGACGGTGGAGTAGGGCGGGGAGGGGCCGTTAGGCGGGGGCCAGAACTGAAAACAGAGATTCGCCTTCGCGGGAATGACGTGGGGTATAGTCCACGGCCTGAGCATTCGGCCTTGGTAAGTGCCAGGTTGGGCCGGTGGTTCAGCTTGAGAAATTTTCCTGCAGGTCATTCTCGCGAAGGCGGGAATCTCCGTTTTCCTTGCTCCCTTCCCGATAGCCCTGCCGCCTTTCCAACACTCCGCTCCCCTCCCATTTACCCCGCGCGGATCAACTGCACCGCCTGATCCTTGCGGAAGACATAGAGCAGCGTCCGCAGCGCCTCGCCC
>DATJHO010000164.1:0-19558 GCA_035493835.1 Devosiaceae bacterium
ATCCGGCAGGCCTAGTGCACGCCTGAACCCGGAATAATGCTGGCGGCAGCCTGCCGGGCGGTTTGTCCGCACTCGCGACAGGTATCGGCGCAAATCCGGCAGTGTTCGAGGCTAGAGGCGAATTGCTCGCATTCCTCGGCGCAAACTTCGCACTGGTCCGCACTGAGTTCGAGCATGGCCTTGATCAGAGCCTCGTTTGAACCTGTCCGGCGGGTTGCGCACGTGCTGGTCGCGGCGCAGACATCCGCGCAATCGAGGTCCAACCGGATACACTGCGTGAGTTCCGCCACGTTCGGCTCGCCAAGGCACGCGTCGGCACAGGACGAGCAGGTGAGGGCGCAATCGGCAAGGCCCTCGATGGCCTGGATCAGGATATCGTTGGTGCTGCCCTGAACTTGGGGGTGGGTGGCGATCATCTCTTGGGTGTGCATCTCAGTCCTCCGAAGGTCCTTGGCGCTCAAGGAGATCTTGGGCCAAAAAGGGCGAACGTCGCCCGGCCTGCGTGGTTCCGGCGAAGGGCACCGCCCCGTGGCGTGTTACGCACACGCGGGGGGCTCCCGGCTGCGGCTCGGGATCCGGGATGGGCGGCGGCTCCGGATCGGGGTCTGGTTCGGGGGGAATAGGATCGGGCGGAACGGGTTCGGGCGGGAAGACCATGGCAGCTCTCCTCTCAGGCCAGTCAATGTATAGGACGAGATGGCTGGAGTTATGGCGCTCGGAGTCTCCTAGTCCTGGTGGTAAGTCCGGTCTCGCGTCGCTCAACGCCAGAGGTTTGTGCGGGCGAGGTCGACAACCTCGTCGCCGCGGCCGCTCATGATGGCTTTCACCATGTAGAGCGTGAAGCCCTTGGCCATATCCGCGGTGATGGAGGGTGGCATGGCAAGTTCCGTGCGGTTTACCACCGCGTCGACCAGCACCGGCCCGTCATGGGCGAAGGCTTCGGCAATCCCGTCATTCACCTCGCCGGGATCTTCGAGCCGGATGCCGCGAATGCCGACGGCCTCGGCCATCCGCGCGAAGTTGGGATTTTCCAGCTCGGTGCCGAAATCGAGGAAGCCGGTCGCCTTCTGCTCGAGTTCGATGAAGCCGAGCGCACCATTGTTGAACACGACCACCTTTGCCGGCAGGCCGAGCTGCTTCAAACTGATGAGGTCGCCCATCAGCATGGTGAAACCGCCATCGCCCGAAAGGGAAACGACCTGCCGGTCGGGGAAAGTCGCCTGGGCGCCAATGGCCTGTGCCATCGCGTTCGCCATCGAGCCGTGCCAGAAGGAGCCGAGGAGCCGCCGGCTTCCGTTCATGGCAAGGTAGCGCGCGGCCCAGACCGTCGGCAGCCCGACATCGCAGGTGAATACGGCGTCATCCGCAGCCTCATCGCTGATGGCCTTGGCGACCTGCTGGGGATGGATCGGCTTCTTGCCGCTTATGCCGACGGCAAGGTCGTCGAGCCCCTTGCGGGCCTTGGCATAGTGCTGCAGCGCCCGGGCCAGATGCGTGCCGTCGGGCTTCATGTCGAGCCGGGGAAGCAGCGCGGTAAGGGTTGCGCGCACATCGCCCACGACGGCGAGATCGACGGCGGCACGGCGGCCGATGTTCTCCGCCCGGATATCGACCTGGGCAATGCGCGCGCTGCCCACCTCCGGATAGAACTGCCGGTAGGGGAAATCCGTCCCGAGCATCAGCAGGACATCGCAGTCGCGCATTGCATAATAGCCGGAGGAGAAGCCGATCAGCCCGGTCATGCCGACGTCATAGTGATTGTCCCATTCGACGTGCTCCTTGCCGCGCATCGTATGGACCATCGGGGCCTTGAGGCGGTCGCCGAGCACCAGCAATTCTGCCTGCGCCCCCTCGCAGCCCGATCCGGCCAGGATTGTCACCCGACTGGCACCGTTGAGCATCTCGGCAAGATGATCGAGCGAGCCGTGGTCCGGCACCGCGATCGCCGCCGGCGGCATCAGCGCTTGGGGCGGGATCTCCGGCGCCTGCTGGGCCGGCTCGAGGGCGACGTCGCCGGGCATCACCACGACGGAAACGCCGCGCTTGGCTACGGCTTCGCGGATGGCGAGCTCCACCGTCCGCGGCATCTGGCGCGGGCTCGAAACCAGTTCGCAGTAGTGACTGCATTCCCGAAAGAGGTTTTCCGGGTGGGTCTCCTGGAAATAGCCCGACCCGATCTCGGGCGAAGGGATATGGGCGGCGATCGCCAGCACCGGCACGCGCGAGCGGTGGCAATCGAACAGGCCGTTGATGAGATGAAGGTTGCCGGGGCCGCAGCTGCCGGCGCAGACCGCAAGGCTGCCTGTGAGATGCGCCTCCGCGCCGGCGGCAAAGGCCGCCACCTCCTCATGGCGCACATGGATCCATTCGATCTTGCCCTGGCGGCGGATGGCATCGGTCAAGCCGTTGAGGCTATCGCCCACAATGCCATAAATCCGCTTTACGCCTGCCGAAGCCAAGGTTTCGGCAAATTGGTCGGCCACCGTTCTCATGATCTTGCTCCTGCGCAAAAGCAGCGGAGACGTCGCGTCTCACCATGGAATCTAGTGCGTCAGGCGGTGGCCGGCCAATATATCGTCCGGATGACTTCGATATGTTTTCGGTATGCTTGCAATTTCGGCCGGTACCGGGTTCGCGCTTTCGCACCAGCTGAATTGTGGTTCCGGCGCCCGAAACATCGGCACCTATTGGCGCGCCATGCATTCTGGAGGCGAGAGGAAGTTGCAATGACCGATCCCTCGGACTGGATGCTTTCGGAAGCGCTGAGTGCACTTGCCCGTGCCGAGCGCATCCACGGCCAGTTCTTTCGCATCCGGGCGGCGAGCGGCGGGGTTCGGGAGCCTCGGTGGGAGCCTCCGATGGACGTGCTTGAGACGGAGGGCGAAATCCTGGTCTTCGTGGCCCTTCCTGGCGTCGATCCGGAACGGGTCGAGGCGGTGATCGAGGACGGCGCGCTCATCGTTTCCGGCCGGCGCACGCTGCCGCCGGAATTGCGCAACGCCGTGATCCACCGGCTCGAGCTCCCGCAGGGCCAGTTCCAGCGGCGCGTCCTGCTGCCGGCCGGGCGCTATTCGGTTAGCCGTTACGCCCTCAACGGCTGCATCGTGATCAGTTTGGGCAAATTGGGCTGAACGAGGCGCTGCGATGAGCGATAACCAGCAATCAGTCCCTCAACAGGCCCAAGCAGCCGGCGCGGCCGATGCCGTGGCGCTGCCGCCCGATGCCCTCATCATCCTGCCCGCCCGCAACCTGGTCCTGTTCCCGGGCGTGGTCGCGCCGTTGACCATCGGCCGGCCGAAATCGATTGCGGCCGCCCAGCAGGCCGTAAAGCAGGAACGGCCAATCGGGGTCTTGCTGCAGCGGGATCCTGAAGTCGCCGAACCAGGCCCTGACCAGCTTCATCAAATCGGCACGCTCGCCAATATCCTGCGCTACATCACCACGCCCGACGACAGCCATCACATTGTCTGCCAGGGCATTCGCCGTTTCCGGGTGCTCGATTATCTGCCGGGGACCCCGTTTCTCGTTGCCCGCGTGCTGGAACTCCTCGAGCCCGAGGCCCGGGGACCTGAAATCGAGGCGCGCTTCATCAATTTGCAGCGCCAGGCGGTCGAGGCCGTCCAATTGCTGCCCCAGGCGCCGCAGGAACTCGTTGCGGCCATCGAGGGGACGAGTTCGGCCAGCCAGCTCACGGACCTTGCTGCCGCCTATCTGGACATCAAGCCCGAGGAAAAGCAGGAAATTCTCGAAACGCTCGACCTCGTCGCGCGGATGGACAAGGTCTCCCGCCTGCTGTCCGGGCGCATCGAGGTGCTGCGGCTCACGCACGAGATCGGCCAGCAGACTCGGACTGCCCTCAACGAGCGGCAGCGCGAGGCGGTGCTGCGCGAGCAAATGGCAGCCATCCAGCGCCAACTGGGCGAGGGCGACGGCAAGTCGCAAGAAGTCGCCGAACTTTCAGAAGCCATCGCAAAGGCCGGCATGCCGGAAGAGGTCGAGCAGCAGGCGGTGAGGGAATTGCGGCGCTATGAGCGCATGCCTGAGGCAGCCGCCGAAGCGGGCATGGTGCGCAGCTATCTGGACTGGCTGGTCGAACTCCCCTGGAAGCTGGCGCCGGAAGCCCCGATCGACATCGTCCAGGCCCGCAAAATCCTCGACGAGGACCATTATGGCCTCGACAAGATCAAGTCGCGGATCATCGAATATCTCGCCGTGCGCAAGCTTGCACCACAGGGCAAGGCGCCGATCCTCTGCTTTGTCGGGCCGCCCGGCGTGGGCAAGACCTCGCTCGGCCAATCGATCGCCCGCGCCATGGAGCGGCCCTTCGTGCGCGTCAGTCTCGGTGGCGTCCACGATGAAGCGGAAATCCGCGGTCACCGGCGGACCTATATCGGGGCGTTGCCGGGCAACATCATCCAGGCCATCCGGCGGGCAGGGGCCCGCAACTGCGTGATGATGCTGGACGAAATCGACAAGCTGGGGCGCGGCATCCAGGGAGACCCCTCGGCGGCCATGCTGGAAGTGCTCGACCCCGAGCAGAACCACGCTTTTCGCGACAATTATCTCGGCGTGCCCTTTGACCTGTCGCGCGTGGTGTTCATCACCACCGCTAACATGCTCGACACCGTTCCCGGGCCGTTGCGCGATCGGATGGAGATCATCAGCCTTGCCGGCTACACCGAGAACGAAAAGCTCGAGATCGCGCGACGCTATCTGGTGCGGCGTCAGCTTGAGGCGAATGGCCTCAGGCCCGAGCAAGTCGAGATCGATGACGCGGCGCTGCGGGCGATCATCCGCGGCTACACGCGTGAGGCGGGCGTGCGCGGGCTCGAGCGGCAGATCGGGCAGGTGCTCAGGAGCGCGGCGGTGCGCATCGCGGATGGAAGTGCGACCCATGTGCGCTTCACCGAGGCCGATCTCACCGAGGCGCTCGGCGCACCGCTGTTCGAAAATGAAGTGGCCATGCGAACGAGCATCCCGGGCGTCGCGACCGGGCTTGCCTGGACGCCCGTCGGCGGCGACATCCTCTTCATCGAGGCAGCACGCATTCCCGGCAAGGGTGGGCTGATCCTTACCGGCCAGCTCGGCGAGGTCATGCGCGAGAGCGCCCAGGCTGCCTTGAGCCTGGTCAGGGCCCGCGCAGCGGATTTCGGCATCGATCCGGCGGTGTTTGAAGAGAGCCATATCCACGTGCACGTGCCTGCCGGGGCGACGCCGAAGGACGGACCGAGCGCCGGCGTCGCCATGTTCACGGCGATGGTGTCGCTGCTCACCGGCCGTTGCGTCAGGAACGACACTGCCATGACCGGGGAGATTTCCCTCCGTGGCCTGGTGCTGCCGGTGGGCGGGATCAAGGAGAAGGTCGTGGCGGCGGCCGCAGCGGGCCTTAAGCGCGTGATGCTGCCGGCGAGGAACCGGCGCGACTACGACGACATCCCCGCGGACGCGCGGGACAGGCTGGAGTTCATCTGGCTGGAGCGGGTCGAGGACGCAATCGCCAGCGCCCTCGAGCCCAGCGGAGTTGCGCCTCAGTCCTGATAATTGTCGTATTGCTCGGCCTTGTAGCGGCACTTGTTGAGCACGACGCCGAGGAGTTTGGATTCCTCGGTCAGGGTCCGCTCGCAGACATCGATCTCGGCGATGGTGCTCGCTTCTGCGGCCACCACCAGCATCGCCAAATCGACATTGGGCAGGAAGCCGACGAAATCGTCGCTGACCAGCATCGGGGGCAGGTCGTAGATGACGATGTCCGGCCGCAATAATTGCCGCAGCCGCTTGAGCGACCACGCAGTGCGCGAATCCTGCAGCAGCTCGGCTGGATATGCCACGCTGCTGGCGCCGGCGCCGAGCGCCAGATTATCCCCGATGCGGACGAAAAACTCCTCGATCCGGCACTCTCCCTTCAGGAATTGCTGCATGGTGAATTCCGGATTGTGCCCAAGCATCTGTGCCAGCCGGGGGCGGCGCAGGTCGAGGTCGATGAGCAACACCCGCAAGTCGGGCTGCCTTGCGATACTCACCGCCAGGTTGAGGGCAACCGTCGACTTGCCGCACCCCCTCGTCGGGGAGGTGATCGCGAGCGTATTCCATTTGCCGTCGTGAGCGCTCCGCAACACCTTGGTGCGCATCATGTCGAAGGCGAGATAAGCCGGATCAGCACGCTCGGCGGTGACGATGCGATTGCGCGTCAGCCGCCTGGTCTCGAGCTTCAGCGGGGCCATTGTCGCCCAGGCAATCAGGTTGGATGTTTGCGGGTCGGTTTGCAGATGGTCAGCATTGAGCCGCTCCAGCGGCCGTTCGGGCGTTCGTTGGGTCACAGGTGATTCATCCATTGCTATTGCCCTCGCTTGTCGCAATGCCGCCCAGGGTTTTGCCCATGAACGCATTCACCGGCGGGACATAAGTGTGCAAACCCAGCAGCAGCAGCGGAATCGCTGCCAGGATGGCGACGAATACCGCCATCGACGTGAGGCGCCGCTTGTGCCGCTCGCCGGCGGTGGTGATGTAGGGGACGGTGATCATCGGCCGGATATCCAGTCGGTTGATGAGTTCGACCGGCCGTCTGATGCTCTTGTTCAAGAACTCCGGCACTGCCAGCACCGCAGCGCCAAGCAGCAGGGACAGCGCGCCGGTGGCACCCAGCAGCACCTTGAACTTGGGGCTGACCGGCGCCTGCGGCGGCACGGCCGATTCGATGAGTGACAGGCGCTCGCCCTTCAAGCGCAGTTCGATCTGCTCGCCCGTAGAGGCTTCGGCAAGGCGCGTGACGGCGGAGTTGTACTGTTCCTGGATATTGTTCTCGTTGCGAACCATGGCGTTGAGTGCCGTCTCATTAGTCGGCGTGGCCAGAATGGAGGCGGTCAGCTCGTCATTGCTCTTGGCGATAGCGGCCTTCTGCTCGGCGATGACTTTCAGCCTGTCGCTGATGCTCGCGAGCTCCAGATCGGCGGAGGAAAGGGCGGGCCGGCTGCTATTGGCCTCTTCGTCCGAAGCGGCGGTCTTGTCGCCGCGGATCTGGGCCTCGAGGCTGCTGATCCTGGCGCGGAGCGACCTGATCACCGGGCTGGATTCCGAGAACACCGCAAGCTGGGTGAACAGCGATCCGCGCAGTTCATCGAGGCTCCTTTCCTCCGGCGAGGCGGCGAGTGAGCCGGGCAGCAGGCGGTTTGACGCGAGGTCGGACTGGCGCCGGCGGAGCGTCGCCTCCTCCTGGGTCAGCAGCAGCAGCGTCTGTTGTTGCGCGGTCTGCTGGCCCCGGCGGAAATCGAGGCTGTCGGGCAGCGCGTCGATGTGCTCGTTCTTGAACTGCAAAATCTGGCTGTCCAGTGCCTTGAGGGCCACATCGAGCCGCTGCGTCTCCTGGGTGAAGAATTTCGCGGTGTCCGCCGCGCGACTGGTGCGAAGCTCGACATCCTTGCGCAGGATCATGGAAACCAGCTCGTTGGTCACATTGGCTGCGAGATCAGGAGCCCGGGCGTCAAAGGAGATATTGTAGACAGCGGCATTGCCGGGCCCCTGCGCCTGAACCGGCTCGATGACGATCCGGCCCCTCATGTCCTCGGCGACGTCGAGGTCGGCCATCGCCGCGCGGTCGCGATAGATGGCAAACCGGTCGGCGAGCGCGAGCAGGCTCTCTCGTGAGAGCACGTCTTCCTGGATGATCTGGAATTGCTCCGAGACTTCCGTCGGCACGGTCGATTTCGCCAGCGCTATGGGGATCTGCGGCGACTCGACCAGGAGCTTGGCTGTCGCCCGGTAAACCGGTGGCAGGGAATAAGTGACGAGCACCCCGATAAACCCGGCCAGCGCCACAACTGCTAGAGCCAAGGGCAGCCGCTTGCGGAAGAGCGAGAAATAAAAGGCCAGGTCAAAATTAGCCATGCTCACTTGCCCCCTGACAGGCTGCGATATTCGGAAACACCAGTATCACTCCTGGATGTGTGGGCGAAAACGCAGCATTTTGCCTTGTACATGTCTTGTATAACTCCTGCTATAAATATTCCCTCGCAAGTGACACTGATGGCTATAAATATTTCGGCGTACACAACTGTTATCACGGTGCATTAAGTCTTATTGACTAACCGGATAGTACCCCTGATTGGCCGAGTTCCAAGCTACAATCTAACGGAGCGTTGTGCGTGGAAAACGGGTGAATGATGCAAAGGCCAATTACGAACCGATCAATGAAACTCATTGCGCTGGCGAGCTTTATCGGGCTTGCGGCAGCCGGGCCCGCTCTTGCGCAAACCACCAGCCATCTCCTGCCCCAAACCAAGCTGCGGCTGACGGTGGTCCAGTTCATGCCGACGACGGGTGAGTATCGCCGCTGGGATGCGTTGGGGGGCGACGTAGTCGTCGCGCCTGACGGAACGGTCAGCGTCCCCACGCTCGGCCAAATCCCGGCAACCAAGTTTAGCGCCGATGGGTTGGCCGCGGAAATTTCGACCCGACTGCAGGCCAAGCTCGGCCTGGTCGATCCGCCCGATACCACTGTCGCAATCGTCGAGTATCCGCCGATCTATCTGGTCGGCAGCGTCGCTTCGCCCGGTCAGTATCCGTTCCGGCCCGGCATGACCGTCCTGCAGGCCTTTGCACTTGGTGGCGGCCAGTATCGAGCCGACGGCAAGAGCAGTCCCACTGACACCATCAAGCTCCAATCGGATTTGCAGGACATGGCCCGCAATATCCTGCGCGCCAACGCGCGCGTTGCCCGGCTGACGGCCGAACTTTCCGGCGCCAAGGAGATCGCCTTTCCTTCCTCCTTCGATAGCAATGATCCGGCCATCACCGACATCGTCAACCAGGAGCGCCTGATTTTTACCGCTCGGCGGAACGAACTGGATCGTCAGGTCAGCGCGCTCACGGATCTGACGGAGCTTTATCGGGCCGAAATCGACGTTCTCGAGCAGAAGAACCAGTCGATCGACGACGAGCTCAAAACCACTACGCAGCAGCAAACCGGGATCAAGCAACTGGTCGAAAAGGGTGTGGCAACCGTAGGACGCCAGGCCGATGTCGACCGCGCGGTCGCCGCCCTCAGGTCGGACCGGCTCGACAATCAGATCGCGACAATGACCGCCCGCCAGGGCCTTAGCGAGGCCGCCCGCAATCTCGCCAAGATCCAGGATGACCAGCAATCCCAAATCTCAGTCCAGTTGCAGGCCGAGCAGGCCAATCTGGAGCACCTGACGCTCAACGAGACGACGACCATGCGCCTGTTTCGGCAGGCGACCGAGTTCGCCGCCGACACTGACCGCAACGCACCCGCCACCGCGGGGCTGACCTACAGCGTTCTGCGCGATCAGGACGGCCAGCCGACCGCCCTTGCAGCCTCGGAGTCGACGGTTCTCCAGCCGGGGGACCTGGTCAAGGTAAGCGTCGCGGTGGGGCCGGTGACGGCAGGCCAGGGGGCCGGTCGGGTGACGGATGCGCCGCCGCCGGCTTCGGAATCACAACTATGACCTAATATCGTTGGGCTGATGCAGTAGCCCAGGCGAGGTCGCCGGGCTCGCGCGTTGCCGTCTTGCCCCGGGAGCCGGGGCAAGACGGGAGGTCGGAGACTGGAGCCGGCCGCTGGTGCCGGTCAGCACCCAGTCCCACGGAAAATCACGGCAACGGTGCGAAAGATGATGTGCAGGTCGGTGCCGAGCGACACGCTCTCGGCGTAGCGGTCGTCGTAATGGGCGCGCTCGGCGAAGGAGGTGCGGTTGCGCTCGCTGACTTGCCAGAGCCCGGTCAATCCCGGCCGGAGGTCGAAATAAGCGATGCCCGGATAAAGCGATCTCTGCGCAGGAAACATCGGCCTGGGGCCGACCAGGCTCATGTCGCCGATCAACACGTTCCAGAGCTGGGGCAGTTCATCGAGCGAGTATTTGCGCAGGAAACGGCCGAGCCGGGTGACGCGCGGGTCCTTCTTCAGCTTCTGGGCATGCGCCCATTCTTCCTTGGCCGCAGGATTTTCCGCCAGATGCCGTTCGAGCCTGGCCTCCGCATCCGGCACCATCGAGCGCAACTTCCAGAGCATGAAGATCCGGCCGTCGCGGCCCAGCCGCTCCTGGCCAAAAAAGGCAGGACCACCATCAAGCCGTACCAGGAGAGCCAGCGCGCCGATGAGGGGTAGAGAAATCGGGGCCGTCAGCATCACCATTGCAAGGTCGACCGTGCGCTTGACGACCAGATACGCCCTGCCGTCGCCGCGCGCGTGATCTTCACGCGAGACTACTGATTCCGAAGCAGGGTGATTCGATTTCCTTTCAAGAAAATCGTTGAACATGTTCGCTTTACTCCGTGGACGTCGTCCCCCGGGCGCTCCCGCGGAAAATGACAAACGCAAAGCTGACCGAAGAGCTTGGGAAAATAGTCAGTCTCATCGAAGTTGATGACTTCGAGTTTGGTAGGACTATTCTGTGTTGTGCTGCTCAAGCCTGTGCTTAGATTGCAGAATATAGCCACGGAAACAGGGACTTACATTAGGCAATAGGAGCTACAATTGGTCGCCCGCGCGGCGGGAAACGGGTCGGCCGGTCAATCGCCCGATGCGTCGATGCAGGCCCGGACTGGTCGATCGGACCGGAGCGGAAGGATCGAAGCGAGCATTTTCTGCACCTCCACGGAGAAGGTGAATCGAGCGCCGATTATTCGCAGTATGGCGTAATTACTTGTGTTTATTTCTCAATTTTGAATCTGGACGTACACTTTCATTGTCGGGATCAGTCGATCACGACCTCTGTTATGGGTGAAAACTATACCGGCGTCGTCGATGTGTAGTGCTTTCGGCGGCGCCGGTTTTTTGGATTGGCGATGCAAGATGCACAAAATACTGGTGGTCTACGGTACGCGTCCGGAGGCAATCAAAGTTGCCCCGCTGATTGGCGCCCTCGGCCAGTCGTCGCAGATCGAGACGGTGGTCGCGGTCACCGGCCAGCACCGGCAGATGCTGGACCAGGTGAACTCCCTGTTCGGCATCGTTCCGCGTTATGATCTCAACATCATTGTCGAGCGGCAGCAGCTTCAGGGCATCACCAGCCGCGCGCTCGAGGGCGTCTCGGCCGTCATCGCCACGGAACAGCCCGATGCGGTGCTGGTGCAGGGCGACACGACCACATGCTTTGCCGCAGCACTGGCGGCCTTCTACCAGAAGGTGCCGGTCATCCATCTCGAGGCAGGCCTCAGGACCGGCGATACCTACAACCCCTTTCCCGAGGAGGTGAACCGGCGGCTGGTAACGCGGCTCTCCGCCTTGCACCTCGCCCCCACCTCGACATCGCGCCAGAACCTTATTGCCGAGGGTGTGCCGAGTGCCGCCATCAACGTTACCGGGAACACGGTGATCGACGCCCTTCTCGAAATCGCCTCACGCCGGCGCCCCTTCGACAATCCGGATCTGGGCAGGCTTGCCGGACGGCGGACCATTCTCGTGACCGCGCATCGCCGCGAATCCTGGGGCGAGCCCATGGCTCGGGCGGCGCAAGCGATGGCCCGCATCGCAAGGAACTTCCCCGATGTGATGCTGCTCCTTCCGGCCCACCTC
This sequence comes from Devosiaceae bacterium, assembly GCA_035493835.1. Classification (GTDB taxonomy): domain Bacteria; phylum Pseudomonadota; class Alphaproteobacteria; order Rhizobiales; family Devosiaceae; genus DASZTU01. Next base: position 11,531 of record DATJHO010000164.1, read on the forward strand.
AATCCGGCGGTGCGGGAGGTGCTGCTGCCCCATTTGACCGGGCTCGAAAACGTGCTGATCACCGAGCCGCTGGGGTATGGCGATTTCGTGAAGGCGATGCTCGCCTCGACCATCATCCTCACCGATAGCGGCGGAGTACAGGAAGAGGCGCCGAGCCTGGGCAAGCCGGTCCTGGTGATGCGCGAAACCACCGAGCGTCCTGAGGCCGTCGTCGCCGGCACGGTGCGGCTGGTCGGCACCGACGAGGAGTTGATCGTCCGGGAGGTCACCACTTTGCTGACCGACCGGGGCGCCTACGAAACCATGGCGCATGCGATCAATCCCTATGGCGATGGTCACGCGTCCGACCGGTGCGTGCAGGCGATCGAACACTTCTTCCGGCTAACGGACCGGCCGGTGGATTTCTTCCCCGGCCGGGAACTGGTGCACTGGCAGGATCAGGCCCAGGCGCCCCGCGTATCGTAGACGATCTTGCCGTTGTGCCGGGTGTGGCGCAGCGATTTGAACGGCTCGTGCTCGACCAGGAGCACGATGATATCAGCGCGGTCCACGGCGTCGGCCGCCTGCACCATCCTCAGATTGGCATTGCTGATGAGCTTTTGCGGGATGCTCGCCACATAGGGGTCCGCGAGCAGGATCTCGACCTCGGGCAGGGCCTGCGCGATCAGCGCCACGACCTCCATGGCAGGGCTCTCTCGGATATCATCCACATTGGCTTTGAAGGTGAGGCCGAGGCAGGCGATCGTCGGTGAGCGGAAGCGCTGGGCCTTGGAAATCACCTGGCCGGCCACGTGATGCGGCTTGTGGTCGTTGACCTCGCGGGCGGTGCGGATCAGCCGCGCCTGCTCCGGCGCCGCGGCCACGATGAACCACGGATCGACCGGGATGCAGTGCCCGCCGACGCCCGGGCCGGGTGAGAGGATATTTACGCGCGGGTGCTGGTTGGCGAGCCGGATCACCTCCCAGACATCGAGGCGCAGCTCTTCGGCGATCAGCGACAGCTCGTTGGCGAAGGCGATGTTGACGTCGCGATAGGCATTTTCCGTCAGCTTGGCCATTTCGGCGCTGGCGGCATCGGTGAGCAGGATCTCGCCCTGCGCGAACACGCGGTAAATGGTCGCCGCCTTTTCCGCGCACCGGCTGGTGAGGCCGCCGACCACGCGGTTGTTGGTGATCATCTCGATCATGATCCGGCCCGGCAGCACCCGCTCGGGGCAATGGGCCACGTAGATGTCGGCGATGGTCCCCGTGTCGTGCGGCATCTTCAGGTCGGGCCGGAGGGCGCCGATCCAGCGGCTGACCTTTTCGGTTGTGCCCGGCGGGCTGGTCGATTCGAGGACGACGATGGCGCCCGGCTGCAATTGCGGCGCGATATGCTCGGCCGCCGCCTGCACGTAGGAGAGATCGGCCGAGTGGTCCGGATTGAAGGGCGTCGGCACGGCGATAATGTAAGCATCGGCCGGCGGCGCGTCCTTGGACATCGTCAACCGCCCCATGGCGACGGCGCCGCTCACGGCAACGGCCAGATCGGGCTCGATGAATGGCACTTCACCGCGCGAGATCGCTTCAACGATCCGCGGGTTGATGTCGACGCCGACAACCTCGATGCCGCGTGTCGCCAGCACCGTGGCGGTTGGCAACCCGATGTAACCCATGCCGATAACGGCCAGTCTGCCGTTGAATAGTTCAGTCATGATATAAGCCTGCCTTGTTTGCTACGCTTCGAATTCGGGCCGTTGTCGGTGAAGCCGGAAACGGAAAGCTCGCTCCGCAGCTCGGGCGTCGGGGAAAGCGCCTCGCGCAGGGTGAGGGCGATGAAGGCGCAGTTGGTGACGAGATAGCGCCGCCACATTCGGCGGGGTTCTTGCAACAGGCGATAGGCCCATTCGAGGCCCAGGTTCTGCCAAGCCCGGGGGGCGCGCCTGGTGATGCCGGCGAGCACATCGAACGAACCGCCGACCCCATGCAGCACCGGGACGCCGAGCGAGGCGCCGAACCGGCCCAAGAAAATCTCCTTCTTCGGCGAGCCCATGCCGAGGAACAGCATGTCGGCGCCGGAGCGGCGGATATCGGCCGCAATGCGGGCGGCCTCATCATCGTTGAAATAGCCATCGTGGCGGCCGGCGATGGTCAGGCCCGGCCAGCGTTCATTGATCCGCCGCTCGAGCTTTGCCAGTACTTCCGGCTTGGCGCCCAGCAAGTAGACCGAATGCCGTTCCCGATCGGCCAGCATGAGTAGCTGCTCGAAAAGGTCGATTCCGGCGATCCGTTCGGGCAGGGGGCGCCCGAGCAACCGGCTCGCCCAGACGACGGATTGCCCGTCGGCCAGCAGCAGGTCGCAGGCGAGCAACGCCTCGCGCAGCGTCCGGTCGCGGGTGAGATTGACCACCTTGGCCGCGTTGAGCACGCCGAGCAGGATGGGCCGGCGGTTCACCAGCGCCTCGCGGCAGCGCGCCACCGCCTCGTCCATGCGCAAATTGTCGATGTGCAGGCCGAACAGCAATTGCTGCCGGGGGCCACCTCTTCTCGATCCGAGCTCAAGGTCAGTCATTGTGACCTCCTGCTTCCGACGGCCCGAGCGCCTGCACGACGCCGGCGGAACGCCAGGCGTAGAGCAGCCAGCCCAGTTCGTATGGACGGCACTCGTAATCGACGGGTCCCGGCGGAAAGGCCCGGTCGAGCCCCGGCACATGCAGGCCCGGCCTCAGGCTGGTGGTGACGGCCGAGATCGAGCGCGCCGCCTTGGCCGGCTCGCGCCGCCCGATCTTGCGCCAGACGACGCCGAGCGGTTCGGAGATGAGCGGCTCGGAAGATTCGGGGTGCTGCTCGAGCCAACTTAGGCCGCCGATCACCGGCCCCCAATGGTTCTCGCCATTCGCCTCCCAGAGGTCGAGCAGCGCCATCGGCGCCATGGCGTGCTGATGCACGCTATAGACCGGATAACCCTCCACCAGCCCGCCGCTGCGGGTGTCGTAGTGCCACCACCATTGCCCGGCCGGGCCCTGCAGGTCGCAGATCCTTTGCGCGCAGGCGTTCGCGGCGGTGAGGGCGCGCTCATCACCGGTGGCGACGGCAAGGCGAGCGAGCGCCTGGATGGGATAGACCTGATCGGCAAAGCAGCCGATATGGGCCCGCAGCGGACCGAGGGATGCGGCCGGCAAAGCATGCGGGAAAAGGCCGCTCTTTGCCTGGCCGTCCCGCAGCCGATCCGCAGCGATGTTGGCCACAAATTCCGCGTCGGAGCGCCGGTGAGCGGCCAACGCCGCCGTCAGGGCCCAGGAACAAACTACGGTTGCGACCGGGCGGCGTTCCGATATTAGAGCGTCTTCCAGCAAATCGAAAAGAATTGGGGTGTGAATGCGGCCCGCTTCCGCCGCGGCCCAGGCGGCCAGTGCGACGGCGCCCATGTCAGCGGTCTCGGTCGCCTGATCGGCCACGAGCAAGGCAAGGTCCGCGGCGGTCTGCCCACCGAGCACAAGGCGCTGCTCATTCTCGGCGACACGCGACAGGCCGAGGGCGACGATTGCCGCATATCTGAGGTTGGTGCCTTCGGCCCGGAGAACCCTCCCGCCCTCGGTCTCGATGCCGCGCATGGTCTGCACAAAGCGGCCCGCCCCTAAATACATCTGCTGTAGGCCGCGCAGAGCGAGATCGCACAAACGATCCACCTGCTCACCATCGTCCTGCGTGCGGAGCGCGAAGGCGATCGTCCTCGCGGCGGCTTTGCCGGACGCAAACGACCCGTGTCCATCGAGAGCGGGGCTTGGGAGGTTACTTGCAGCGAACAATATCACCTCCATACTGCAAATATTTCAGTGGAATTTGGTTCGTCACGAACTTTATTTAGTATTTATGTATAGCCGCGACGTTCCATTAACGATGTCGGCACCGTAGCCAAGGCCGGCATTTCTGTATATTAGCTTTGTTATTGTACGAATTTCTCCCAGTTCTATTTACCTTCGTAAAGAGTTGGATAGATCGGTAGGCCGAAGTATTTAATTGCTGCGCCGTCCCTCCCAGCCGATCATTTGTTGGGAAAATCCCGACTTGGAGGGGGCCGATTTCCGCAATGCCGCAAATCAGCGTGGTCGTGCCGCATCTGAACGAGCCCGATGATCTCGCCCGTTGCCTCGGCGCGCTTGCCGCGCAGCGCGGCGACGGCATCGATTTCGAGGTGATCGTGGTCGACAACGGTTCGCGTGAGCCGCCTATTGCCGTCTGCGCCCGGTTCGAGCGGGTGCGGCTGGTGGTTGAGAGAACCCCCGGTCCAGGGCCGGCACGCAGCCGCGGCGCCGCCGAAGCGCAGGCGCCGGTCGTGGCCTTCATCGATGCGGATTGCCTGGCGCAACCTGGCTGGATCCGTGGCATCGCCGATTATCTTGGGGCACATCCGGAGGTCGACGTGCTCGCCGGCCATGTCGGAATCGTTCGGCAGGTGCCGGAGCGACCCACCGCGCTCGAGCTATATGAGGGGCTCTACAGCTATCGCGTAAAGCTCTATGTGGAGCGCGACCATTACGCTGCCACCGGGAACATGGCGGTCCGGAAAACCGCGTTCGAAACGGTCGGCCCGTTCGGCGGCATCGCCACCATGGAGGATCGCGCCTGGGGGCAACGCGCAACCGCCATGGGCATGCAGCTCGCCTTTGTGCCCGAGGTCGCCGTGCTGACCCCGGCCTGCCGAAAATTCGGGGAGCTCGTCCGGCGCTGGGATCGGCACATCGCGCATGACTTCAAGGAAATCAGCCCCGGCTGGGGAGGCGCACTGAAATGGATGGCGCTGAGCCTCGCCGTCGCGGGATCGCCCGCCATCGAAGCGGCAAGGCTCATGGTCAACCCGCGGGGCTACAGCCTCCTCGAGCGGTTGCGAGCGCTGGGCGTGCTGACGCGGATTCGGCTCTACCGGGCCGGCAGGATGCTCGCGCTGCTGGCGGATAACCGCTCCTCCCAAATGGTCAATTCCTGGAATCGGAGCTAGCGTGGCCATGTCCAAGCTTGCGGTTTTCATCGTTACCCACGACAGCGCCGCCACCCTTCCCGCAATGCTGGATTCAATGCCGGCCGGGCTCGCCGGGATCGAGCAGGCCGATGTCGTGGTCGCGGACAATGTCTCGAGAGATGGCTCGGCCGAGATCGCGGAGGCGCATCCAACCCGGCCCAGGGTGATCAGGACCGGGCGGGACGCCGGCTATGCCGCCGGCATCAATGCTGCGGCCGCCACAGTCGACAGGGATGCTGACATCCTGGTGCTCAACTCCGACATCCTGCTTATGCCCGGCTCCGTCCGACTGCTGGTCGAGCGGCTGAAAGACCCGCGCGTGGGCGTGGCCGCGCCACGGATTCTCAACAAGGACAAAAGCGAGGTCGCCTCGCTTCGCCGCGAACCCTCGATCGTTACCGCCTGGTCGGACGCACTGCTGGGCGAAACGTTCGGCAGGCGTTTTGGCGTGGGCGAAACCGTGCTCGATCCCCGTCGTTACCGGTCGGATGGCCTGGTCGATTGGGCCAGCGGGGCGGCACTCGCGGTTTCGGCGCGGGCCAGATCCATCGTCGGGGACTGGGACGAGTCCTTCTTTCTTTATAGCGAGGAGGTCGACTATCAGCGCCGCATCCGCGACGCCGGCCTCGCGATCGCCTATGTCGCGCGCTCGGAGATCATCCATATCGGCGGTGACTACCAGAGCAACCCCAAGCTCTACGCGCTCCTCACCGCCAATCGTATCCGCTATTTTGCCCGTCATCATGACCCGTTCAGCGCAGCGGCCTTCCGGCTGGCCGTGCTGAGCGGCGAGGCGCTCCGGAGTTTCAGGGGCTCCCCCGTCCACCGCGCCGGCATGAGCGCCGCCGTGCGGCGGTGGCGGCCCTTTCAAGCCAGCCAGACCTCCAATGCGTGAGGGCTCGATCATTTCGACCCCGCCTGGCACGCCCATCGCCTCACCAAGCGAGGCGAAAAACCTGCTCAATCGGTTTCAGGCGCCGCTGAGCCGGCGTTGGCGCCAATTGGCGTGGCTGGCACGCGAGGAAGGAATGGCGGGCGTCAGCTCCCGCCTGCGCCTCAAACTGGCGGATGCCATCCGCCCCTCGCAGCGGCGCTGGGCGGTCCGTCCGGAGGATGTTCTGGCCGCCGACCTCGATGCACCATTCGTGCCGCTTATTCCGAAATGCGAGGCGGGCAAGCCGATCCTGGTGAACTGGGTCATGACCGGCCCTGGGCCTGGCTCCGGGGGACACACGACCATGTTCCGGGTGCTGCGTCACCTCGAGGCCAACGGCTTTCGCAACCGCGTCTATTTGTACCATCCAAGCCTCACCGATCCCGACTACTATGTTTCGGTAATCAGGAACTATTACGGCTTTGGCGGACCGGTGGCCCGGCTGGATGGCGCGATGGACGATGCGCATGCCGTCATCGCAACCAGCTGGCCAAGCGCCTATCCGGTGTTCAATGCGCGCTCGTCCGGCAAGCGCTTCTATTTTGTCCAGGACCTCGAACCCGATTTCTATCCGGTCGGGGCTGAACGCATTCTGGCGGAAAATACCTATCGCATGGGCCTCCACGCGATCACGGCCGGCCGCTGGCTGGCTGAAAGGCTGACCAAGGACTATTCCATGGCCGCCGACCACTTCGATTTTGGCTGCGACACGCAACGCTATCGCAATCGAGGCGAAGCGCGGACGGGGATCGTCTACTACGCCCGCCCCAGCACGCCGCGCCGCGGCTTCGAGATTGGCCTGCTGGCGCTGCAGATTTTGAAGGCCCGGCGGCCCGATATCGAAATCCATCTCTATGGCGAGCGGGTCGGGCGCTTGCCCTTCAAGGCTACCGACCACGGCACCGTCACGCCCGACCGCCTCAACGGGATCTATAACCGCTGTTTTGCCGGGCTGAGCCTGTCGTTCACCAATGTATCGCTCGTACCGCTGGAGATGCTGGCGACAGGCTGCATACCCGTGGTCAACGAGGCACATCATAACCGCTTGGTGCTGGACAGCCCGCATGTCCGCTACGCCGCACCCACGCCTCATGCCCTCGCCAGGGCGCTGGAGGAAATCGTTTCGGCGGCTGACTTTGGGGCGCTGTCGAGCGCGGCAGCCCAAAGCCAGGCGGCAAGCAGCTGGGACAATGCCGGTGAAACAGTGGCCGACGTCATCCGCCGCACCATCGGCAAAGCCGGCGCTCCAATCATGGCGACCTAGGCCGGGCTAGCCTGCATACTGAGCGGCTATGCTCTCGCGCAGCAGCGCCATTGCCGCTTCTGGGCCGGTGCGGCGGAGCGGTCGGAATTCCTTGCCCTGCAGGCGGTCATAGCCGACGAAAAACTGTTCGAGCTGTTCGAGCATGCGATCGGGGAGGGCGGCGATGTCCTCGAGCCCGGGCGGCTCGATCACCTCGACGGCCACGCCCAACAGGCGATCGTTGCGCACGAACTTGCCCTCGGGCTCCTTCTGCTCGGCCTCGATGGCGCCGATCAGCTTGGTTTTTACGATGATGCCGGTCGTCACCGGCACGTCGAGCAGCAACAGCACGTCGATCGGATCGCCGTCCGCCGCCATGGTCGAGGGAACGAAGCCGAAATCGAGCGGGAAGGCAAAGCCGACCGGCAGGATCTTGTGCAGCAGGAAACCGCCGGTCTTGTCGTCATACTTGAATTTGCCGCGGGAACCCTTGGGCGTCTCGACAATGACGTTGACGCTTCCGCTCTCCTCGTCGATTGCCGGGAGCCCTCCCAGGGCCGGCACGACCTGCATCGTGGCCATTTCCAAATCCCCGTATTGTTGGTCGCGCAGCGGCCGAACGCGCCATCCGGCTCCGGGTTGCTTATCCATTCGGGCGAATGGTCCGAACGGCGCAACCACTGTTCTCCCCCGCCGTTCCTATTGCTTCCGATTTGGAGGAGCGAGCAAATGGACGGAATAAACCAGGACGACAGTGTGCGCGAACTCGCCTACCGGCTTTGGGAAGATGACGGACGCCCCGACGGCCGCGATCAGGAGTTTTGGTTCAGGGCAGAGGCCCTGCTGGTGCGG
>DATJHO010000165.1:0-65001 GCA_035493835.1 Devosiaceae bacterium
TCTCCCACAAGGGCAGAGGGAGGTGCGTGGCTCGCCGGTGTCCCTTCTTCCTTCTCCCCTTGTGGGAGAAGGTGGCGCGAAGCGCCGGATGAGGGGTATCTCTCCATCGTCATCCGCCGATGATCTCGACACATGCCCGGCGATACCCTATTTACTAGATAACGGCAGCACCGGGCCTTGCCCCCGGACGAGAAGAGGCTTCAGCAATGGCTGACATCAACGAATTCATCGACAACGCGGTTAAGACCAACGACGTGTTCCTGTTTATGAAGGGCACGCCGGATTTTCCGCAATGCGGCTTTTCCAACCAGGTGATCCAGATCCTGGGCTATCTGGGCGTCGAGTACAAAAGCGCCAATGTCCTTGCCGACCAGGAGCTGCGCGAGGGCATCAAGGCCTACACCAATTGGCCGACCATTCCGCAGCTCTACGTGAAGGGTGAGTTCATCGGCGGCGCCGATATCGTGCGCGAGATGTTCCAGTCGGGCGAACTGCAGACCCACCTCGCCCAGCACGGCATCGCCACCAAGCAGCCGGTCGCCTGAGTCGGCGCCTGCCCGCCTTTGGCAACCGAAAGGCCACGGGGGCGACCCGTGCGGCTCCCATTTAGGGAACGTCAACCGTCTTAAAAACTTTGCAAGCCGCGCAGCCAGTTGCGCGGCTTTTGCTTGTTTTCGTCCCGCTTGGCGACTTGCCAAACAACGGCCACGGGTTCAATAGATACCACGAGTGCCCGTCATCCTACGGCGACTCTTCTCGGAATACTCCCATGGCGGAATCGACGTTGGCGGAGCGGGTCATTTCCCGCCCCGAGTTCATTGCACTTATTGCGGCCCTGATGGCCCTCAACTCCCTGGCGATCGACGTGATGCTCCCGGCCTTGCCGAACATCGGGGCATCGCTCGGCGTCGCCAGTGAAAACGAGCGCCAGCTCGTTATCGCCGCCTACATGATCGGCTTCGGCGTCGCCCAGCTCGGCTTCGGTCCGATCTCGGATCGCTTCGGCCGCCGCTTGCCGCTGCTGGTTGGCGTCGTCATCTATGTGATCGCCGCGTTTCTGGTGGTTCCAACCCAGAGCTTTTACATGCTGCTCGCCCTTCGGGTGCTCCAGGGAGTGGGCGCCGCCGCCACCCGTGTGGTGGCCATGTCGGCGGTGCGGGACAGGTTTTCAGGCCGTGACATGGCACAGGTCATGTCGCTGGCGTTCATGGTGTTCATGGCCCTGCCCGTAGTCGCGCCGGGCATCGGGCAGATGATCCTGCTCATAGGCTCCTGGCAGGACATTTTCCTGTTCATGAGCGGACTTGCAACGGTGATCGGGGTTTGGGCATTTTTTCGGATGCCCGAGACGCTGAAGAAGGAACATCAGCGGCCGCTTTCCCTCGCTTCCGTCACCAAGGGTTTCACTCTGGTGCTGACCAACCGGGCGGCGTTCTTCTACGGCCTGTGCGGGGCGCTGCTGTTCGGCGGCATGTTCGGTTACATATCGAGCGCGCAGCAGATCTACGTGGATATCTACCATCTCGGCCCCTATTTCCCGCTCGTCTTCGCGGTCATGGCCAGCGTCATGATGGGCTCGAACTTCCTCAACGCCAAGATGGTGAAGGGCCTCGGCATGCGGCGAATCTCGCACACCGCAGTGCTGCTGATCATCGGCTTTTCGGGAACGATGGTGGTCTGGAGCCACTTCGGGCTGCCGCCGTTTCCAGTCTTCTTCTGCCTCCTTACTGCGATCCTCTTCCTTTATGGCCTGGCCCCCAACAACATCAATGCGTTGTCGATGGAGCCGCTAGGCGAGGTCGCAGGAACCGCTTCCTCGGTCTTCGGCTTCATGCAGACCGTCGGCGGGGCATTGCTCGGCAGCTTCACCGGCCAGAGTTTCGACGGAACCGTGACGCCGGTTTCGCTGGGCTATTTCGTCTTCGGCGGGCTCACCCTGATCGGCATTCTCATCGCCGAAAAAGGCAAGCTGTTCGGTGTCGGCGAGCAGTACAAGGACACGCCCGTCCACGTTTTTTCGGACTGAGGTTTCCAACAGGCTGTGGTCGAGCGCCGATCTTGCCCCAAACACCGTCACGCCGGGCATGGCCGTGGGGCAAGGGTGGAAATGTGAGCTCCGGACGCTGGTGATGGAGGCCGTCAAGAACCGCTCCTCGCACCAGTACGCATCAACACCGGCTTCGTCGCGTTGACGCGCCGGTCCCGGCATGGCTAATCCGGCGCCACTGCGTAGCGTGATCAGGACGGGAATCGACTCGTGAAAGTATGTGTGTTCGGGGCCGGAGCGATCGGCAGCCACGTTGCCGTGCGGCTCCATGAAGGCGGTGCCCAGACTTCCGTCATCGCCCGTGGCGCGCAGCTCGCGGCCATCAAGGCCGGCGGCATACGGATGCGGGTTGGGGGCGAAGAGACGGTGGCGGCCGTAGCGGCCAGCGACGATCCGGCGGCACTCGGCGTCCAGGACGCCGTGATCGTCACGCTCAAGGCGCCGGCCCTGCCCTCCCTGGCGGCGACCATCGGGCCGCTGCTCGGGCCCGACACCCCAGTGGTGTTCGCCATGAACGGCATTCCCTGGTGGTATTTCTACAAGCATGGCGGCGAGCAGGACGGGCGCCGTCTGCCGGCCATCGACGCCGGCGACGCGGTCTGGCGCGCCGTGGGGCCGGAACGGGCGATCGGTGGCATCGTCTATTCGGCCTGTGAGGTAACCGAACCTGGCGTCGTCGAAGTGGCCAGCGCGAAGAACCGCCTGGTGTTCGGCGAGCCCGACGGACGCCGTTCGGAACGGGCGGAGGCGATTGCCGCGGTGCTGTCCCGGGGCGGCTTGCCGACGGTCGTTACCGAAACCGTCCGAGACGAGATCTGGAGCAAGCTGATGGGCAACATCGCCTCGGGTCCACTCGGCATCCTGTCGCAATCGCCCGTGAATGCGTTCGCCTCGGATCCGGCCTGCGAAGGGTTGATGCGCAGCATCCTCGCTGAGGCGGCAGCCATTGCCGAAGCGCTCGGTTGCCGTCCGTCGCGCGATACCGAAGGCCGAATTGCCTCCATGCGCAACCTCGCCCACAAGAACAGCATCCTGCAGGATCTCGAACGCGGAAGGCCCATGGAGATCGAGGCGATCTACCGCACGCCGCTCGAACTGGCGCGCATGGCCAAAGTGCCGACGCCGGTGCTCGACTGGGTGATCGCCCTCGCCACGCTCAGGGCCCGCGCGGCCGGCCTGCTGCCGGAGGCCGCCACCGCCTAGAACAGGGCGACCCGGTTTGCAGCCGCGACCGTTCAGCGCCTTGCGGTCATCCGCCCGCTGCACCCCGCGCGGCCTGTTCGGCCGGCTTCCGGCCCACGAACACCGTCCAGCCGAAATAGGGCCGGATCCACTTCAGGTAATGCTGCCAATCGGCGCGGCTTCGGGCCAGCACATCGGCATTGTCGGGATGGGCGGGATTTTCACCGGCCCAGGTCAAAGTTGCGTGCCGGTGATGGCTGGCATAGCGCTCGAAATCGGCATCCGAAGCGCTGATGAGGGCCGAGACCTGGGCACCGTGCCGCTCGATGATGCCGATCGTATCGATCGCCTCGTGCGGCAGGATCTCTCCCTGGTCCGACAGCGGCCGGTGCTTGAGCGTCATTTCACCCAGAACGATCTTGCCCCCCGGCCGGGTCGCCGCCACCATCCAGTCTATCGCCTCGACCAGCCCGCCCAGCGCGCTACTCGCCCCCAGGCACATCACGATGTCATACCCCTCTGGCGTAGGCTCGAAATCGAGCGCCGGCCCGTCGATAAAGCTGAGCGCGCCCAATGCCGCTCGCCGCGCGCGCGCAAAATTGACGAAGCGGGGATTGATGTCGAGGCCGGTGCCGATGATGGTGTACTTGTCGGCCCAATAGCGCATCAGCCACGCCTTGCCGCAGCCGATATCCAGCACCCTGAGGCCGTCGCCGACATCGCAATAGTCATCGAGCAGTCTGAGCTTCCGGTCGGTTACCGGATTCTGGATCTCGATATCCCCTTCGGTGATCGCCCAATAATTGTTCGCGTCCATGGCCCCCCCTCACCCTGTCCGCTCTACTATATAGCGCGAACAGGGTGGGCGCACCCAGCAGGATCCGCTACTGCGCGTTGGGCGACAGCGCCGAAAAATCGAAGAGTTTTGGGTCGAGCAAATGGCTGGGCCGCACATTGCCGAGGGCGCGGATCATAACATCCTTGCGGCCCGGCATCTGCTTTTCCAGATTTTCCAGCATCGCCTTCATCACATTGCGCTGCAGGCCATCCTGCGAGCCGCAAAGATCGCATGGGATGATCGGAAAGCGCATGTGCTCGGCAAAGCGGGCCAGATCCGGCTCGGCGCAATAGATCAGCGGGCGCAGCACCTCGACGTCGCCCTCGTCGTTGAGCAGCTTGCCCGGCATGGCCGCGAGCTTGCCGCCATGGAAGAGGTTCATGAAGAATGTTTCGAGGCTGTCCTCGCGATGATGGCCGAGCACCAGCGCCGAGCACCCCTCCTCCCGCGCGATGCGGTAGAGATGGCCGCGCCGGAGCCGGGAGCAGAGCGAGCAATAGGTCGCCCCCTGCGGCAGCTTGTCGGTGACGATCGAATAGGTGTCCTGGTACTCGATCCGGTGCGGCACGCCGAGCTTGGCAAGGTATTCTGGCAAGATGTGCTTGGGAAAGTTCGGCTGCCCTTGGTCGAGATTGCAGGCGAGGAGCTCGACAGGCAGCAGGCCGCGCCATTTGAGATCGAGCAGGATCGCGAGGAGCCCATAGGAATCCTTGCCCCCGGACAAGGCCACCAGCCAGCGCGTGCCGGGCTTTATCATCGCGAACGTATCCAGCGCCTCCCGGGTCAGCCGGACGAGACGCTTCCTGAGCTTGTTGAACTCGACGCTCTCCGGCGCATCGCGAAACATCGGGTGCGTGCCGGCACCGTCTTCGGCCTCGGCAATCTCGGGCGGGATCATGTCGTTCATGTAAGGTCTCCAACGCTGCTGATAGCGCGATCGGACTTCGAACAAAACCCCTGGGGGTATAGCCCTTCAATCAAAGGTACTCTGGGGGCCACCCCCTCCCCTTGGGGAGGGAGTGGCCCCCGCCCAATCCGTCCCTAGTCAGCAACTCGCCACGCTCAAAGCTCGGGTGCCTTAACTCTGCCCCCTCGCTAGGCCAGATGCCGCATTCGTTAAGTTGGCGCGATTGGCTAAACCCTCGCATTTTCGTTAAATGGCCGCGTCCCCATCCGGAGAACCAAGTGTTCCGATCCTTCTTTCCCGTCCCCAAGATCTTCTTCAGTTCCGCAGCGATCTGGATACTGTTCACGGTGCTGGTGTTCCAGTTTGCCGGCGATCCCCTCCGTCAGGTGATCAGTATCGATCGCTTCCTCACCCCGGCGATCTGTGCGCCGAGCGCCGCGCCGTCGCCGCCGGCAGACCAGGCGGGCGGAAGCGCAGCGCCGCAGCGAGCCACGCCGAACGCCCCATCCGCCGCGGCGCCGGCACCGGCCGCCCAGGCGCGGCCGGCCAACTGCGTCGTTCGCGACACCAATTTCCTCAACGGCGCCCGGATCTGGGAATACTGGTACGTGCTGCTGTGCACGGTGATTTTCTGCATCTTCTGGTACTTTTACCGGCGGAACGAATGGTATTGGTGGTCGGTCGTCGGCAGCGCCGTGCTGCTGCTCGCCACCTACGCGCAGGTTCAGCTGCAGGCGTTCCTCAATGATTGGCAGGGCGGCTTTTTCGATGTGGTGCAGCGGGCGCTATCCAAGCCGGGCTCGGTTTCGCCCGGAGAGTATTGGCCCTACGTCATCACGCTGATGGCCGTGCTGCTGCCAAACATTATCTTCCTGGTGCTGCTTTCCTTCTACACCTCGCACTACGTGTTCCGCTGGCGCAAGGGGATGACCTCCTACTACATGCGGTACTGGCCGGCGCTCCGGACGATCGAAGGCGCCGCGCAGCGCGTGCAGGAAGACACTATGCGCTTTGCCACGATCGTGGAGGATCTTGGCACCAGCTTCATCAACTCCGTCATGACGCTGCTGGTTTTCCTGCCAATTCTCTGGAACCTCTCCCAAAGCGTGACGCAGGTGCCGATCATCGGCAGCGTGCCGGGCAGCCTCGTCTGGGTGGCGCTTGTCGTCTCAGCGTTCGGCACGGCCCTGCTCTATTTCGTCGGCATCAGGCTGCCGGGCCTGAACTTCGAGAACCAGAGGGTCGAGGCGGCGCTGCGCAAGGAACTTGTCTACGGCGAGGACCAGGCCGAGCGGCCCGATCCGCCGACTTTCCGGATGCTGTTCGCCAATGTGCAGAAGAACTATTTCCGGCTCTATTTCCACTACACCTACTTCAACCTCGCCAGGTACGCCTACCTGCAGATGGCCGGCTATGTGCCGCTGCTGACGCTGTCGCCCTCGATCCTTGCCGGCACGCTGACCCTGGGCATCTACCAGCAGGTGCAGAACGCCTTCGGGCAGGTGGCAAGCTCGTTCCAGTTCTTCGCCCAGAGCTGGACGACCATCGTTGAGCTGCAATCGATCTATCTGCGCCTGCAGCGTTTCGAGAGCTTCATTCCCCGGGACGAACCGCCGGTGAAGGAATCGGTCGCCGACGCGGCGACGATCTGACGGAGAAGGGGCGACCGCTGGCCGCCCCTTTTGCCTTCCCCCAGGCCTCGCCCTCACAGCGAGAGCCCGCCATTTACATCGAGGATGACGCCGGTGATGTAGCCGTTGCCGGCGAGGGAGAGAATGGCATCAGCCACCTCCTCTGGGCAGCCGACGCGCCCCACGGCCGTCCTCGCCGCCAGCGCCTCGAATACCGCCGCCTTTTGTGGCTCCGCCATGCCGTCCCACCAGGGCGTATCGATCACGCCCGGCGACACCGCGTTCACCCGCCTGGGCGCCAGTTCGCGCGCCAGCGGGCGGATCATGGCGTCGATGGCGCCGTTGATGGCCGCGAGCCCCGCCGTGCCGGGATTCGCCATGCGCGAGGAAGCCGCCGTAACGAAGGTGATCGAAGCCGACGGCGCAAGGCTTGGCAGCGCTGCCTTGAGCGCGTTCCAGTGGACCCAGAATTTGTGTTCAAAACCGTCGCGCAGGCTCTCTGTTGCAAGTTCCGCCACCGGCCCCATGCCGGAGCCGCCTGATGCCGCCAGCACGAGATGGTCGACCTGCCCCAGCCGCTCAAACACCGCGGCCAATGCCGCGGTTTCGCCGGCATCGGCAATCTCGGCCCGGATCCGCCCGGAAATGCCCTCGATCGCAGCGTTGGCCCGTTCGGCCGAGCGCCCGACCACCACCGCATCCGCGCCCGCGGCCGCAAAGGCCCTTGCCGTCGCAAGGCCGATCCCCGACGTGCCGCCGATCACCACCGCGCAGCTCTTTTCCAACATCATCTAAAAAATCCTGTCTCTGCAGCTTGTCATGCGTCATATTCGAGACGATACGTCTCTGAATTCAGGTTTTAATACGAGACAAGGAGTCTTGTAAATGGGTGAGCGCGACTTGACGCCGAAACGGGGCCGCGGCCGGCCGCGCGACGAGGCGGCGCGCGCGGCCCTCCTACAGGCCGCGATCGATCTTGTTGGAGAGCGAGGCTATCGTGGCTTCTCCATGGAAGACCTTGCTGCGCGCGCCGGAACGGGCAAGCAGACGATCTACCGCTGGTGGGCCGGCAAGGCCGAGGTGGTGCTCGAAGCGCTCGCGAAACAGGCCGAGCGGCAGATCGCAATCACCAGCACTGGCGATCCCATTGAGGATCTACGCACCTTCATGAAGGCGACCTTCGCCGCGGCTGATCCAACCACTGTTGCGCTCCTGAAGGCGCTCGCCTCGGAAGCGCAGGTGGACGACGCCTTCGCCCGCACCTTCCGAACACGCTTCATCGACCGGCGCCGCGCGGCGCTCGCCGAGTGTGTCGCCCGAGCGCGGGCCGCCGGCAATTTGCCGGCCGGCGGCGCCGACGAGGTGGTGGTGGACGCCCTGTTCGGCGCCATGTGGTACCGGCTGTTGATAACCGGCACCCCGCTCGATGCGGTATTCGCAGACGCGCTCATCGACGCGATCGGAGGGCCGTAACGAAAAAGGCCGCCCCGAAGGGCGGCCTCTTCCAATTCGGTCCAGCCGAATGGCTGGTTAGCGCGAGTAGAATTCCACCACAAGGTTCGGTTCCATCTGGACCGGGTACGGCACGTCGGCCAGGGCCGGGACGCGCACATAGGTGGCGATCATCTTGGTGTGGTCGACCTCGACATATTCCGGCACATCGCGCTCGGCGAGCTGCACGGCCTCGAGCACGACGCCGAGCTGCTTGGAGCGGTCACGGAGTTCGACCTTGTCGCCCGGCTTGACCGTGTAGGACGGAATGTTCACGCGCTTGCCGTTGACCTTGACGTGGCCGTGGCTCACGAACTGGCGGGCGGCGAACACGGTCGGCACGAACTTCGCGCGGTAAACGATCGCGTCCAGGCGGCTCTCGAGCAGGCCGACCAGGCGCTCGCCGGTGTCACCCTTGATGCGGGCGGCTTCGGTGTAGAGGCGCTTGAACGCCTTCTCGGTGATCGAGCCGTAATAGCCCTTGAGCTTCTGCTTGGCGCGGAGCTGCAGGCCGTAATCCGAGGTCTTGCCCTTGCGGCGCTGGCCGTGCTGGCCGGGGCCATAGGCACGGTCATTCAGCGGGCTCTTCGGACGGCCCCAGAGGTTTTCGCCAAGGCGGCGGTCGATCTTGTATTTGACTTCATGGCGCTTCGTCATCGCCAGTCCTTTCAGGAACGGTTGAAAAGGCTTGCGCCCTCCTCTGCCCCGCGGTTTCCCGACAGGGCCGACAGACCTCGAATGATAAGAGATCCCGGGTGCGCCCGAGGCCCCAGAAGGGGCCATCAGGTTGGGCGGGTGATATAGGCGAGGCGACACGAAGTCAAGGAGACGTGGGCCCCGCGTAC
Source organism: Devosiaceae bacterium (assembly GCA_035493835.1). Lineage (GTDB taxonomy): Bacteria > Pseudomonadota > Alphaproteobacteria > Rhizobiales > Devosiaceae > DASZTU01. Next base: position 8,942 of record DATJHO010000165.1, read on the forward strand.
GGCCTCAGTTTGAAATCCTGCGCCAAAACAACAGCGCCAGCCCCGCGGCCACGCAGATCCAGATCGCGACGATCACTGCAAGCCCCGCATAGCCCGATGGACGGGATTTTCGGGCGAGCGCCTGCTCCCGAAACTCGACCATTAGCTCATGCGGTATCATGCGAATAACCAGAGCGATCCCAAGCGGTACGATGATCACGTCGTCCAGGTAACCAAGGACCGGGATGAAGTCGGGGATGAGGTCAATCGGACTGAGGGCGTAGGCTGCCACAGCCCCGGCCGTCCATTTGGCATACCACGGGACCCGAGGGTCGCGAGCTGCTATCCAGAGCGCAACAACATCGCGCTTCAGGCTCTTCGCCCATGACCTCAAGACGCTTAAAACGGATAGGCGGGGAAATCCGAACACAGACACCACCAAGCCTCTTGCCCTATTTTGCTGCGGCCGCAACTGGCTCGGCCACCATCCTCCGGTCGAGCGCACGTTGCTTCCGGAGGCCCGGAAACGCCCAGCTCCAGATCACCGCCACGGCGAGGGTGCCCAGTCCGCCCAGCACCACTGCCGGCACCGCCCCCAGCCAGGCCGCGGCCATACCGGCGCGGAACTCGCCGAGTTCGTTCGATGCGCCGATGAAGACGCTGTTGACCGCGCTCACCCGGCCACGCACGGCATCCGGTGTCCAGAGCTGCATGATCGTTTCGCGGATAGTAACGCTCACCATATCGCACGCGCCAGCGAGAGCCAGTGCCGGAATCGCCACCCAGACCGAGGTCGAAAGCCCGAAAATGGCGGTGAACAGACCGAACCCAGCGACGAAGCCGAAAAGGATCTTGCCGGCGTGATCGCGCACCGGAAACCGCGCCACGGCGACCGCGGTGACGATGGCCCCGATTCCCGGCGCGCCGCGCAGCAGGCCGAGAGCGAGCGGACCGGCATGCAGGATGTCGCGGGCGTAGACCGGCAGCAACGCCATCGCCCCGCCGAGCAGCACGGCGAACAGATCGAGCGAAATGGCCCCGAGCACCACCTTTTCGCCGAGGATGTAGCGAAAGCCGGCGGTTAGCGTATCGAGGCTGCTCGCCTGATGCGCCTCGCGGCGCACGGGCTTGGGAATCATCAGCGCCGAAACCGCGGCGATGAGCGACAGCACCGCCGCTACGCCGAACGCCACCGATGGGCCGAGCCCATACAGCAACCCGCCCGCCACCGGCCCGAGGATCCCCGCGAACTGCCAGGCCGAGGCATTCAGGGTGATGGCGTTCGATAGCGCGGCAGTAGGCACGAGATTTGGCGCAAGCGAACTCGAAGCCGGCGCCAAAAAGGCCCGGGCCGTCCCGAGGATCACCAGCAGGGCGAAAATCGGGCGGACTTCCTTGACCTGCTCGTGGGCATAAAACAGCAGAAAGACCGCGCCCAAGAATTCGACGCCGAGGCAACAGGTCATGATCAAGCGGCGGTTGAAGCGGTCGGCGACGAGCCCCGTCAGCAATACCAAAATCAGTCCGGGCAGGAATAGCGACAGGCCGACCAGCCCCAACAATATTGGCTGGTGCGTCGCATCATAGATCTGCCACCCTAGCGATACCGCCATGATCTGCACGCCGAAATTGGTCAACAGCGTCGCCAGCCAGAAGAAACGGAAGCCCTTGTAGCTGAAGGCACGGCGAGACGGCTCGAGTGGCGGTGATTGCATGTTCATGATCGAATAGCGTTGCCATGCCCCGCCTATCGCCGTCAAAGGCGGACTTCTTATTGGCTGGCAGGAAATTGCTTTGGGTGGGGGAGCCAACTTGTCCGACTGAGCTTGCGGCCCACCCCTCACCCGCCTGCCGGGCACCCTCTCCCGCGAGAGGAGAGGGGAGATGTGGCACGGCAGTACCCCAAACGTTCGTCCTTCTCCCCTGGCGGGAAGATGTGGCACGGCGCCGCCCCTTTCTTCCTTCTCCCCTTGCGGGAGAAGGTGGCGCGAAGCGCCGGATGAGGGGTGGGCTACAAGCTGGGTGAAGGTGGCTCTCGGCACCGGACCGGACGAGCCCGGAATTACTCCTCCGCCTCGCCCTTCTTCTTCTGCCGGTTGGGGTTTGGCCGTTCGTGGCGGCGGTCGATGGCGGCGATGATGCCGTGGAGGGTGCGGATCTCCTGCGAGGAGAATTGGCCGCGCGTCAGCATGGTGCGCAAATTGTTGATCACCGTCGGCCGCTTGTCCTCGACGGTGAAGAAACCCGCCCGGTCAAGCGCCTCCTCGACGTGTTCGAACAACCGCAGCAATTCGTCCTTGCTCGCCACCTCGGCGAGGCCGCTGCCGAACGGCAGTTCACCCTCGGTCTGCCGGCGCCATTCATAGGCGAGCACCAGCACCGCTTGGGCGATGTTGAGTGAGGCGAACGCCGCCTCGACCGGCAGCGTCACCACTGCATCGGCAAGCGCCACTTCCTCGTTGTAGAGGCCCCAGCGCTCGCGGCCGAACAGCAGCCCCGCGCCCCCGCCAGCCCCGATATGGGCGGCAAGACGCTGCGCGGCGATATCGGGCCCGACCACTTCCTTCTGCAGATCGCGGCGGCGCGCCGTCGTCGCCAACACCAGCGACAGGTCGGCGATCGCTTCCTCGACCGTATCGAACACCCGGACCTTTTCGATCACGTGGTCGGCGCGGGAGGCGGCGGCGATCGCCTTTTCGTTCGGCCAGCCGTCGCGCGGATTGACCAGCCGCAGGTCCCAGAGCCCGAAATTGGCCATGGCGCGCGCCGTCGTGCCAATGTTTTCGCCAAGCTGCGGCTCGCACAAGATGACGGCCGGGCTCGGGCGATACAAAAATATCTTGGATTTGTCGGTGCCGGCCATGCCCTGCCCTTTCTTGGCAGGGCACTTAGGCCATCGCCGGGCAGGAAATCAAGCGACGCGGTGCGCCGCAAACTCCTGGACCTTGGAACTGCGCAGCCATTCGCGATCAAGCACGGCGAAATGCAGCTCCTCGTCCCACTCGCCCTTGAACAGGGCGTGCTCGCGATAATGGGCCTCAAGGCGCATGCCGATGCCCTTGAGCAGCCGCGCCGAAGCCTGGTTACGCGCGTCGCAGCGGGCAAAAATGCGATGGAACCCGAATTCATCGAAGGCGAAGCTCAGCACGCGCCGGACGGCTTCCTTGCCGTAACCCTGGCGGCTGTAATCGGGATTGAATACGAAGCGAACCTCGGCTTGCGCCGCCGTGGCATCATGCCAGCGCAACGAGACCTGCCCGATCAGCACCTTGTCGCTCTTGCGCTCGACGCCGAGCGTCAGGATATCTCCCGGCCGTGTCAATCCCCGCCGGGTCCGCATGGCTTCCAGCGCGGCGCGCACCTCGGTCTTGTCCCTCACCTTCCAATCGAGATAGCGCTGTACCTCCGGCAGGGCGTGGTAGGCCATCAACGCCTCGATGTCCGACCGCTCAAGCAGCCTCAAAGCAAGTCGATCGGATTCGATTGGTAACATCGGAATAGTCATAGCGCCGCTCCTCGCATACACCGGGTCTACCGATAACTACCCTTTGCCGCTCTTCGTTCCCCCGGACGGGCGACGACGGAATTTGCAATCAGCCCGTCGGCCATTCACGCCGAAGTACAGCATACACATATTGGTCATCCCATGCACCCCGGAAGTATCTGTACTCGCGGAAATACGCTTCGCGGCGCATTCCAAGACGCTCCATCAGCAAGTAAGAGCCGGTATTTCGCGCATCGCAGCGAGCAAAAATGCGGTGCAGGTCCAGTTCTGCAAAGCTTTTATCGATGAATGCACGCACCGCTTCGGTCGCATAACCACGGTGGTGGAACTCCGGGTTAAGGATATACCCTACCTCTGCCTGCCGGTCGGCAATACTTCGCCAAATCATCGTGATCTCGCCGATGAGGTCGTTTTCGGCACGCCGCTCGACCGCAAGGGTAATGCGATCGTCCTGCTGGACAAACGAGGTCTGGTTGACGCGCAGCTTCACCGCCTCCGTGCAGGTTTCGCGAGTCATCGGTTCGTCGAGCAGATAGCGCGCCACGTCCTCGCGCTGGCGATAGGCAAAGACGGCCTCGACATCGCCGCGGGTGAACGGCCTCAGGATGAGACGCTCGGTCGTGATGGGAAGTTCCAAGGATAACGGCATGCTGGCCCCATTAAAACCAACCGCGAATTACGGCGTTGGAACAGCAAGACCAAGCCTTCGGCGCTTCTCCGGCAACTTGCCTGGCCTCTGTCCCCCGCCCATAATATCAAGCAAAAGCAGTGGGAGTCCCAAAGGGAAATGAGCGCCACCGACGAGCTTACCGCACGCATCCGCAGCCACGTTTCAATGGATCCGCGCGTCACCGAGCAACGCATGTTTGGCGGCATCTGCTTCCTGCTCAATGGCCGCATCCTGGTGGCGGCGCGCCGCAGCGGTACGTTGCTGGTGCAGTGCGGCGCCGAGAACGCCGCCTTGGCGACCGCGGAGCCTGGCGTCACCCACATGATGATGCGCGGCAAGCCGACGCCGAACTTCGTCGACGTGGAAGATGGCCTGGTCGAAACCGATGAAGGCCTCACACGCTGGATCGACCTGGCCGAACGCTACGTCGGATCGCTGCCGCCGAAGGAGAAGTGAGGCCCTGCCAGAGGTGTCGCCCCCCTGACGCCTCTACCGCGTGTGGCGGGCGTTGATCCAGCGCACCGTCTGCGACCAGGAGCGCATGACGATGGTCGAGGTCATGACGTGATCCCGGCGCACCTTGACCCCGTCGAGGAGCGAGCCGTCGGTGACGCCGGTGGCCGCGAACAGCACGTTGCCGGAAGCGAGGTCGGTGACGGTGTATTTGCGGTTGGGGTCGGCAATGCCCATGCGCCTCGCGCGCTCGCGCTTTTCGGGCGTATCGAGGATCAGCCGGCCCTGCATCTGCCCGCCGACGCAGCGGAGCGCGGCGGCGGCGAGCACGCCCTCAGGCGCGCCGCCCGAGCCGAGATAGATGTCGATGCCGGTATCCTCGGTGTTCGTGGCGTGGATAATGCCGGCGATGTCGCCATCACTGATGAGCTTGACCGCAACGCCCGCCGTCCGCAGTTCTTCGATGAGCGCCCCGTGGCGCGGCCTGTCCAGCACGCATGCGGTGATCTCCTCGACCGGCACGCCCTTGGCCTCGGCCACGGCCCGGACATTGTCCATCGGCGAACGGTCGAGGTCGATGAGCCCATCCGGATAACCCGGGCCGATCGCCACCTTGGTCATATAGACGTCCGGCGCGTTCAGCAGGCCGCCCCGCTCGGCCAGGGCCATCACGCAGATCGAATCGGGCTGGTTCTTGGCGCACAGCGTCGTGCCTTCGAGGGGATCGACGGCGATATCGATATCCGGTCCTTCGCCGGTCCCGACCGCCTCGCCGATGAACAGCATCGGCGCCTGGTCGCGCTCGCCCTCGCCGATCACGATCCGGCCAGCGATGGCGATGCTGTTCAAGGCAGCGCGCATGGCTTCGACCGCTGCGGCGTCGGCCGCCTTCTCATCACCCTTGCCCCGCCAGCCGGCCGCGGCGATCGCCGCCCGCTCCGTGACCCGCACCACCTCCAGCGTGAGGTTGCGCTCGGCAAGGACGGAGGCGAACTCGGGAACTTCCAGGGTGCTGAGTTTCATAAAAAACGGCCTCTAAGAAAGAGCTTCAATACGAATGAGCTGCGGCCGCCCCACGATAAATCCGTCTCGATCGACCTGGTCCAGGGCCTCGCGCACCATGTCCTCCATGGTTTCGTGCGTCATCAGCACCACGGTGCGGGTCGGTGCGCCCTCATCCACCGAATCCTTAGCACGCAAATCCGGGCGCTGGATGACGCTTTCGAGCGATATGCCCCGCTCGCCCATGCGGGTTGCGATCGAGGCCAGCGCGCCGGGCACATCCCTGGCGTTGAGCCGGATGTAATAGCCGCCGGCATGCGCCTTCATCGAGGCCTGCCGATAGGGCGTGAGCTCGGCGCTCGGCACTCCCAGCGGCGGCACGCGCGTGCCGCGGGCGATATCGAGAATGTCGGACAGCACCGACGAGGCGGTCGGCGCGCCCCCTGCCCCGGGGCCCGCCAGCATCAGCTCATGCACATGGTCGGTCTCGAGCACCACGGCGTTGAGCACGCCATCGACGCCCGCTATCGCCGAACCCTTGGGCACCAGCGTCGGATGCACCCGCTGCTCGATACCATCGGCCGAGCGCTGCGCGATGCCGAGCAGTTTTATGGCGTAGCCGAGATCGTCGGCGACCTTGATGTCCACGTCAGTGATGGCGGTGATGCCCTCGACGAAAATCTCGTCGGGCGCGATTTCGCAGCCAAAACTGAGGCTGGCGAGGATGGCTAGCTTGTGGGCCGTATCGTAGCCTTCGATGTCGAAGGCCGGATCGGCCTCGGCATAGCCCAGCGCTTGTGCCGCCTTGAGGCACTCGGCGAAGGAGATGCCCTCCTTGCCCATGCGGGTGAGGATGTAGTTGCAGGTGCCGTTCATGATGCCATAGACGCGGGCGATCCGGGCCGAGCCGAGCCCTTCGCGCAACGTCTTGATCACCGGAATGCCGCCGGCCACGGCGGCCTCGAAGCCCAGTTGCGCGCCCGTTTCCTCGGCCAGCTTGGCCAGCGCCACGCCGTGCCGCGCCAGCAGCGCCTTGTTGGCGGTGACGACGGGACGGCCGAGTTCGAGCGCGGCGCGCACCGCGGCATAGGCCGGCCCATCCTCGCCGCCGATGAGCTCGACGAAGAGATCGATGTCCGGCGACTTGGCGAGAGCCACCGGATCGTCGAACCAAGCCAGATTGCTGAGATCCACGCCCCGGCTACGCGAGCGCGAGCGGGCAGCAACCGCGGTGACGGTCACATGCCGGCCGAGTTTTCGCGTCAGCTCCTCGCCGTCCTTCTGCAGGATTTTCACCAGCGTTGCGCCGACATTGCCGAGCCCGGCTACCCCGATCCGCAATGGCGGCAAGGCCGTCGCCTCGCCTTCATCCTGCATGGCGTTGAGAATCCGGGCCCGCGTCTCGCTCCGCGGCTCGCGACCTTCGCGCAGATCGAAGACGAACAGCGGATCTCCCGCAATGGCCCGCCCAAACCGCGTCGCCGTCCAGCCGCGCTGGGCGATGAAGGTTTCGACGGCGTTGCGGAATTCTGCGATGTCGCTCATGGGATTCTCCTATTGCCCGACGTATGAATAGGAATTGCCCTATTCGTCAATAGGATTTGCATCGCGACATTCATGACGGAGCAGCACCGAGGGAAACCGCTCGCCAAAATCGCGCAGTACGCCCACTACCACCTCCGACGGCACCAGCACGCTGATGGCAACGGTAAGCTCGCCTTCCAGCCCGTCCTTCAGGCTTTTCACCCGGGCGCGCATCCGGGTTGGTGAGGATCCGGCGGGCGTCCTCGAGCATCGCGTGGCCCGCCTCGGTCAGCTTCGGCTGACGTGTCCCGGCGCGCTCGAAGAGCAGGATGTCCAGCTGCTCCTCCAGATTGGCGATGCTGTAGCTGATCACCGGTTGGGCGCGGTTGAACACCCGCGAGGCCGCGGAAAAGCTCCCGGTCTCGGCAACCGTCAGGAAAACCTGCAAGTGGTCTAGCGTCGGGTTGGGTTGGCTCATCTATTTCCTCGATAAAAACGATTTAGATTATCCCGGAGCTACTGGCGATGACGGTGCAGCGCGAGGCCTATGTCCTTGCCTCTTCCGACACGCTGACCGTCATCGCCTTCATCGTCCTTGGCACGGCCATCTCCGGGCTGGTGATGAAGAAGACGCCGCTGCCGGGGCTGCCCCGGCCCGCGTCGGCGGGCCGGCCGGGTCAGTAGTAACGACTGCTTCGGACTGACCAAGTCTCGATCCCTCAGTGTCAGAAATGTGCCCTCTTGCGGCGTTCGTGATCAGTGCCATTTCTAGCTCTAGCCACTTATATATACCGGCCATCGATGCTTTGGCCGGTGGTGAAGGAAGAAAATGGAACTGGGTATCTACAGCTTCGGCGACGTGCAGCGGGATCCGAACACCGGGCAGCTGGGCTCGACCGCCGAAGCGACGCGCAACCTGTTCGAGGCGATCAAGCTGGCCGACGAGGTCGGCCTCGACTATTTCGGCATTGGCGAACACCACACCCGCGAAATGCCGGCTTCGGCGGCCCCGGTAATCCTGGCGGCGGCGGCCGCAGTGACCAAAAACATTCGCCTCGGCAGCGCCGTCACCGTGATCAGCACGGACGATCCGGTGCGGGTCTACCAACAATATGCGACGCTCGATGCCCTGTCGGGTGGCCGCGCCGAGATACTGGCCGGTCGCGGCTCGTCGACCGAGTCGTTTCCGCTGTTTGGCTACAGCCTCAACGACTATGACGAGCTCTACGCCGAAAAGCTCGACCTGCTGCTGACCCTCAATCAATCCGAGACGGTGACCTGGAGCGGTAAGTTCCGCCCCGCGCTGCAAGACGCGCTGGTGGTGCCGCGCCCGCTCAACGGCTCGCTGCCGATCTGGCTCGGGACGGGCGGCAATCCGCAGTCCTCGGTGCGGGCAGCCCTCCTCGGCCTGCCCATCTCCTACGCCATCATCGGGGGAAAGGCGGCACGGTTCGCGCCCCTGGCCGACCTTTATCGCCGCGCCGCCGAGCACGCCGGGATGCGGGCTGAAGATGCAAAAATCTCGGTAGCCAGCCCCGGCTTTGTCGGCGACAACGCAAAGGCCGCCAAAGACATGTGGTTCCGCCACTGGCATGGGATCATGGCGACCGTCGGCAAGGTCAGGGGCTTTGCCCCGATCAGCCGGGAGCATTTCGACTACGAGGCCAGTGGCGGGGGCGCCCTGTTCGTGGGCAGCCCGGAGGAGATCGCCGAGCGCATCGTCATGTTGCACAAGAGCCTGGGCCATATGCGCCAATTCTTCCAGATGGACGTCGGCCAGTTGCCACAGCGGGAGTTCTTGCGCGGCATCGAATTGCTGGGCACCAAGGTAAAGCCGCTTGTCGATGCCGAACTCGGCGCGCCGAAGCGGAAGGAGGCCGCGATCGATGGCCGGTGAAGTTTCCCGCATTGGCATTCTGGGCGCGGGCCGCGTCGGCACGGCGCTGGCCCGGCAGGCGCTCAAGACCGGCTACGAGGTCAGGATCGCCAGTTCCAGCCCGCCCGCCGACCTTGCCTTCATGGTCGATATCATGGCGCCCGGCGCGATTGCCGGAACCGTGGAAACGACGGTGCGCGACAGCGATATCGTTGTGCTGGCTGTGCCGCTCGCCAAATACCGTTTGCTTGCGCCCGAGTTCTTTGACGGCAAGCTGGTGATCGATGCCATGAACTATTGGGGGCCCACCGACGGCACGCTCGCCGAATTCGAGGCCGGCGTCCTGAGCAGCGAACTTGTGCAGCGGTTTTTGCCGGGTGCGCGGCTGGTCCGGACGCTCAACCAGATCGGCTATCACGAACTCGAGGAACAGGCCCTGCCCACGGGCCATCCGCAGCGGCAGGCGCTGGCGATTGCTGGCGACGACCCGCAAGCGCGCGCTACGGTTGCCAGCATCATCGACCGCCTGGGGTATGATCCTGTCGATGCGGGACCGTTGGCCGCCGCCGCCGCGTTCAACGCCGGCACGCCGCTTTTCGGTGGGCGCTTCGGACGGCGCGAGGTTGAAGACTTGCTCCGCAGCGCGGAGCCGGTGCCCGAGGCAGCGACATCCTAGCCCAGACCCTCCAGCGCCTTGCCGCCTGACCATCGCGGTTGGCGATGGAACTTGGGCAAAGGCGGGGGCGTCGGCCGGCGTGGGATAGCAACGGCGCCGGCCCGCCTACCGGATCACTTTCGGTGATCGTCGCGGTCGCCGTCGCGCCCGGTGAGGCTGCCAAGGGACCGTTGAGGCTGGTTCATCGGCACTATTGCCAGAATGTGCCCCCTGTCGTCGATCTTCAGCGAAAAAAGATCATTGCCGCGGCGGGCGACGAGGAAAGTGTCGTCACTGCTGTGCCGGAATGAAAGCACCTTGAAACCCTTGCTGCGGGCGAGATCGGCGGCCCGCTTGACCGGGGACACGCTGTTGTTGGCGGCAGGCGGTGGCATGTGGGTGTTGGCGGCCGGCGCAAGTGGCGCGGTGACGCCGCCGGCCGGCGGGGGGTTGGCGGCGAGCGGCGGGAGCGGGATGTTGGTCAGCTTGGCGTCGAGGAACTTGCCGGTCATGGCGTCGACCGTCACGATGAAGGCGTTGTTCCCGATCCGCGCCAGCGAGCCGATGATGTTGCCCTTCTGCTTGGGCTGGCCGAGCGGGGTAAAGCCGCTCTGCATGATGATCGCGTCGGCCTGCGCCATGGTGATCATCGTGCCGGCGGTCGCCGCCGGCACCGGGGCGACCGTCGCGGCTGCTGTCGGCGCAGCGGTCCCGGCGGCGTCCGCGGCCGTCGCGGTGAAACAGAACGCCGTCAGCAGGGCGAGGCGAAGTTTGATCGAGGGCATTTTTGTCTCCTGAGGCGTGGTTCCCGAGAGCCGCGGCCGGTCGGGCACAATGTTGCAAGCGGGAGCCTTGAGCTCGATGGGAAAGAAGCGGGCTAACGCGTTGGCCAGGAGGGATCATCCCGGCCGCTACGCCCTCGGCCTCAACGCCGAGGCGGCACTGGTTCAGCCGCCGTCACCCCCGTCACCACCACCATCACCGCCCCCGTCACCGCCACCGCCGCCGAAGTCTCCGACACCGCCGCCGAAGTCTCCGCCACCGCCGCCGTTGTCGAACTGGCCGCCGCCATTGTCCATCTGGCCACCGCCGCTGTCGAACTGGCCACCGCCATTGTCCATCGGGGCAGCGTTGTCCACCTGGGCGCCGCTGTCGAAGTTGTCTTGCGGCGCCTGGTCCTGCGGCGCCTGGTCCTGCATCATGTCTGGCGCCGGGGCCTGCTCCTGTGGCGCGGGCTCCTCTGGCGCGGCCGGCTGCTCCACTGGCGCGGCCGGCTCCATGGACTGGCCCGTGAAATCCTGGGCGCCGAAGCCCTGGTCCGCGTTGGGGTCGGTCGCGGCGTTGGCATCCGGCGCCGCCGGCTGCGCAGTATCCGGTTGCGCAGCGGGCGTTGTGTCCATGGTGCCGTCCGGCTGTGCGAAGTCGTTGGTCGAGAAGGGCTGCTGGTCGGCCTGGCCGCCAGCCGCGGCAGCGTCGGTCTGAGCCGTGGCCGGCGCGGGTTGAGCAGCGGGCGCCGTCGCGTCCTGCGCCGGTTGGGCCGCGGGCGCGGTGGTGTCGGAGGGCGTCGTACCCGGCTGCGCGAAGTCGCTGGCGCTAAAGCTCATGAACGGCTGTTGGTCATTCTGCGCGCCTGTCGCATCGGTCGGAGCCGCGGCCGGCGCGGTCTGGGCAGGGTTCGCCGGCTGCGCCGTCCCATCGGGGTTGCCGTTCAAGGTGGCACCGATGTTGTCGAGCTGGTTCTGGATCGCCTGACCCTCAGGCGTGGTGGCCGGCTGGGTAGTGTCGGTCCCGCTGTCGAACGTCATGAAGGGCTGCTGCCCGCCGGTCGTGTCGCCCTGCTGCGCCGCGCCGAGCTGAGTCTGCACCTGCTGCTGCACGCTGTCGGGGGCCGTGGTGATCCCGGTCGTATCGAGGCCCGGGCTGTTCTGCCCGACATCGCCGAGCGTTGTCTGCGTGACCGCCCCGGGATTGGCTTCCGCCGCCTGGCGGATCGCTTCCGCCGACACATCCTGCGGGTTGGCCTGCGTCACCTCGTTCAGCGTTACCGGGTTGACCTTGCCGGGCTGGTTGGCCGCCACGGCGGCGACGGCATTGGGATCGAGCGCCGTCGGGTCCTTGGCGGCAACGCTGTCGAGCGCCTTCGTATTGACGGCCTCGGGGTTAGCCTCGATCGCGTGGTTGACTGACGTGTTCTCCAGCGTCTGCGCGTCGGGGCGGGTCAGATGGCTGGCGATCTCCTGAAAGTTCTGTCGCTGCTCGTCCGAGTAGCCGCCCGGGGGCATGGGTACGCCCATGGCCGTCCCTATGTCGTTGAGCTGCTGCCCACCAATAGGATGGCCACTTCCTATCGCCGGATTGGCGTTGATGCGATCCTGCGCCGCTTGCTGCTCTGCATCGCTTACCGCGGGAAGGTTGGGGTTGTTGTCGGTACTGGTCGGCGTGCCACCAGTGGGGCCGCCGGGCGTGTTGCCCAATTCCTCGGCCGTGGGGACGCCGAGAGGACTTGTCGGTTCGGCGAAGACGGGCGGCAGATAAGGCACCGGCTGAGGCGGCAAACCGGGCGTCGGCGACGGGCCATAGATCTCCGGCTGGCCGGTTACCGGGTTGGCGAACACTGGGCCTTGGGTTGGATCGACGAACAGCGGCTGCTGGAGCTGGCCGATGGCCGGGCCGTCGAGGCCGTACTGATAGCCGAGCTGGTAGCCGCTGCTGAGCGAATATCCGGGCCCGATCACGCTGGGATCGAGCAGACCCTGCTGCACGGCAAGCGCCGCATCGAACAGGCCGGGGTCGAGCGCGATGGCACCGAGCGTGGGGTCGACGACGAAATAGCCGTCGGTCGGGCTGCTATAGACCGGCCCCAGCACCTTATTGAAGCCGAAGGGGCGCGGCAGCCGGGCTAGGCTGATGTTTGGCAGGCGCCGGCGGACCGGCCGAGCCGGCCGCGTGTTGGCCGCGTGGCGACCCGGCGCATAAGAGGGCACATAGTGGCGCCGGGGTGCAACCCGCCTGGGCGCCGCGGCCGGAGCGTTGACCACGTGTACGGCGACGTTCACGGGGCCGCCGACCGCCTTGGCCACCGGGGCGGCGACGCTGCTGGCCACCGCGGCAAGCGGCGGCAGCACCATCGTGGTGGGCTTGGCATCGAGCAACTGGCCGGTCTGCGCGTCGATCGTCACGATGAACGCCTTGTTGCCCAGCCGGGCGAGCGAACCGATGATGTTGCCCTTCTGCTTCGGCTCGCCCACGGGTATAAAGCCGCTCTGCTTGATGACCGCATCGGCCTGGGCCAGCGGCATCGCGGGGGCGCCCGCCCCGATGGCCGGGGCGGCAACAGGCAGCCCAGCGGCGCTTGCCGCCGTCGAGCACAGGCAAAGCGCCGCAAGAGCGGCAAGACGCGTCTTGATCAAAGGCATTCCCATCTCCAGGGCAATTTCCCAAGCGGCGCCGGGCAGCGGGCCGGCATTCGAAAGCGATGCCGAGGGTTTGGCGACGCGGCTCCAAACCCGGCGGCATACCGTCGCTGCTGACGATCAGAAAGGTTTTCGGGGTATTCTGCGAGAACGCAGTCACGGATAACGGCACGCGCCATCGAAGCCGGAGCCAGTCGCAACGGGCGGCAAACCGGTCCTGACCCAACCATGCCCACCTGTTGCCCCCCGGCCAAGCGTCCGATTGTCGACGACGCGCGGGCGCCGAAATGACTGGAAAAATCCGTAGCTTGCCCAAAAATTCGCGGCAAGCGGTGTCACCGCGATCGCCACCCCGGATTGCCGCGGCGAAATGTCGCAAAGCCGCCGATCTGACGCACCTGAACGGCTCCTAGGAACCGCTAAAGGCACTGCCCGGCTTCCCGGTGGCGCAGCTACGGTCCGACCCGTCGCCAAGCGGCTCTAAATCGTTCTGATGTGGAACGCGGCTTCATCCCCGAGGTTTGTCCCCAGAAGCGGACAAGCCGCGCCCCTTTCATTGGAGAAGTCACATGCGGACAATTGCGCGAGTCGGCACGTCCATCCTGGCGGTTGGCCTTGGTCTGACCGGGAGCAGTTTTGCGCAAGGCCTATCCGGCGCACAGCCTGGCGCATCCGCTACTGTGCCCAGCATGGCGCCGGGCGCCGCGAGCGTCACGATGCCGGGCTCGACCGGATCCGGCCCCATCTTTACCAACCCTCGGCTGATCCAGCCTGCCCCTGGCATCACCGGTTTCGCCGCGCCCCAGTCCAGCTTCGGCGTTCCCGGCTCCGGCGCAACCCAATCCGGCCCTGGCCTCACCAGCCCTGTTGCGACCTCGTCCAGCCTTGGCATCTTCGGCGCCGGTGCGACGCAGTCGAGCTTTGGAGGCACCGGTCCCGGCGCGACCCAGTCCAGCTTCGGCGTCACCGCCTCCCGGTCGACCCAGTTCAACCTTGGCCTCTCCGGTGCCACGACCCCAACCCCGACGCGCGCCCGCCTGAGGGCCACCAGTTCCGGCGTGGTCGGCGGCGCCGCAACCGCTGCCGGCCTGACTGCCCGAGGGTTTAGCCGAGCCGCCGCCCCTGGCAGTGCGACGACCTCGCAGAACTCCCAAAGCCGTGCGCAAAGTCTCAGCGGTTCGAGGGCGCAGGCTCGATCCGTCCGCACCAGTTCCGGGGCAACCAGGACAGTTGGCGGGAGATGAGTGGGGGCCCAGTAGCTCGCCCGATCGGATGTCGAACGCCGTCCCACCCGACCAATGCAGTGACGGACGGGCGCTGCTGAAGAGCCCGAAGCAACCGCAGAAAATGTTTGGGGACATGGAACTCAAGCGGGTCATCGGCATTTTTAGGCCGCCGGGTTCGGGGGGCGAGGCAATCGCCGCCATGCACCATCGCTTCCCGCGTTCCGGGCGCCGTCGCGGCCCTCCAGCGGGCGGTGGTCGCGCCGGAATGTGGCCCAATCGTTTATCTTCGCTGCGGCCTTAGCGCATCGCGCTTTCAGACGATCAGGAGGACGTGATGGGACACCGACCTTTTAGCAAACCACTCCATTTGCGGCTTCGCCGCACCGGCAACTACCAGGCTCGGAGCGCGTGGGAAGCCCTCGAATACCTCGAACTTTACTGGGACGCCCCAAAGGACGAGCACTATCGCAAGGCCCAGAAGCTTTGCCAGAACGCCATCGACGGCTGGACCACTGCTGAGAAGGCGAGAGATGCGGTGGAGATTGCAGCAAGGAGAGCCGGCGTGCTGGCCGAAGGCCGCAGCACCGATCGCGGCAGGCAGCGCGTGGTGTACCGGCCGATTGCGCAGAACCCTGAAGCGGCGGATACGGACTTGGTCGAAGGGGGAGCAATCGTCCACCCACAGCATTCAGGGGCCCGCGGCTGACGCGTCACAGTTTGGGAGGTTGGTCGAATGGAGCACGCACTCGTTATCGCCTACGGCGCACAGCCGCGCACGGTGTACTTCAAGGATGCCCGCAGCACCAAGGAGTTGATAGCCGAACTTCGGGAGACGGGGTTCCTGGAGGTCACCGCGCCCTATGCGATCGGCAGCACAAAGATCGAGCTTGGCACGCTGTTTATCGGCCAGCCGTTCATCATCAGCGTCGCCTAGCTGGACGCCAAGGGCGGCGGCCAAGGCGCTCAGCCAACCGCCCACCAGCAATAGTCGAATGACGCGGCCGGCGCCGAGTAGCAGGGCCCCTGGCCTCGCAATCAGGTCGTCTTGGCGTCGGCCCAGCTCTTCACCAGTTGGTCGTAGTCGATGGTGATCGGCTTTTCCTTTTCATTGGAGAGGGGAGGCTGCGGCGCAAGGGTGCCGTCGGCCTTGGCCTTGTCGTACCAATATTGGGCGTCATGCTCCTCGTTCAGCTTGGGACCGATATCGCCCTGAACGCCGGCGCGCTCGAGGCGTTCGAGCACCCTCTCCTGCGCCGCGCAAAGGCCGTCCATCGCCTGCTGTGGCGTCTGGGCGCCAGAGGCCGCTTCGCCGATGTTCTGCCACCAGAGCTGAGCAAGCTTGGGATAGTCCGGCACGTTGGTGCCCGTCGGGGTCCACTGCACGCGGGCCGGCGAGCGATAGAACTCGATCAGCCCACCAAGCTTGGGGGCGCGTTCCGTGAAGCTCTTGTCGCGGATGGTCGATTCACGGACGAAGGTCAGCCCCACATGGCTCCTTTTTACGTCCACGGTCTTGGAGACCACAAACTGGGCATAGAGCCAGGCGGCCTTGGCGCGTTCGACCGGGGTCGATTTCATCAGCGTCCATGAACCCACGTCCTGGTAGCCGAGCTTCATGCCCTCCTTCCAGTAAACCCCGTGCGGCGAAGGGGCCATGCGCCATTTCGGCGTGCCGTCCTCGTTCACCACGGGCAGGCCGGGCTTGACCATGTTCGCCGTGAACGCGGTATACCAGAAAACCTGTTGTGCGACGGTGCCCTGAGCAGGTACGGGGCCGGCTTCGGAGAAGGTCATGCCCTGCGCCTCGGGTGGCGCATATGCCTTCAGCCACTCGAGATACTTTGCCAGCGCGTAGACGGCGGCGGCTCCGTTGGTGTCGCCGCCACGCGCGACGCAGGAGCCCACCGGTCGGGACTGCGCATCGACGCGGATGCCCCATTCATCGACCGGCTTGCCGTTTGGAATGCCCTTGTCGCCATTGCCGGCCATCGACAGCCAGGCATCGGTGAACCGCCAGCCCAGCGAAGGGTCCTTCTTGCCGTAGTCCATATGGCCATAGACCTTCTTGCCGTCGATCTCCTTGCCGGTGAAGAAGGCGGCGATGTCCTCATAGGCCGACCAGTTGACCGGCACGCCGAGGTCATAGCCATACTTGGCCTTGAAGTCCGCCTTGTTCTTGGGATCTGTCATCCAGTCGTAGCGGAACCAGTATAGATTGGCGAATTGCTGGTCGGGCAGCTGGTAGAGATCACCATCCGGTGCCGTCGTGAACGACGTGCCGATAAAGTCTTTGACGTCGAGGTTGGGGTTGGTGACGTCCTTGCCCTCGCCCCCCATCCAACCGGTCAGGCTGCGCACTTGCTTGTAGCGCCAGTGCGTGCCGATCAGATCCGAGTCATTGACGTAGCCATCGTAGATGTTCTCGCCCGACTGCATCTGCGTCTGCAGCTTCTCGATGACGTCGCCCTCGGAGATCAGGTCGTGCGTGATCTTGATGCCTGTGATCGCGGTGAAGGCCGGCGCGAGAACCTTCGACTCGTACTCATGCGTGGTGATCGGCTCCGAGACGATCTTGATCTCCATGCCCTGATAGGGCTTTGCCGTATCAACGAACCACTGCATCTCCTTTTCCTGATCGGCGCGCGACAGCGTCGAGAGGCCCTTGATCTCGGAGTCGAGGAACTTTTTTGCCGCATCCATATCGGCCTGGGCGGGCGCGGCCAGGAGCATCAGCCCCAGAACCGCGGTCGATGTCAGGAAATAGTGTCGCATAGTCACTCCTCCCGTTGTTGTTTTGAGTATTGGGAGCGGTCCTGCATCGGGCCGCGCCCTTCCCTCCCTCAGACCCAGCGGAATACCGCGACCGCATAGATCAGCGAGAGGCCGAGACCCCACCATAGGTTCGGGCCGACGAGCCCAAGCCAGGCGAGGCAGATGAAGGCGCTACCGAGCAGCGACAGGAACAAGCGATCGCCGCGCGTCGTCTCGAAGCGCAATAGGCCGACCCGGGGCGATCCCCCGGGCCGCACGAATTCCCAAATGGTCATGCCAACCAACAACAGGCCGATCGTCAAAAAGAACACCGCGGTCGGCCAGGTCCACGCCATCCAGGCCAGCTGCATTCACACCCTCCCCAGGGCAAAGCCCTTGGCGATGTAGTTCCGGACGAACCAGATCACGAGCGCGCCGGGGATGATCGTGAGGACGCCCGCGGCCGCGAGCACGCCCCAATCGAGCCCCGCCGCCGAGACGGTACGGGTCATCGTCGCCGCGATAGGCTTGGCGTCCGTGGTCGTCAGCGTGCGAGCGATCAGCAGCTCGACCCATGAGAACATGAAGCAGAAGAACGCGGCGACGCCGATGCCGGAGGCGATCAGCGGCATGAATATCTTCACGAAGAACCGCGGGAAGGAATACCCGTCGATATAGGCGGTCTCGTCGATCTCGCGCGGCACTGCCGACATGAATCCCTCCAGGATCCAGACCGCAAGGGGCACGTTGAAAAGGCAATGCGCCAGCGCGACGGCGATGTGGGTGTCGATCAGCCCGAAGGCGGAATAGAGCTGGAAGAACGGCAGCACGAACACAGCCGGAGGCGCCATACGGTTGGTCAGCAGCCAGAAGAACAGGTGCTTGTCGCCGAGAAATCGGTAGCGCGAGAAGGCATAGGCGGCCGGCAGCGCGACGGCGACCGAGATCAGCGTGTTCATCACCACGTAGATGATGGAATTGATGTAGCCGTTGTACCAGGACGGATCGGTGAAGATCACCGCGTAGTTGTCCACCGTGGGATTGCTCGGCCACAGCGAGAAGGTAGTGGTGATCTCCGTGTTGGTCTTGAAGCTCATATTGATGAGCCAATAGATCGGCAGCAGCAGGAAGACGATATAGACGACCATCACCAGCGGGCCGAAATTGAGCCGCCCGCGCGTAGCCACGCGTCGGCCTGCCAGCTGGAAGGTGGTGGCCTTTGCTTGGTTCGCCGTGGCTCCGCGTTCGAGGACAGTCATGTTCTCTGGTCCCGCCCGTAATTCGTCATGACGGTGTAGAAAATCCAGGACAGCAGCAGGATGATCAGGAAGTAGATTATCGACATCGCCGCCGCCGGCCCGACATCGAACTGCCCCACCGCAATCTTCACAAGATCAATGGAGAGAAACGTGGTCGAATTGCCCGGCCCACCGCCCGTGACAACGAATGGCTCGGTATAGATCATGAAGCTGTCCATGAAGCGCAGCAGCACGGCGATCAGCAGCACGCGGTTCATCTTCGGCAGCTGGATGTAGCGGAACACCGCCCAGCGCGAGGCGCCATCGATGCGCGCCGCCTGGTAATATGCCTCGGGGATCGACACCAGCCCCGCATAGCAGAGCAGCGCCACCAGGCTCGTCCAGTGCCACACATCCATCAGGATGATGGTCCCCCAGGCATCGAGCGGATCGCGGACATAGTTGTAGTCGACACCGAGCCCTTCGAGCGTACGCCCCAGCAGGCCGATGTCGACCCGGCCGAAGACCTGCCAGATCGTGCCGACGACATTCCACGGGATCAGCAGCGGCAGCGCCATCAGCACCAGACTGATCGGCACGCCGATGCCCTTGCGCGGCATGGCCAGGGCGATCGCGATCCCCAGCGGAATTTCGATTGCGAGGACGATTCCGGAAAACACCAGATTGCGAAACAGCGCCTCTCGGAACCGCGCCGAGTTCAGCGTTTCCTCGAACCACTCGGTACCGGCCCAGAAGAATTGATTGTTCCCAAAAGTGTCCTGCACCGAATAGTTGACGACCGTCATCAACGGAATGACCGCCGAAAACGCCACCAGCAGCAGCATTGGCAGGACCAGGAACCAGGCCTTCTGGTTGATCGGGTTCATCAGCCCCCTCCCCCGCTCCGGCTGCCTTCGACCAGATGGCCATCGATATAGACGTTCAGGTGCGCGGGATCGAAAACCGCCTTCGCTCCATCTGCCGGAATCTCGTCGCCCTCGAGGGCAATGGCTGCCAGATCGCGCCCGGCAACCTCCAGCCGCGCGATCCTGTAATGCCCGACATCCTCGACCTTGCGGATCGAGACCGGCACCCCCTCCTCCCGGCTCAGCCGGACGAACTGCGGCCGGATGCCGATCTCGGTGCGCCGGCCCTCGGTGTTGCCATAGCTCCACGCCAGGGGGATTGCCGCCCCGTCGATCCGCGCCGTGCTGCCCTCGACCAGAGCGGGGAGCACGTTCATGCCGGGCGAACCGATGAAATAGCCGACAAAGGTGTGGGCCGGCCGGTCGAACAGTTCCTTGGGCGTGCCGATCTGCACGACCTCGCCCTCATACATGACCACCACCTTGTCGGCGAAGGTGAGTGCCTCGGTCTGGTCATGGGTGACATAGACCATGGTGAAGTCGAACCGCTTGTGGAGGCGCTTCAACTGGGAACGGAGCTCCCATTTGAGCTGCGGGTCGATGACCGTGAGCGGCTCATCGAACAGGATTGCGGCAACGTCAGATCGGACAATGCCCCGGCCCAACGAGATCTTCTGTTTTTCGTCGGCGGTGAGCCCGCGGGCCTTCTTGTCGAGCCTCTCCGCCAGCTCGAGCATTTCTGCTGTCTCGCGCACCCGGGCATCGATCTCGGCGGGGGGAACGTGGCGATTCCGCAGCGGAAACGCGAGGTTTTGGCGGACGGTCATGGTGTCGTAAATGACCGGAAACTGGAATACCTGCGCAATGTTGCGGGTCTCAGTCGGCATCTCGGTAACGTCGACGCCATCGAAGAGCACCTGGCCTTGGCTCGGCGTGATCAAGCCGGAGATGATGTTGAGGAGCGTTGTCTTGCCGCAGCCGGAAGGGCCGAGCAGCGCATAGGCGCCGCCGTCCTCCCAGGTGTGGTTGAGCGGCTTCAGGGCATAGTCGCGCGGGCTTTGCGGATTGGCTCCGTACGCATGGGCCAGATTGCGGAGGTCGATCCGGGCCATGGCGCGCGCGCCTCAGGCCGCCGCCGCCAGCGGCGCCGCGACGGCTCGGCCCTCTGGCGAAAAAACCAGAAACTCGTCGGGATCGAGGAAGATCTCCACCGGCGCGCCGACTTCGAAAGGGCGGATGCCGTGGATGAGCCCCACCCATACCCCGTCTGGCGTATCGACATGCACAAAGCTCTCTGAACCGGTGATTTCGGTCACCGCCACGCTGGCCTGAACGACGATCGCATCGGCCCTGGTCCGGCTGAGATGCAGCCGGTGCGGCCGGAAGCCGAGCAGGTAGGCGCCGTCGGCGAGGCCGGCCAGTTGCCCGCCGGCTGCCACTTCCCGGCCATCGGCGAGGCGAACCAGACCACCGCGTTTCTCCACCTGCATGGTGTTGAGCGGCGGATCGCTGAAGGTCATGGCCGTCGTGAGATCATGCGGCCGGCGATAAACTTCGATCGTCCGTCCGAACTGCGTCACCCGGCCCTCCGCCAGCGTCGCCGTCTCGCCGCCGAGCAGCAATGCCTCCGATGGCTCGGCCGTCGCATAGACCAGAATGGCGCCGGTCTCGGCAAAAAGGCGCGGCAGTTCTGCGCGCAATTCTTCGCGCAGCTTGTAGTCGAGGTTGGCGAGGGGCTCATCGAGCAGCACAAGGCTCGCGTCCTTCACCAAGGCCCGAGCAAGCGCCGTGCGCTGCTGCTGGCCGCCCGAGAGCTCGAGCGGTTTGCGCTCAAGCTCCCGGTCGAGCCGCATCAGTTCCGCCGCCTGGCGCACGCGCCGATCGACGGCCCGGCGATCAACGCCGGCAACCCGAAGTGGGGACGCGATATTCTCGTAAACTGAAAGCGTGGGGTAATTGATGAACTGCTGATAGACCATCGCCACATTGCGCCGGCGCACCGGCACCCCCGTGACATCGCGACCGTCGACGAGAATGCGCCCGGAACTGGGCTGGTCGAGCCCGGCCATCAGGCGCATGAGACTTGTCTTGCCCGAGAGAGTCGGCCCGAGGAGGACGTTGAGCGAACCGTCTTCGAACAAAAGCGAGACATCGGCGATATGGCTCGCCGCGCCGACCTTCTTGCTGACTTCCCTCAGTTCGAGCATTTTCCGTCCGCAGCCGTTGCTGCACCCCGTTAGCGCTCAGACTTCACATCCCGCCGGATCAACTTCCCTCCTGCGGCCCGCGTACTTGCCTAATCTGGGCGGGGCGCCGATACATCGGCAACACATTGGCATTCCGAGGCTTGGAAACAAGCAGGTATTGGATGTAGCTCGGCAATGAGCCACTGCCGTCCGCTTCTCGAAGAGCGTAAGCGAGACCTGCCTCAGCCGAGTGGCAGTGGCTCGGTGTCTCGGATCCTGGGCTGAGCCGCGCGCTTCGTCTGGTCGCTCTCCGGTAGGCTCTCGCCGACTCCAAGGTGGAGATAGCCGGAGTTGAAGCCGCACATCTCTGGACGAAAACGGCGGCGAGGAGACGGCAAGTATCGCAGACGCTGACGATGGACGCCTATGTCGAGCGGCTGCGCGGGGATCCCACCGAGAGGATCGCGCTATTCCGCGACCTGCTCATCAACGTCACGAATTTCTTCCGCGACGCGGGCGCTTTCGACGCGCTGGCTGAAACGGTGCTGCCCCGGCTGCTGGACGGCAAGACCGCGGGCAACGTGGTGAGGATCTGGGTCGCCGACGAACTGGCGCGGCGATCGACGCCCTTCGCTTTCGTCAGCGGCTTTTCGCGGGACGAGCTTCCCGCCGGCTACCGCGACCGGCCGCTGCTGAATGAGCCCGTCGGCGCCGGCCGGCTGCAGCAGGCCCTCGCCGCCCTGTTCGCGGTGCCCTGACGGGCGGCATACCTGAACCTGCGTGCAACCAGCCCGCATCGCGAGACCCGCGGGCAGGCAGCAGAGCGCCGCCTCCGCGTCGCCGAGGCGATCGTTGCACGCCAGCGCAATCTGGTCGGCACACTTGCGGCCAGCAAGCAGCCGACCGCCGGGGCGCTGGAATTGCTCGACCAGTTCGAGAGCACGCTGCGCATCTACCGCGCCAATCGCGACCGGCTGGCGGGCTAGCAACCGTGGCCGCCAAAAAAAGCCGGTGCGGACGCTACGTGCTGTCGACGTTGCCACGCGGCGAAGATCGGATATCGCGGGCAACTTCGCTCAAATCGTCATCGAGCTGATGATTTCGGTCTTTCAGATGGCGGGTCACGGCTTGCGGAATGGCCTTCGCGTACAAGTCGCAATGGGCCATGGGAACGATTTCGTCGCGGCTGCCGTGATAGAGATAGATCGGAATGCCCTGCGGAAGCGCCGCGCCGAGATCCTTCTGGGCTTTGATGTCCTCGCTCGGCCAGCCGCCGTCACCGAGGAAGGGTGCGGCTATCAGGAAGACGCCGCCCAAGGCGATTTCGGGCGGGTCGGCGGCGAGTGCGCTAATCAGAATTGCTCCGCCAATCGAGTGGCCAACCAGGATCGCGCCCTCGTTGAGCTTTGCCAACTCCTCACCAAGCGCTGCCTTCCACGGCGCGTACTCCGGCTCCGCCTCGTTCGGCATTCGGGGATAATGGATCTCATAGTCCGGCCCGAGCTCTCGCCCGAGGCTGTCGACGAGCTTGTTGTCCCACTCCTCATGGGTGCCCTCGCCGCCGCCCTGAACAAATAGGATCTGCCTTCTCATTCGCTGGCCCTTTTTCACGCCGGAGGTTGCAGACGATCAACGAGAGGTGACGAAACGGGTTGCACCAGGCTGCCGAGCCTTCCGCGCTTCGTTGCGGGAGCGTCAAAACGGAACTTTTGACCCTTCACCTATGACGACCGGACCAGCGGCCCTGCATGCCCCGCATGGCTGGCGTCACAATTCCTGACTTGAGTTGTCATGAATAGTTGCTAGAACGCGGAGCGCGCCGGCAACGCCGCGCCGTATTGTATGAAGGATATGCTCGATGCGCCTCATAGCCCAGGTTTCCGCCACTCTCCTCGCCGTGGCGCTCTGGTGTCTGGCATCGTTGGCCGCCTCGGCGGCGACCTATCCGCTCACCGTCACCGACTTCGCCGGCCGCAAGGTCACCATCGCGGTGGAGCCGCAGCGCATTGCGCTACAGGATGGACGGGACTCGATGATGCTCGCCCTGCTCGACCGCGACAATCCATTCCGGCGCGTGGTGATCTGGAACAACCTTCTCGCCCGGCAGGACGCCCCGACCTGGCAGGTGATGCTCAAGAAGTGGCCCGAGGCGGCGAAGATCCCCGATATGGGATTCAGCGATGACGGCGAGGTCAATCCCGAGGATCTGGTGGCGAGCCGGCCGCAATTGGTGATCGCCGAAGCGCGCGCGCTCCCCAGCCTCCGCGATGCTGGCGTGATCGACCGGCTCGCCGCGCTAAACATCCCGCTGCTGTTCGTTGACACCTTCTCCAAGCCGGTGCCGGATGCGCAGCAATCGGTTGAGCTTCTGGGTCAGGTGCTGAACAAGGAAAGCGAGGCTGCGGCCTATAACGATTTCTACGCGGCGCATCTGAAGCATCTCACCGATACGATCGCCGGCGAAAAGACCCGGCCGCGCATTTTCGTCGAGGCGCTGGCCGGCTCGCAAGGCCCCGAACAATGCTGCTTCACCCATGGATCGATCGGCTGGGGCGCACTGGTGCAGGCGATCGGGGCCGAAAATATCGGGAGCAAGCTCGTGCCCGGCGCGTCGGGGGACGTGACACTCGAAACCGTCCTCGCCGCGCAGCCCGATGTCTATGTTTTCAGCGGTCGGCAGTCCGGCGCCAAGGCAACGGCCATGGTGCCGCTCGGCTATGGTGCGAACCCGGCCAATGTCGCTGCCGCGATGCAGCGCCTGGAAGCGCGGCCCGGCTTCCCGGCGCTGAAGGCGGCCCAGGATGGGCGGGTCTACGCACTCTGGCATCTATTCTATAGTCACCCCTACAACATCGTTGCGCTCGAATGGCTGGCAAAGATGGCCTATCCGCAGGCCCTCGCGGACCTGGACCCGGCCAAGACCTGGAATGAAATCATCGCCCAGTTCACCGAAATCCCGCAGGCTCCCTCCATTCTCGAGGCGCAGGCCCCGGCGCTCGGCGACAAGTGATGGCATCCGAAGCAAGTCTTGGCCCGCCGGGCGCCGCCGCCGGGGTGGCCGAACCGGGCCTGGCGGAGCGCTATCGCCGCTCCGTTGCATTCCGCGCCGGGATCATCGTGCTGCTCTTCGTCCTGGCGCTTGCCGCGGCGCTAGCCGATCTGGCCGTCGGCTCGGGCACGCTTTCGCTGTCCCAGGTGCTGGCCACCATCCTTCATCCGAGCACGGCTGATCCGACCGATTTTGCCGTCGTTTGGCAGATCCGCGCCCCGATGACGGCAATCGCGCTGATCACCGGCTGCGGGCTCGCGCTCTCCGGATTGCTGATGCAGACCGTGCTGAACAATCCGCTGGCCGACCCGTTCACGCTTGGCGTTTCCTCTGCAGCAGGATTTGGCGCGGCCATTGCCATCGTTTTTCAGGCCTCGGTGCTGGGGGTGCTGGGGAGCTGGTTGCCACCCGAACTTTCGGTGGCGCTGAACGCCTTCGTCTTTTCGCTCGGCACGGTTCTGCTCGTCTCGCTGCTCGCCGCGCGTGGCGGCCTCGGGCTGGAGACGGTGACGCTTTTGGGCATCGCCGTGCATTTCACCTTCTCGGCGCTGCTGGCCTTCGCGCAATATGTCGCCGACCCATCGCAGCTGCAGTCGCTGATTTTCTGGCTGCTCGGCTCGCTGTTGCGCGCAACCTGGCTGAAGGTCGAGATCAATGGCGGCCTGCTCCTGCTTGTGCTGCCGCTGGTGCTCTTCCAGGCCTGGGCGCTGACGGCGCTGCGCGCCTTCGGCGATCAGGCCGTGGTGCTGGGGGTCCGGGTCGTGCGCCTGCGCCTGCTTGCCCTGACGGCAGCGGCGCTGTTGGCAGGGGCGGCGACTGCGACGATCGGCGTCGTCGGGTTCATCGGACTGGTTGCGCCGCACATCGCCCGGCTGATGGTGGGCGAGGACCAGCGCTTCGCGCTCCCCGCCACCGCCGCCTGCGGCGCGCTGATCCTGACGCTGGCCTCGTTGGCGAGCAAGCTGATCCTGCCCGGCGCGGTATTGCCGATCGGCATGGTGACGGCCCTCCTCGGCGTCCCCTTCTTTCTTGCCCAGATCCTCAGCCGCCGCGGTGGAAAGGCCCGGGCATGACGCTCGAGGTCAAAGGACTTAACCTGCGGATCGGCCGGACGCCGATCCTCGAGGATCTCTCCTTCCGCATTGCCGGGGGCGAGGCGGCCGCCGTGCTGGGCCGCAACGGGGCGGGAAAGACCACGCTGGTGCGCGGGCTTGCGGGCCTGCTGCCGGCGCGCGGCGAGGTCCGGCTCGAGGGCGAGACGATCGACCGCCTTCCCGCTGCCCAACGCGCCAGCCGGATCGGCTATGTCGCCCAGAGTTTCGTGCGCGAGGCAGCGGAACTGTCGGCCCACGAACTCATGCTGCTGTCCCTCAATGGCGGGCGGGGCGGCTGGCAGGTGCCGAGCACCAATCTGGCCCGGGTCGAGGAGGTGATCGAGCTGCTTCGCCTCGGCCCCCTCGCCAACCGGGCCGCCAATACGATGTCCGGCGGCCAGCGCCAAATGCTGGCATTGGCACTCGCCATCGTGCGGCGGCCGCGGCTGCTCCTGCTCGATGAGCCGACCTCCGCCCTCGACCTGGCCAATCAGCTCCACCTGCTCGAGGTGGTGCGCGACTATACGCGGCGCGAAGGAATTGCCACCTTGATGGTCCTGCACGACCTCAATCTGGCCGCGCGCTATGCCGAGCAGGTGTTGATGCTCGCGGACGGCCGCATCGCCTTTGACGGCCCGCCGGCGGCGGCCCTTACCCCGCCGCGCCTGGCCCAGATCTACGGCGTCGAATGCGCCGTGACCTTCGCCGAGGGGGGCCATACCGCCATCACCCCGCTGCGGGCGCTCTGACCGGGAACAGCTTTCGCTTCCGGCGGCTAGCCCTCCCCCCTATTTCGATGCCGTTGCACTTCCCGAGGTGACTCGCCGGCGTTCGCGCTCGCTCAGCCCGGCCGTTTGCTCCCCGTTCCGTCTGGCGCGCCTGTTCCTCGGGTGGCGAAAAACGTGCCCACCCGCTAGATGCGGCGTGGGCGTGGCTCTCCGGTGAGGATCGGCGCGACCGTGCCGAGCCTGCCGCCAAACCAGGCGGCGGCCGCGCTGATCACCAGGATCAGGAACGCCGCCAGTGCCGCCCGCGATGTAGTGCCGGCCGCCACCTCGGCGGCGCGCAAGGCCTGGTCCCGCGTGTTCGCCACCGCCTGCTGATACTGCTGGGTATATTGCTGGACCCGGTTGCGGGCGTCGTCGATCGGGATGTTTTGCGCGCGGGCGAGCGCCTGGGCCGCCGTGTTGGTCGCCTGGTCTGCCTGCGCCTGATCCCCGGTCACAGCCGCCCGCACCGCTGCCACGGCCGCATCCCGCAGTGCAGCAGGATCGCTCCCGCCCGTTGCCTGGGTGATTTGCTGCTGAATAGCGGCGAACGGATCACGCCCCGCGACGGCAGTCTGCGCCGCCGTTGCCACGGTGCCGCCCAAGCCGCTTGCAACTGAACCAAGGCCGCTGAGCGCACCGCCCACAAGCCCACCGATGGTGGTGGTGAGCAGGTACAGCAGCACGATTGTCGTCAGCGCCCAGCTCGTCAGCCCGTGCAGCGCACCGACATCTGCAACCGGCTTGCCGGACAGGCGCCCGGCGACGATCCCGCCGGTGAACGCCGAAATCAGGCCGGTGATCGCGTACCAGATTACCGAAATGACTGAAAACGTCGTCGCGTCCGGGTTGCCTCCGCTAGCCGGTCGCAGCGTCGCGGCTCCTATCCCCACGCCAAGAAGGGACAAAAGAAACTGAATTATCAGCGCGATAACGGCGCCCGCAAAAATGGCGCCCCAGGAAACGCGGTTAAGCAATACAGTCCGCGCATCCTCCGCCGGGGTCGCCGGCGAAAATTCCGAAGGTCTAGCAGTTTCGACACGGTCAGCCATATGCCCCTCCTCGGGTTGGTTCGTCGAACTTCGACGCTGGCCGGGGTTTTCGGCGTAGCCACCGAAAGCCTCGGTGATGCTCATGGGCGGTGGGCGGTGGCCGGGGTCTGATGCTCTCCGCCGTCGCGACTGCCACAATGCTCAATCTATATTTCGGTCGGTAGTTCCGGTGGGGGCCATCGGACGCCGAAAAGACTGGCGGAGTACTCGCGTTCTGGCGTTCGAGGCACCGCTATCGACGGCGAGCTGCAACCTTCGAGAGCACCAACGTAAGTTCTTGCCACACATTCCTATGCCGGGCGGACCGAGATCCCGTAGGGCCAGGAGGCCATTGGCCCGCGAGGTCAGATCAGCGCAAAGGCCAGCCCGGACCTGCCGAGCAGTCACGGTTGCGTAAACCGCATTGATCGGGGGAGGGAGCGAAGCTACCTAGCTCAAAATGAATGAGTGGTGGCTAGGGACGATTCTTGCGGTTTGGTGCGCCGCCTTTGCTGGATCGCCCCAGATGAACTCGACGAGGCCGCTCGCCGCGTTTGGGCTGCTGGTGCTGTGGGTCGGCATTTTCGCTGCGCAACTGTTGTCGCACGCCGCCTGGGAGGCCGGAGCGACTTTCGCCGGCTTCCTTGTGGCAACGTGGATCAATACCGAGTTCGAGCGACCGCGGAAGCAGTAGAGTGTGCGTCACTCAACCAAAAACAGGAACAACTAACAACCCCCCCGCGGTTGCCGCCACCCTCCCCTCGAGGGGAGGGGTTAGGGGGGGTTGTTTTGCCTCGGGTAGAGTGGTCGCAAGCGGGAAGCTATCGCCAGCCCAATGCCGGGGCGACCTGTTTGAGCACGGCCTCGATGACATGTGCGTTGTATTCGACGCCGAGCTGGTTGGGCACGGTCAGCAGCAGCGTATCGGCTTCGGCGATCGCTTCGTCAGCCTTCAGTTCCTCGACCAGCACCTCGGGTTCGGCGGCATAGCTCCGTCCGAAGATGGCCCTTGTGTTCTCGTCGATATAGCCGAACTGGTCTTCGTCCCGGGCGCCGCGGCCGAAATAGGCGCGATCCCGATCATCCACCAGTGCAAAGATGCTGCGGCTGACCGACACTCTCGGCGTGCGCTGGTGGCCGGCCTCTTTCCACGCCTCGCGGTAGGCTCGAATCTGTTCGGCCTGCTGGATATGGAATGGCTTGCCGCTCTCGTCGAATTTCAGGGTCGAGCTCTGGAGGTTCATGCCCTGTTGTGCGGCCCAGACCGCGGTCGCATCCGTCGCGGCGCCCCACCAGATGCGATCGCGCAGGCCGGGGGAATGCGGCTCGAGGCGGAGCAACCCCGGCGGGTTGGGAAACATCGGGCGCGGATTGGGCTGGGCAAAGCCCTCGCCGCGCAGCAGTTCCAGGAATACCAGGGCATGACGGCGGGCCATATCGGCGTCGCTCTCCCCCTCGGCCGGCTGAAAGCCGAAATGCCGCCAGCCATCGATCACCTGCTCGGGTGAGCCGCGGCTGATGCCCAGCTCCAACCGTCCGCCGGCGATAAGGTCCGCGGCGCCCGCGTCTTCGGCCATGTAGAACGGGTTCTCGTAGCGCATGTCGATGACGGCTGTGCCGATCTCGATGCGGCTCGTCTTCGCCCCAACCGCCGCCAGCAACGGGAACGGCGAACCCAATTGCCGTGCAAAATGGTGCACCCTGAAATAGGCCCCGTCCGCCCCCAGCTCCTCGGCGGCCACAGCCAGATCGATGGATTGCAGCAACGCATCCGCCGCCGACCGCGTCTCCGATTGCGGCGAGGGCGTCCAGTGTCCGAACGAGAGAAAGCCGATTTTTTTCATGCCGACAGCATACACCTTCAGCCGGCTTTGGGCACCCCGGGCGATAGGATTGATCCGGGTTTCGGCGAGCCCCATCCGCGGCGTCTTCCCTGCGCCCTCCGCGAGCGCCGGGTGGCCGGCGAGGCACAAGATGGACCCTGGCGTTCGCCGGGGTGACGCCCCTCTTGGGGAGCGGTCGAAGCAAATTCTCCCAGCAAGCAGTTACCGCCCGGTGCGCGACCGGTGCCATTCCTGGAACAGCGCAATGACGTACTGACGCTGGATGGCGACGTGGCCCATATAGCGATCGTCGCCGTCGATCAGTTCGGCGTCGAATTCGAGGAGCTCCTTGGAGGAGATGTCCTTCCAGACCTCGGCAAAGTCCTTGCTGTCCTCGAAAACGATCTGCTTGCCCTGCGCCAGCAGCAGTCGATAGCCCGCCATCCCCCGCCCTCCCCGATTGACCAATGGTTGGTAACGGGGAGAGCCGGAACTTGGTTCACCGATGGGCTACTGCGCCGCCTGCATCTTGACGACGTTATCGTGGCTGGGGGCGCTGGCGAGGAACTTCTTGATGTTGCGCGCCGCCTGCCGGATGCGCTGCTCGTTCTCGACGAGCGCCAGGCGCACATATTGATCGCCATATTCGCCGAAGCCCACGCCGGGCGCTACCGCCACGCCCGTCTCCTGGATGAGAAGCTTGGCGAACTCGAGCGAGCCCAGATGGGCATATTGGTGCGGGATCGGCGCCCAGACGAACATCGTCGCCTCGGGAGCAGGCAAGTGCCAGCCCACCCGGCCGAAACTCTCGACCATGACGTCGCGGCGCACCCGGTAGATGTCGCGCGCTTCCTCGACGCAGTCGTCCGGCCCATTGAGGGCGGCCACCGCTGCCACCTGGATCGGCGTGAACGCGCCATAGTCGAGATAGGATTTCACGCGCGTCAATGCCGCGATCAGCCGATCATTGCCCACCGCAAAGCCCACGCGCCACCCCGGCATCGAGTAGGTCTTGCTCATCGAGGTGAACTCGACGGTGATATCGATGGCGCCGGGGATCTGCAGCACGGATGGCGGCGGGTTGTTGTCGAAATAGATCTCAGAATAGGCGAGGTCCGAGAGGATGAAGATTTCGTGGTCTTTACAATACTTCACAACGTCCTTGTAAAAGTCGAGCGTTGCCACATAGGCGGTGGGGTTCGCCGGGTAGTTGAGGATCAACGCGATCGGCTTGGGGATCGAGTGCCGCACGGCCCTGTCGAGCGTGCGCAAAAAATCCTCATTGGGTTCGGCCGGCATCGAGCGGACCACGCCGCCGGACATGATGAAGCCGAAGGCATGGATCGGATAGGTCGGATTGGGCACCAGCACCACGTCGCCCGGCGCGGTGATCGCCTGCGCCATGTTGGCGAACCCTTCCTTGGAGCCGAGCG
Organism: Devosiaceae bacterium; assembly: GCA_035493835.1. Taxonomy (GTDB): domain Bacteria; phylum Pseudomonadota; class Alphaproteobacteria; order Rhizobiales; family Devosiaceae; genus DASZTU01. The sequence goes on from DATJHO010000165.1 coordinate 39,483, forward strand.
TGGCCACCACCTGGGTATTGGGGTTGAGCGTCACCCCGAAACGGCGCTCGTAGTAGGAGGCCTGGGCCTTGCGCAGGCCCGGGATGCCCCTTGAGGACGAGTAGCGGTGCGTTCGTGGGTCCTTCACCGTCTCCTTGAGCTTGTCGACGATATGCTGCGGGGTCGGCAGGTCGGGATTGCCCATGCCGAGGTCGATGATGTCGACACCTGCGGCGCGCGCCTTGGCCTTGATCGGGTTGATGTGCTCGAACACGTAAGGCGGCAGGCGGCGGATGCGGTGGAAATCTTCGCTCATGGCTTCCTCGTGAGGCTTTTGCGCCCCGGTTCATCGCCGATCGGCGAGCTGCGCCGGAATCGGGGAAATGGAACGTCCGCAAGTATTGCGGAATTATGGTGTGAACTTGGTAAAGTGGCGTCAGCGCGCCGTCATCTGCCGCTCCTCCCGGCCGCATTGCAGCCCAGCGGGAGGAGCTAGATAGCGGCCCTTGACAGCCGCTTGCCGCCGCCCGACATCGGAGCACCGGCAACTACAAAGGTGTACGCGACTTGGGTTACGAGCAACACGGCTGTGGCCACCTGCGGCATCTCTATTGCCCTCATAGACCCGGTTTTGTAAGGAAAACTGGCGTAGTGGCGAGTTTTTTAAGCGCGCCGCATGGTAAAGTAAATGGCGGTAGCCGGCGTTTCGGCACGGGGCGGTGCATTGTCGGTGGGGCAGGATCAGGGCTTGATGGCTAAGCGCATCGCGATCGCCACAGTTGGCACGCAGGGCGACGTCCAGCCTTACCTCGCGCTTGCTATCGCATTGCAAAAGCGAGGTTATTCGGTCGTCCTGGGGGCGCCGAACGATTTCGAGCAGCTGATCTCGGGCTACGGCATCGAGTTCCGCAGCCTCGGCGGCAGCATGCAGGAATTCCTGTCGCAGACCCGATTCGAAAATGCCATGTCGCAGTCGATGCTGATCAACGGCCCTGCCCTGCTGCGGCAGGGGCAATTGATTGTCGACACGGCCGCCCGCCTCGCCTGGGAGATGGCGCAGGGCGCCGACGCGATCATCGGCAACATGAACACCAGCTTCGTCATCGACATCGCCGAGGCGCTGAAGATCCCTGCGATCATGTCGGCGCTGCAGCCGCTCAACACCACCAGCGAATTTCCGCTCTGCATGTATTACGGGCCGAGCTTCGGCCCGGCGCTGAACCGGCTCACCTACACCACGATGACGGTGCAGCAGATCTATTACAACCTGCCGCGCAACCGGCTACGCCGCGAGCTAATGGGGCTGGAATCGCGCAAGAAGGGCGGCTTCTTCAAGGACACGCGCGGCGTCGCGCTGCCAACCCTCTACGCCTATTCCAGCCTTATTTCGCCACGGCCCCGCGACTGGCCAAAGAGCGCCATCGTCACCGGCTTCTGGACGCTCGAGGACAGGAGCGAATGGCAGCCTTCGGAAGAGTTCCGAAGCTTTCTCGCGGCGGGAGAGGCCCCGGTCTATATCGGCTTCGGCTCGATGCCGTTCGGGGCGGAGCGCAATACGCAGATCCTCAAGGACGCCATGCGGCTGTGGGGCGGGCGGGCGATCGTTGCCCGGGGCTGGGGCGGGATCAACCCGAAAGAGCTGCCGCCGCAGGTATTTGCCATCGAGAAGGCGCCGCACGACAAGCTGTTCAAATATGTGCGGGCAGTCGTCCATCACGGCGGCGCCGGCACGACGGCTGCGGGCCTCCATCTCGGACGGCCGACCTTCATCGTGCCGCAGACCGTCGACCAGCCCTATTGGGGTCGGCGCGTCCACGAACTGGGCTGCGGCCCTAAGCCGGTGCGCCTGCGCCGGCTGACGGCAGAAATCCTCGCCGCCACGCTGGCCGACCTTTCGACCAACCCGTCGTATCAGCTTGCCGCCGAGGCGCTCGCCTCCCGGCTGAACAGCGAAGACGGCACTGACCGCGCCATCACGGTGATCGAGCGGGTGATGAACAATTTCGTTCCCGTCCAGCGCCGCAAGCCCCGGCTAATCCGGCCCAAGATCGTTCGCACAGTGCGGCGCGCGCGGACCACCAAGGCCGAAGCCCGCATTCCACCGGCCGCGGAGTAGCTGGTCCTGACAGGGCGGATGGCGATGCCTATCCTCCCCCACGGCGTCATTCCGGCGAAAGCCGGAATCCAGTACGCCCAGCGCCAGCGGTGAATTCGCAGTGCCACAGCGTCACCGAGTACTGGATCCCGGCGTCCGCCGGGACGTGCTGTTAGGCCCCATCACGCCCCACAAAGCCTTGGAATCGCAGAAAAGCAGGCCCCAATACCCCTGCACTGCCTTCGCGGCCCCTAAATGCCCCGGCTCGTCCGGGGCATTTAGGGCAACGTGCACGGCGGCGCCTCGGACCCTGGATTGCCCGGACAAGCCGGGCGATGACGGTGCTCGAGGCAAGGCACCGCTTGGCAGCAAAAGCCGAGCCGTAGGTCAGTCCAATAGCGCTACCGCCAGATGCTGAGGATCGCCGCGGCAACCGCGAACACGGCGGCGACGCCCATGCTAAGGCCGAGATTGTAGCTCGCCGTCAGGCCGAAAATGATCGCCGCCATCGCCGCGCCGACCGATTGACCCGTGAGCCGCGCCGTAGACTGCATGCCGCTGGCGCCGCCGCTGCGGTTACGCGGGGCGCTGCTGAACATCACCTTGTTGTTCGGCGATTGGAACAGGCCAAAGCCGGCCCCGGTAACGGCGAGACGCAGGACGATGTCCCAGATCGCGGCATGCGCCGGCAGGACGGCAACCGAGGCCAGGCCCAGCGCGAAGATCAGCGAGCCGATGCCGCTGATCCTGGCACCCGACCAGCGCTCGCTGAGCCGCGCCGAAATCGGCGCCGCGATCGCGGTTGCCACGGGCCATGGCGTCATCAGCAGCCCGGTTTCGACGTCGCTATATCCCAGCCCGTGGATGAAGAAAAAGGGCAGCGATACGGTCGCCAGCATCTGCGCCGAAAACGAGGTGACGGAGGCAATGATCGAGAGCCGGAACGGCTTTATGCGCAGGAGGTCGAGCGGCAGCATCGGCACTTCGAGGGCGTATTGCCGGCGCACGAAGAACACCCCGGCAATCACCGCAAGAAGGATCTGCACCGCTGGAACCCACCACGGGATGCTGGTGGTGCCGATGCTGCTCAGGCCGGAAATCAGGGGCCCCAGTGTCAGCGCATTGAGGGCAGCGCTCGCCAGATCGAAGCGGCGACCACTGGCTGGGGTTTGCGGCAGCGTGAATCGGCCGACCAGCAATCCCAGAACGCCGAGCGGGACATTGATGAGGAACAACCAGTGCCAGGTGGTGACGGCCAGGATGGCGGCGGCAATGGTCGGACCGGCCGCGCCGGAAACCGCCACTATCATTGCAATGCCCGCAATGCCGCGGCCGAGATGCTTGGACGGCATGATGAAGCGGACGAGGGCGGTGGAAATGCTCATCAGCCCGGCCCCGCCGATCCCCTGCAGGATGCGGGCAGACGTGAGCATGGGGATCGAAGTGGAATAGGCACAGAGCAACGAAGCGAGCCCGAAGATCAGCAGACCGGCGGTGAAAACCTTCTTGAACCCGACAGCTTCGCCGATTGCCGACATCGGCAGCAGGGCGACGACGACGGCCAATTGGTAGCCGGTGACGATCCAGATCGACTCGGCGGCCGTGGCGTGCTGGTCGAGTGCGATCGAGGGCAGCGCCACGTTGACGATAGTGCCATCGAGCACCGCCATGACGATGCCCAGCGCGACCGTGAGGAACGCAAGCGTGCGGACGGGATTGGGCAGACCGTCAGACTGATCGACGGCCGCTGGAGCGGTTGTGGCAACGGTCATCTAAAATTCTTTGAACGTGAAAATGGGGGGACTGTGCGGAGCTTTTTTTGCTTAGGCCTGAGTGGCAATGGTGGCAAGCCGATGTGTCGAGGATCGCCGGATTGTGAGCGCCCGGGGCTGCTGGCCACAGCCTGATCCGGGCGGGCGGAAGCAGGAACAACCCCCACCCGGCTGCCGCCACCCTCCCCTCAGGGCTTGTGGCACGGCGGTGCACCATCGTCTCCCTTCCCCTTGAGGGGAGGGTTGGTGGGGATTGTTTTGATTTAATTCAGGCCGGCAGGAAACGCGCTAACCCCGCCCCCGGCTGAAGCTGAAGAGGCCGCCGACAAGCAGCGGCAGGAAAATCGCGATGCCGATCGCCGGTAGCATGTCCGCCGGGTCGGGACGAAACCAGGCGACGGCCGCCAGCCCTGCCCCAGCAACGATGAAGAGAACCCCGGTCAGGCGATGCGTCGCGGCCCAGTTGCCCGGGTCCTTCAGCGTCCAGGGCAGCCGAACGCCGGCATAGGCGTTGGGCTGCGACCTGGGCAGGACGTTGCCGAGAACGATGAGCAGCGTGGCCACGCCAAAGGCCACGATGCGCACCATGTCGATGTCGGAGCCGACCCCGATCAGAATCAGCGAAAATTCGAGCGCAGCAAGGAGGCCGAGAAGAACGAGCAGCATAGCCTCGGAAATGTGGCGGCCGGGCTCGACTTGCTCCACCGGCGCAAATTGCCCGATGGCCGCGAAGACGCCGGTCAGCACCAGCCCTATGGCCGGAAAAACCAGCAGCGCTTCGTTCCGCGGCCAGACCTGATCCGGTCTCCCGTCCAGGCCCCAATGCACGGGGAGCCCGATAGCCGCCGGGATCTTCACGAAGGCGACCGCCGTAATGGCGACCAGCACGCCGAACAGGGTCAGGTGCAGCCGGGTAACGAGAGGCTTACGGTCCATTGTCGCTGTCCTTGAGCGCCACCAGGCTGGCGATCGCATCTTCCAGAATGGCGGCGTTGAGTTGATAGATGAGGCTCGTTCCCTGCCGATCGGCCGTAACCAGCTCAGCCTGCTTCAGCTTGTTGAAGTGCGAGGAAAGCGTCGGCTTGGTCAGGGCAAAATGGCCGGCGATGGCCCCGGCACTGAGTGGCCCTTCCCGCAGCAGCCGCAGGATTTTGCGCCGGGCCGGGTGGGCCAGCGCTTCGAACACGGCATTGACGCTCATGGTCGGCACCCAGTCGATATTCGTAACATCTCTAATTAGGGCATTGGCGAACCTATAAGGCAAAAAAATGGGGCCGATGATCCGGCCCCATCACTAATCAATGATCGAAGCGTTGAACGCGGCGGCAAGCGTGGCACCCCACCCTTGCCGATCGCGCCAAAATTAGCGCTTCGAGAACTGGAACGACCGGCGGGCCTTGGCCTTGCCGTACTTCTTGCGTTCGACCACGCGGCTGTCGCGCGTCAGGAAGCCGCCCTTCTTGAGCACGTCGCGAAGCTCGGGCTCGAAATAGGTCAGCGCCTTGGAGATGCCGTGACGCACCGCGCCGGCCTGGCCGGAAAGACCGCCGCCGGCGACAGTCGCCACCACGTCGTACTGGTCCTTGCGGGCCGCAGCGACGATGGGCTGCTGCAGAATCATCTGCAGCACGGGACGGGCGAAAAAGGCCTCGAATTCCTTGCCATTGACGGTGATCTTGCCGTTACCCGGCTTGATCCAGACGCGGGCGATGGCGTTCTTGCGCTTGCCCGTGGCATAAGCGCGCCCCTGGTCGTCGAGCTTTTGCACATGGACCGGGGCGGCGGGTGCCGCCGGCGCGACCGTCGAAAGCTGCTCGAGCGAGTTGATGGTGTCGGCCATTATCAATCCACCTTGACGTTCTTGGTGTTCATCGACCCGACGTCGACGGTGACCGGTTGCTGCGCCACGTGCGGGTGCTCGGCACCGGCATAGACGCGGAGATTGCTGAGCTGCTGGCGGCCGAGCGGCCCACGCGGCAGCATGCGGCGGACGGCGTTCTCGACGACGCGCTCAGGGTGCTGCCCCTCGAGCAACTGACGCTGGGTGCGATCCTTGATGCCGCCCGGATGGCCGGTGTGCCAGAAGAAGCGGCGCTGATCGAGCTTGCGGCCGGTGAGCTTCACCTTGCCGGCATTGATGACGATCACGTTGTCGCCCATGTCCATGTGCGGGGTGAAGGTCGGCAGGTGCTTTCCGCGCAGGCGCATCGCGACGATGGACGCGAGACGGCCCACGACCAGATTCTCAGCGTCGATCAAGACCCACTTCTTCTCGATCTCGCTCGGTTTGGCCGAGTAGGTTGTCATGTTGAAGGTTCCGATTTCGAACTCGATGCGCAAATCGCATCAAATGGTGGCACTCCGTTACAGAGCACCCACACAAACGTCAAGCATAAAGATAAAGACGTGCGATCTCAAGGACTTAGGATAGCGGTATTTTAATACCGCACATCGTGGTATTATATTACCGCAATCGCGAAAGGTCGGCCAGATAGGCCATCACCGTGCCGGCGAGGATGAAGGCGACCGCCTGGTGCGCCACCGCCAGATTGATCTCGACCACCGACATCAAGGTGGAAATGCCGAGCAGCACCTGCAGCACGATCACGGCGCTCACCCGCAACAGCCACACATTGACCCCGGCAAAGCCCACCGTGCGGGACTGCCGCCACAACAACAGCGCGGTCAGGATCACGATGACATAGGCGATCATCCGGTGGTCGAACTGCACCGTTTCGGCATTTTCGAAGATATTCCGCCACAGGGGATCCATCGCCGCGAGGCCGCCGGGGATGAGACTGCCATCCATCAGCGGCCAGGTATTGTAGGAGCTGCCGGCATGCAGGCCCGCAACGAAGGCCCCTGCCCCGATCTGTACGAAAACGAGTGCGAGCAGCACCACGATCGGCCAGCGCGCGGTGCGGGTAGCGCCGACGTCGTGGGTCTTGGGGTGAAGCGTGCGGGCAACCCAGACCAGGGCGAGAAACAGCACAAGCGCCGTGCAGAGATGGGTCGCCAGCCGATACTGCGAGACCGAGGTCAGGTTTTCGAGGCCGGAGGACACCATCCACCAGCCAACGACCCCCTGCAGGCCGCCCGCCACCCACAGCATCGCCAAGGGTCCCGCGAGCTTCCAGCTGAAACGGCGCTGGATCAGGAACACCAAAAAGGGCACCGCGAAGGCCAGCCCGATCAGGCGGCCCAGCAGCCGGTGAATCCATTCCGGCCAGAAGATGGTTTTGAACCCCTCCAGCGTCATGTTCGGATTGTCGACGGAGTATTGCGGGATGAGCTTGTAGTGATCGAACTCGGCCTGCCAGGCCGCCTCGTTCAGCGGCGGAATGACACCCGAAATCGGCTGCCAGCTGGTGATCGAGAGCCCCGAGCCGGTCAGCCGGGTAACGCCGCCGATCACCACCATCGCCAGCACCAGCAGGGCGATGCAATAAAGCCATATGCGCACAGGTCGCAGCCGATCGGCCTCCACGCGGGTGGTAATGCTGCGTCCGATATCGATGCTGGTCATGATCTTGGTGTCCGTCTGTCCAAACGCGTGTTAACGACAGGCCCGGCCGCTTGGCAACGGGTTATATCTCATTGCAGGATCATGTGATGACCCAGAGCACGAGAAAACTGCTTGGCACGGTACTGACGCTGATCGTGCTGGTGGTCTATGCCGCGTTGGCGACAGCCATCTACATGCAGTTCCTGACCGGCGCGCCGACCTGGGCGCTGCTGATCTATTTCGCTGTCGCGGGCCTGTGCTGGGCAGCGCCGATTTCCCTCGTCATTCGCTGGATGGCAAGGCCGGACCCGCGGTGACGGCGACGGCTCAGCCTCAGGTAGAGGCCAGCCGCGACCTGTTTCGCCCGGCCGGGAATCGCGAAAAGAGCGCACCGGTCGCGAATACGTCGACATAGCGCCGGGACTGGAACAGGCCGCTGAGCGAGATGCGCGGCAGGGCCGTCAGCGCATGGCGGTTCTCGGCGTAGAGGCCGCCCGGCCGGGTCGTCACTGCCGACCGCAGGCCAAGCTCCGCGGCAATGGCGAATTCCCTCGGGCCCGCCGACAGGCGCCCGCCGATGGGATAGGCCAGGTGTTGCGGGGCCAGGCCGAACTTCGCCGTAAGCACGCGAATCGACTCCTCGATTTCGGTGCGGACCGCTTCCGGGGTCAGCTTGGCCAAATCGTAGTGGTGCGCGGTGTGGGCGCCAATGGTGCAGAGCCGCTCATCGGCAAACGCCCGGAGTTCGGGCCATGTCATGATGAGATCGCGGCATTGCGCCCTGAGGTCGTAGCCATACCGGGCGGCGAGATGGCGGATCAGGGGAATGCGCTGGTCCTCGGGCATTTTTCGCATGCGCCAGTAGAGCAAATCGTAAGCCTGCCGCTTCTGCCTCAGCGTGCGGCATTCGAAGCGCTCGGGCTGCTGATTCTCGCCGTCGATCTCGATGCAATCCTCTCCGGCGATGATATCCTCGATCGCCTGCCACCACAGTTCGCCATTGCCCTCCACCAACCCCGTGGGCACGTAGAGCGTGAACGGGCAGTCCTGCTGGCGCAGGATCGGCAGCGCATACTGCAAATTGTCGCGATAGGCGTCATCGAAGGTGAAGACGACGAATGGTTTTTCCGGCTGGTCGGACTGGATGCGCCGGATCGCTTCATCGAGCGAGACGATATCAAACCCCAGCTTGCGGACGCGCTGGATCGCATAGTCGAGGAAATCCGGCTGCACCTGCAGGATGGCGTTCGGCGAAAATTCGGCCGGCGGCTCGGGCAGCACGCGATGAAGCGTAAAGATTACCCCCTTGCAGGCGGATACACGACGGATGAGGCCGGGCACATGGCTGGTCGCCAGAGCCTCGAACAGAGCATGGATGAGGTCATATTTCAGCGACATCCGGTCAGGCGACCTCGGCTTCCAGCGGCGCTCCGATCACCTCCGCTGGGCCAAAGCCAAGCGCGGCGAGATCGTCGTGGGCCGCCTCGAGGCGCGACCGATCTGATCCGTCGCGGGCAACCAGCAGCACCCGGCAGGGAAGTCCTGAGAAAAGCGGCAGGTTGGATCCAAGGCCGAGCGTGCCGGTGAGAACCAGTACAACCTCGTAGATATCGGACAAGGCCTCGACCAGCGTCAGCGGCCGAGTGGAGCGCCGATCGGCGGCTGCCAGATGTCCCCACGGAATTTCGGCGAAGCCCTCTTCTGCCGTCTTGTGCACGACGTCGCCAAAGCTGGCCCGCTCGGCAGAAAGATCGGTGACGCCCGGTTCGGTCGAGGGCCGCCCGCTGCCGGCATCGACGCGCGCCACGCTCAGGCCGCGCCGCAGCACATCGGCAATCAGGCGATCGCTCAGAGCCTTGCTGTCACGGTGATGATCCAGCGCAGCCAGCAATACGATTCGCGTCCGCCCCAGAACGAGGTCGGCCGAAAGCTGGTCGAGTTGCTCGGAGGAGGGATAGGGCGAATCCATCGGAGCCACTTCACTGAACTCCCGGCTGGCATCGGGCTCGGCCGGCTCACTCGGCACCGCGTGCACATCCCTCGCCATTCCGGCCGCGACAGATGCCTGTCCCTTCTCCTTGGTCGCTTCGACCTCGGCCATGGCCGGTTCGCTGCGGGCGGAAGTGGCTGCGGCCAAGGGCGGCTCGAAGGAGGAGAGCGAAGCACCCACGGCGCGGGCCCGACGCGTGAACCAGGACCGGAGATTACGGCCCGACGCAGCCATATCGGTCGCCGGCTCGACGACCGCCTCGTCATGATTTGCACGAGCCGGCTCTTCCGCAACGGCCACTGCAGGCGGCGCCTCGACCTGCAGCAAAGCACGCCCATCGCCGACGGCTTCAGCCTCGGCCGGGGCGGCGCCCTGACCGACAGGCCGTCTCCTCCCGTTATTATCGCCGCCCTCCATGATGGCCCGTCCGGAGAGCAACTCGCCGAACATGATCGCCCCCACCTGCAGCGCGAGCGACACGAAAACGACGGCCGAAAGAATGAGCGTCGTCTTGGGCGACGAAGGCGAATTCGGTGCAGCGGCAAAGGTCACCACCCGCACGTCGGGCAGATCGGCATTGGTGTCGGTGCGTGCCGTTGCGTCGCGATACCGCGACAAGTAGCTTTCAAGGAGATCGCGGTCGGCCTTGGCATCGCGGTTGAGCGCATCCAGCGTCACCATCTGGCGGGTCGCGTCAGCCGCCTTGCCCTTGAGCGAGCTGAGATTGGTCTGCAATGTGTTCTGCAGATTGTCCTCGACCTTGGCCTCCGCCTCGAGCGCGTCGGCAACGCGGCGCCCTTCAATGCCGATCTGCCGGTCGACCGCCGATACCTGGGCGGTGACCGCCTGGACGCTTGGATGACTCGGCAGCAGGGTTGCCAGCAATTGCGCACGCTGGGTCATCAACTGCCCCCGCTGCTGCTCGAGCTGCTGGATGGTGGCCGAGTTGCGGACATCCTCGACACTGTCGATCGGCTGGCCGCCGCTCAGCAGCCCGCGGATTAGCTGGGCGCGCGATGCCGCCGTATCCCTGCGCTCCTGGGCGGCGGTGATCTGCGTCGAGATCTCCGTCATCTGCTGGTCGAGCAGCGTGTTGCTGTTAGTGCCAATGTAAAAGTCGTTGCTGACCTTGAAATTGGCGATCTTGTTTTCGGCGTCCGACACGCGCTTGCGGAGTTCCCCGATCTGCTGATCCAGCCACTGCGAGGCATCGGCCGTGTCTGAAAGCGACAGCCCTGCCCGGCGCGCAACGTCGGCCTTCGCCACGGCATTGGCGAGCGTCGCCGCCAAATTCGGATCGCTGGACGTCACCGTCACATTGATCAAAGAGGAATCGCGGTCGCGCTCGACGATGAGGTGGCTGCTCAGCGCATCCACCGCCACATCTTCCGGGCTGGCTGAAGAGGACTTCTTGAAGAACCGCGTCAGAAAGCCCAGCGGGGACTTTGCAGAGCCATTGAACTCGGGAACCTGGGTCAGCTTTTCCGCATCAACCACGTCCAGCAGCGTGTCGCGCGATTTCACCAGTTCCATCTGGCTGGAAATCAGCGCGCCCAGATCGTCGGCGCTCGGGGCGGACGCCCCGGCGGGATCGTTGGCCGGCCTCGTGTAGACGCTGTCGCGATTCTCCACCAGTATGCCGGAGGTCGCCTGAAAGCTCTTGGGCACGAAGAGCAATGCAGCGTAGGCGGCCGCAAACAGCAGCACGGTCACCAGCACCACCCGCACGAGGCGGCGGCGCAGCGCCAGCCAGAGCGCGCGCATGTCCATCCGAGCATCACCATCGAGCGGCGACTCAATCGCCATTGGTTTGTTTCCTATTTTACGCCCGCCCCCGTTATCCAAGGGGTGTAGTAAGCATTCGGTTAAGGCAATCGCAGCGCGCGAGGCGCACCGCGGTGCTTAAGGGGAATATTAACCATGCGCCGACGACACTGCGGCAGTTGTTACTCGGTTCCGGGATTGCCATGCGTTGGCTGCGTTCATTGTCTTTGCTCGTCGTGGTTCCGCTTGCCGGATGCGCTGTCAATCCCGCGAGCTATCGGGTCACACCGGTAGGACCCTATGAGCTCAACACCGGCGACGTCGTGCGGGTAACCGTCTATGGCGACAAGGACCTGTCCAATACCTACAAGGTCGACGACAGCGGTTCGATCTCGTTCCCGCTGGTGGGGCCGGTGCACGTCGCTGGCGCAACGACGGAGGGTGCGGCCGCGCGACTGTCCGCCGCCCTCGCGCACGGTTTCATGCGCAACCCCAATGTGGTCGTCGAGGTCGCCGACTACCGCCCCTTCTTCATTGAGGGCGCGGTCAACAACAGCGGCCAATTCACCTATGTCTACGGCATGTCGGCGCGGGCGGCGATCAGCACCGCGGGCGGCTTCAAGGACACCGCCGACCAGGCCCACGTCACCATCTACCGGCCGGTGCACGGCACGACGCAAACCCTGCATGTCACTCTCGATTTTCCGATCCTGCCCGGCGATACGGTCGTCGTCGGCGAGCGCTGGTTCTGAGCCTTCCTAGGGCCGCAGAGGCCGGCGTTGCACAAGCAGGCCGATGATGTCGCCGCGGCGCCCTTCGAGTTTTTGCGTGAGATAAGCTAGCCCCACTGCCCAGAAGGCCTCGGCACAGACCGACGCCATCGCCAGTCCCATCATGCCGAACCGGGGCGCCAGTATCGCCGAAAGCACCACCAGCGTCGCCACCGCGCAAGCGCAGAGCATGGCGCTCCGCACCTGATGGCCGCCAAGGGCCAGCAATTCGCTGTTGAGGCCGCCCGAGGTGCGGAATGCCTGCCCGACCAGGAACAGCAGCAGCGGCCAATACCCGGCCGCATAGCCGCTGCCATAGATGCCCAGAATAAGCGGTCCGAAGATCGCGAAGACGATGATGGAGCCGCCCATCACGGACAATCCGGCGATGTTCATCCGGAGCATTGCCCTGTCGATGTCGCCGTTGCCGGACCGCGTCATCGCCTGCGCGAGATCGCGCAGGATGAAGGGCTGCGACGCCGCGCTGAAAAAGCCCACCAGCGCCGCAAGCCTTGCGGCGACGCCGAGCACGGCAATAGCCGACGTCGGCAGAAACACGCCGCCCAGCATGACGGTGAGATCGGCCGAGGCTCCCGCCGCGACCGTCACCAGCAGGATCGCGACGGCGCGATGCCGGAAATAGCGGCTGAGATCGCGCGGCGCCTTGGTCCAGATCTTCCTCCATGCATTGTCGGGTCCGAGGATCAGTGCCTGCCCGACGGCGACGATGAAGGCGATCAGGATCAGGGCGAGCAGCACCACATCGATCTTGCGGTCGGCGTGAACGACGAGAAGGGCGGCAATGAAAAGCAGCAGCAGGCCCGAGCGCACGACGAAATCGGGTGCATAAGAGAGCGTGAAGCGGCGCTGCGCATTGGCGGCGCTGTTGTTGAGCCGGAGGGCGGCGAGCGGCAGGGCCGTCAGGGTGCCGACCACGGTCGCCTTGGCGATCGGGAATGGCACCGGCGCGAAGAAATAACCGAGCGCGACCAGCACGAGGATCACCGCGCCGGCAACGATCATGTCGCGACGGCTGACGGCAAGGAATGCCTCGACCAATGTCGGCCGTGCGAGGGCCTGGTAGCGCGCCAGATAGGTGAGCGCCAAAGTGTGATAGCCGCAAGTCATGAGCAGGCTGACGAAGGTCGCAATGCTCATGGCGAGGAAGGCGACGCCAACGTCGCTTAACGGAAAGCTGCGGGCCAGGAGAATCTGGCTCAGGAATCCGAATGCCGCGCCTGCCAAACGCGCGCCGAGCAACCCGAAGACCGGCAAGATAAAGCGCCAGAAAGTCCTCATTGCCTGCCGCTTCTTCTGCGGCGGTTTCCACGCCTCTTCATAGAGAGCATTAACCGACATGCCCTAACCTGCTCTGACCTGAATGTAGCCCTTTTGGGTGAGCGCTTTGTAAAGAAGCTGACCGCGTCGTTCCAATCGATTGTGTGCAAATCGTTAACGGCGGCCAGAAAATGTTTCCGATGATTTCCTAGCAATGGCGACCGACAAAATTGCCCCAAGAGCCTCTGCGGATCCTGCAAATCTTGCGCGCCCCGGTTGGCGGGCTGTTCCGGCACGTGGCGGACCTCACTGAGGCGCTGGCCGCGCGGGGCCACGCGATCGGCATCGTCGCCGACAGTGAGGGCGGCGATGCGCGGACGGCGGATATGTTTGCCCGGCTTGCGCCGCATGCGAGCCTCGGTATCCACCGCCTGCCCATCCCGCGGGGACTGGGTGCAGGCGATATCACCACGCCGCTCGCAATCCGCCAGTTGGCCCGGCGCCTCGGGATCGATGTGCTGCACGGGCATGGGGCCAAGGGCGGGTTCGCGGCCCGGCTGGTGCGGATGGCGGGCGGCGCGCCGGTTGTGCTCTACACCCCGCATGGCGGCGTGCTGCACTATCCGCCCAATTCGATGTCCGGCCGGGTTTTCCGCTTCCTCGAGCGGACGCTGCTCGCCCAGACCGATGCGCTGATCTTCGAGAGCGCGTTCGCACAGGCAGCATTCACAGCCGGCATCGCGACGCCCAATTGCCCGGCGGAGGTCATTCACAATGGGCTGGCCCCGGCCGAGTTCGTGCCCGTGCTGCCGCGAGAAGATGCTCACGATTTTGTGTTCGTGGGCGAATTCCGGACGCTGAAGGGGATTTTCGTTCTCCTCGACGCCCTCGTTGACGTGAAAGCACCGGATGGCCGGCCGGCGAGCCTGGTGATGGCTGGTGGCGGCCCGGAATTCGAGGCGGCAAAGTCGCGGATCGCCGAACTCGGGCTCACCGACCGCGTCCAGTTGGCCGGTGTGCAGCCGGCTCGCGAGATGTTCGCCCGCGGCCACTGCGCCGTGGTGCCCTCGCTCGCCGAGTCCCTGCCCTATGTTGTCCTCGAAGCAGCAGCGGCAGGCCGGCCGGTGATTGCCACGCGGGTCGGGGGCATCGCCGAGATTTTCGGCCCCACCTCCGCCAGCCTGCTGCCGGCCGGAGACTTTTCGGTCCTGCGGCACGCCATGCAGTCCTACATGAACGATCCCGCCGCAGCGGCGAAGGAAGCCGAGGTGCGTCTGGAATTCATCGGCACAAGATTTTCCATCGCCCGGATGACAGACCAGATCGAGGCCCTCTATCACCGGCTGCAGGCGGCACGGACCGCGCGTTGAAAGCGCGATCCGAGCAATTTCATTCAAGCCCGCAAGTTAATGTTAACTCTGGGTTTTGACTGCGCCTTCACTGCTGATCGCTAGAAGTAGGCCGGTTGTGAATCCGGACTCTGGCGGCACCCATGTTTCGTCTCGATGCCAAGCAAGCGATTTTCGAAAACGCGCCCGGCCCGGCCGGCGCGAGCCAACAGGCCGTTCTCACCTCAGCCGCGAGCCATGTTGCGGCCCAACCGGTTGAGCCCACAATGTCGGGCGCGGTCATCGTCGGCGTGGCGCAGGCAATCGAAGCGCTGCTGCTGGCGACCTTGGGCTTTGCCATCTACGGCACCTATATCGGCTACGTTCAGGCGGAATTCTATGTACCGGTGATCATCTCGGCCGTGCTTGTGGCCAACATCCTTCTCAATGCCGCCCGCACGCATCGCATCCCGATGTACCGCTCGTTCCTGCGGCAGGGCGCGCGCGTGCTCGCTGCCTGGTCGATGGTGATGATCCTGGTGGCCTGCCTCGCCTTCGTGCTGAAGGTTTCGGACATGGTGAGCCGGGTGTGGCTCATCTCCTGGTATGTGAGCGGCGCGGTAGTGCTTTTGGCCTTCCGGCTGTCGCTGCGCGCCCTGGTCCGGCAGTGGACGGCCGAGGGCCGGCTCAAGCGCCGGACGGTGATCGTGGGCGGTGGCAAGGACGCCGCCGTGCTGATCGAGGCCATCCGCAAGGGGGCCCAGGACGACGTCAATCTCCTCGGCCTGTTCGACGACCGCGTCGACAAGCGCTCGCCCGACACCGTGCTCGGCACGCCCAAGCTGGGCAAGATTTCCGGACTGGTCGAATTCGCCCGCCAGACGCGGGTCGATCTCGTCATCGTTTCGATGCCGCTTTCGGCCGAAAAGCGCGTGCTCGAAATGCTGAAGCAGCTCTGGGTGCTGCCGGTCGATATCCGGCTCTCCGCGCATATGAGCAAGCTCAGATTCGCCTCGAGCGCCTACTCCTATGTCGGGAACGTGCCGGTGTTCGATGTCGCCGACCGGCCGATCTCGGACTGGAACCTCGTTTTCAAGTGGGTTTTCGACCATGCGGTCGCAGCGGCCGCCCTGGTGCTGCTGTCGCCGGTCATGATCGCCACCGCCATCGCCATCAAGCTCGACAGCAAGGGCCCGGTGCTGTTCCGGCAGAAGCGCCACGGTTTTAACAACGAGCTCGTCGAGGTCTTCAAGTTCCGCTCGATGTACACCGACCGCGCCGATACGGCCGCCCTCAAGCTGGTCACCAAGGACGATCCGCGCGTTACCCCGGTCGGCCGCTTCATCCGCAAGACATCGATCGACGAGCTGCCGCAACTCTTCAACGTGCTGCTCGGCCAGCTCTCGGTCGTCGGCCCCAGGCCCCACGCGCTGCAGGCCAAGGCCGCCAACGTCCTCTATTACGAAGCGGTGGAAGGCTATTTTGCCCGGCACCGGGTCAAGCCCGGCATCACCGGCTGGGCGCAGATCCATGGCTGGCGCGGGGAAACAGACACGCTCGACAAGATCATGCAGCGCGTCAATCACGACCTCTATTACATCGAGCACTGGTCGCTTGTGCTCGACCTTTACATCCTCCTCATGACGCCCGTTTCGCTGTTTGTTCGCAGCGAGAACGCCTATTGAGCTGATGGCCCTCGCGGAAGCCTCCTCGGATCACTTCGCTGTCCAGCGGCGGCGCGGCCGGGTCTTCGTTTCGGGGGCCCTGACGATCCTGCTCGACCGGATGGTGGCCTTTTGGATTTTCCTGGGCGGCATCGTCATGTTCGAGCCGGCGCCCTACGAGTTCATGTTCGCGCTGGTCCTGCCCCTGGCCCTGTTCGCAGGGATGAAGGTCTACCGGACGACCGCGCCGCTCTTCATCATCACCGCGATCTTTATCCCGTTCGCCATCACGGCAGCGTTTCAGGCGCGGTTCACGCCCGTCACGACGACGCTGGTCTATGAATTGGTCAGCATTTTCATGCTGCTCACCGCCTTCTTCGCCGCCAATTACGTTGCCGAAGCCCCGCAGGAGCGGTTGCGGCGGATCATGGCCGCATACACCCTGATTGCCGTGCTCTCGGCTGTGGCGGCAACGCTCGGCTATCTGCACGTGATTCCGGGCGGCTACGACCTGCTGACGCTCTATGGTCGCGCCAAGGGCCTGTTCAAGGACCCCAACGTCTTCGGCCCGTTCCTTATTCCGCCGGCGCTCTACGCCCTCCAGCGCATCCTGTTGGGCGGCAAGCGCGGGCTCGTGCTCAATGGAATCATTTTCCTCGCGCTGATGGTCGGAGTCTTCGCCAGCTTCTCACGTGCCGCCTGGGGCGACCTGCTGGGCGGGGCGCTGATCGTTTTCATCGCGAGCTTTGCGCTCGAGGCCACGGCGCGCCAAAAAGTCCGCATGCTGATTCTCGCCCTCGCCGGGGTCGCGGCAATCGGCGTTACGTTTGCCGGGCTGCTCAGCATTCCCTCCGTCGCCCATCTGTTCGATGAGCGCGCCTCGGTCACCCAGGAATACGATACCGGCACCGATGGACGCTTCGGCCGGCAAGGCTATGCCTTCGGGCTGGCGCTCACCAATCCGCTCGGCATCGGCCCGGCCGAGTTCCGCAACCTGAAAATCAAGGAAGAGCCGCACGACAGCTACGCCACGGTCATTCACGTCTATGGCTGGGGCGGCGGTCTCTGCTTTTACGCGCTGATCGTGCTGACGCTGCTGCGCGCGTTCACGGCGCTCCGCCGGCGATCACCCAACCGGCGCCTGCTCATCCCGCTGATCGCCACTTACGTGCCGCTCGTGATCGAGGCCGGCATCATCGATATCGACCATTGGCGCCACTACTACCTCGTGATGGGCCTGATCTGGGGCGTTTCCTCGGGTTATCTCCGGCTGAAACAGGGCGAGGACAAGGTTTCGGCGCTGATCTAGGCTGAAACAACGGAGATTCCCGACTTCGCGGGAATGACGCCGGGGACTTGGCACGGATTTCCCCAACAAACCCGGTCATTCCCGCGAAGGCGGGAATCTCCGTTTCAACCAGTGCTCAGCCTCATTTCGATTCCATCGAAATGAATGGCCGTGGCTCGCCGGCTAGCCCAGATACGCCCGCGCGAGCTCCGCCGTCACACGCGCGAAATCAGGCGCATGTGCCCTCGCGAGATCCGTCTCGTGATGCGAGCCGATCCAGGCGAGCAGCGCCATGCGCCGGAGCAGGACCATTGCATCAAGCATGGCCAGATCGACGGCCGAGAGCGCCCGGATGGCGGTGTATCCCCTGATCCAGCGCTCCCGTAGCGCTGGGACCTCAGGGCTCTGCTCGAAAAACGAAATCGAGGCGGCAAAGTCGTACATGAACCAGCAGAAGCCGCAGTCGTCGAAATCGATCAGCACGATGCGGTCGTCCTGGACCAGCAAATTGGCCAGCCGCATGTCGGCGTGAATGAGCCCGAAGCGGTCGTGCCCCTGCCCATAGACAGCAAGCTCGGTGCGAAGCCGTTGATCGAGCGCGGCCAAGACCTCCGCCGTCTCGCCTTGCACGTGCGGCGCTGCGCGCCAATCACCCCAGAGCCCATCGGCATTTAGAATGGCCCCGGCGGTCCACACCTGCCGGGTGAATCCCGGCGACGGCTGAAAGCCCATTGCGTGCAGGTGCGCCTTTGCCGCCAGGCCGCCCAGTCGCTCGAACAGCTGCCCGAGATCATCGTTCGGCCGGGGCTCGCGCCCGCGTTCATGGGCAAACAGCACCCCGTAGCGGCTGGGCTCGCCTGCCGGCGCCAGCAATTGCAGCAGCCTGCCGTCAGCGCCGGGCAGCGGTTGAGGGAGGATCAGATCGGTATCCCGGCGCAACGCCGAGAGCCATTCGAGCTCGCTTTCGATCGTGGCGGCCGACTGATAGCCCGGTCGGTGGACACGCAGGATGAAGCGCGCGCCGTCTGTCCGGTCGATCCGAAACGTATGGTTCTCGGAGTGGTTGAGGAGGGTGGCACTGCCGCCCCTCGCCTCAGGCCAGAGGCCGAGAACGCTATTGGCCGATATAGGGGTCAACAGACCGTCGCCTCAAGCTGAGGGCAGGCAAGCACGCGCCGTTGCCGCGTGTTCCGCGACCGCTGGGGCCCTCGGAAACACCAAGGCCGCAGCCAGCGCAAGGGATGCCTTGCCAAGCATATCCACTCTCCCAGATCGATCGGGCGGCACTCTTGAGCCCGACGGGCGCCAAGGTCAATCCGCGACGGCGATGATCCGATTGGAGGAGGTTTGATGGTCGGAGTGGCCGGATTTGAACCGACGACCCTTTGTCCCCCAGACAAATGCGCTACCAGGCTGCGCTACACCCCGACTGGCGCGAAGCCCTATAGAATCTGGGCTTTTGAGGCAAGAGGCAAATTGGAGCGAGAGAGAACGGAGGAGAAAAAAGCAAGCTCCCGCAGGGCTTTGCAAATCAAAAGTCCCACGGAAAGTCCCACCGTTTGCGGGCCGGCCAACCGCTGGCGCCAGTCATCCCGGGGCACCGGTTCCACCAGAGCCAGGGATCGAGGCGGGGGCGTGCCGACAGGCAGGCCCTCGCGCCCCGTCCGGTTACTGGGCGGGGTTGGTCGGGCAATCGAAACGAATTTCGTTCCCCGCGGTGTCACGGCTGTAGCAAGTCGCGCCAGATACGTCGTTGCTCACGCCACCCTGGTCCTGATCCCTCCCCTGGTGGCCAGATTCAGCATTCTTCCCCTCGCCGGCCGCAAAAGCGGGCGGGGACATGGCAAGCGTTCCGATCGTCATCAGGGCAAGAGCAACCTTCGAAAAGGTCATGACACACTCCTCGGTTCAAGATTGAAGAGCGCGGAGCTTATCAGAGGGACCTGAGGGCGTTCGCCGCCGCCATTGGACCTAGTTCAGCTGATCCTGCCGTCCCCTGCCAAGCCGGATCGGCGACTCGAACCGCACGCTCGGCCCTCACTACGACCTAGCGCGCGTCGTTGGCCCATGCAGCCCGGAGAACTGAGGCGTCGGCCCGATCACGACCCGCCGACGGGAATGCCGGTGCCGGAATTAAAGCGAGAGAAGGCGCCTCGCAGTGTCGATTGGGGCGAAACAGCCTGGCAGGCGGCAATCAGTTGGCCGGGCGTAAGAGGCGTGTTGGGTACGGCACTGCTGCTGCCCGGCTGGGGTTGCTGCCTGCCGGTCATCGGATTGATGCTCGGCGTAAGCGGCGTGCTCAGCGACTGCATCGGGGCGTCATTGGCCATGCGACGGACGATGCCGGCCTGGTGTCCCGGACTCATGCTGGTGAACTGGCCACACCGAATCGAACCGTAGCTGCTCGTCGCAACCGCGTCGGCGGCATTGTAGTTCTGCGCCCAGGCGCCGGTTACGCCCATGAGCGCCGCCAGCCCGCCCACAGCGAGAAGGGCCGAAATCTTGGCCGAGTGCATGATGTTCTCCTTGTGTTTCTCCGAGACAGGCGAACTCCTGCCCGGTCATTTTGTTCCGGAACATGGCCGCAGCGCTCGGCTGGCCCACGCTTTCCCAGCCGATCGGGAGCAAGCAAGCTCGGCTCAGGTCTCCCTGGCGCGTTCGAGGATGCGCTTGCAGTCGAGCAGCTCCCGCAAGACCTCGGCCAGCTTCTCGCGGTCTTCGTCGTCCAATGATGCCGGCTGGTAGGCACGCGGGGGCGCAGGTCGGCCCTCGATGACGCGCTCCGCCGCCGCGTCGGCGTCGAGCTCGACCTCGGCTTCGATTTCGACCGGCGCATCGACGTCGGCGTCCTCACCATCCATCGCCGGCAACGGCACGCCCTCCAGCGGCCGCCCGTCGCCGATGGCAATGACATTGCGCACGCCCTGATCCTTCAGGATGCGCTGCACGCCCTTGATGGTAAAACCCTGGTCGTAAAGCAGGTGCCTGATGCCCTTGAGCAGCAGCACATCCTCGGGACGGTAGTAGCGCCGGCCCCCGCCGCGCTTCAGCGGCCTGATCGTGGAAAACCGCGTCTCCCAGAAACGCAACACGTGCTGGGGGAGGTCCAGCTCCTCGGCTGCTTCGGATATCGTTCGGAAGGCGTCCGGTGACTTGTCCACCCCGCTCCCCCTGGGCCCGACTCAGGATATCGGCAAAATGCCTTTATTTTCCTACCCGAACCATAGATTTATTGATCTTGGATTTCAACACGTTGCTGGGTTTGAACACCAGAACCTGGCGCGGCAGGATCGGCACTTCCTCTCCAGTCTTTGGATTTCGGCCGACGCGCTCGTTCTTCGAGCGCACCTGAAATGACCCGAACGAGGAAAGCTTTACGTTCTGCCCTTGGACCAGCGCATCGCCGATCATGTCGAGCACGCGCTCGACCAGTTCCGCCGATTCGGTGCGCGATAAGCCGACGCTTTCATAGACCGCTTCGGCCAAGTCCGCTCTCGTCACAGTTTTCTGTGCCATTCGCCACCCCGTTTCAAGTGATGGGCGCCCCGCCGCGGGCACCTCGCTGAACCGGAGTAGAGTAACTTCTTCAGCGGCTTAAGGCAATCCAACTCCCCGATGGGGGTGTTACCAGCGGATTAGGGACGCGCCCCAGGTGAAGCCGGCACCCATGGCCTCGAGCATGACCAGGTCGCCCCGCTTGACGCGGCCGTCGGCAACACCCCGCGACAGCGCAAGAGGGACGGAGGCCGCCGAGGTGTTGGCGTGCTGGTCGACGGTCACGATCACCTTCTCAGCGGGAATGCCGAGCTTGTGCCCTGCCCCATCGATGATGCGCTTGTTGGCCTGGTGCGGCACGAACCAGTCGAGATCGTCGACACCGTAGCCGCTCTGCGAGAAAACCTCTTCGACCACATCGGTGATCATGCCGACGGCGTGCTTGAAGACCTCGCGGCCCTCCATGCGCACGTGGCCGACGCTCTGCGTCTTGGATGGCCCGCCATCGACGTAGAGTTTTTCCCAATGCGAGCCGTCCGTCCGCAGCGCCGTCGCCAGCAGCCCCCGATCGGGCTCGTCACTGGTGAGTTCGGCCCGTTCCATTACAGCCGCACCCGCGCCATCGCCGAACAGCACGCAGGTGGTGCGGTCGTTCCAATCGAGAATGCGCGAATTCGTCTCCGCACCGATGACCAGCGCACGCTTTGCCAGTCCGTTCTTGAGGAAACTGTCGGCCGTCGCCACCGCGAACACGAAGCCGGAGCAGACCGCCTGAATGTCGAAGGCGGTGCCATGCCGCATGCCGAGCTTGTTCTGTACGATCGCGGCGGTCGCCGGATACGTCAGATCGGGCGTGGTCGTGGCCACGATGATAAGATCGATATCGGCGATGTCGAGCCGGGCATCGGCCAGGGCGGCGCGCGCCGCGGCGGTGGCGAGATCGGAGGTCACCTCACCTTCGGCCGCAACATGCCGCTGGTGGATGCCGGTGCGCTGCACGATCCATTCGTCCGAGGTATCGACCAGAGTCGAGATTTCGGCATTGGTCATGACCCGCCGGGGAAGATAGCCCCCAACGCCACGGAATATCGATCGAACTCGGGTCACGCGGGCTTGGCCTCCGGTTGCGGGTCCCGCGCGGCGACCGGCACGGACGACTCTTGTCTTGGAAAGCGGCGCATGCCCTCGGCGACCTTGTCCATCAGATGGCTGCGCGCCATTTCGTAGGCGAGGCCGAGGGCACTCTGGAATCCGACTTCGTCCGTGCCGCCATGGCTCTTGATGACGATGCCGTTGAGGCCGAGAAACACCCCGCCATTGACCGTGCGCGGATCCATCTTGCGCCGCAATGCCGAAAGCGCCCGGCGGGCGAGCAAGGCCCCGAGCTTGGAGATCGGATCGGCCGTCAGCGCCAGGCGCAGATAGGTGCCGACCTGCCGGGCGGTGCCCTCGGCGGTCTTGAGCGCGATGTTGCCGGTAAAGCCATCGGTGACGACCACGTCAACCGTACCCTTGCCCAGATCGTCGCCCTCGACGAAGCCGTGATAGCTGAAGCCGGCGCCTTTGACTGCGGCGAGCATCTGGGCGGCATCCTTGACGTGCTCGAGGCCCTTTACCTCTTCAGAGCCGACATTGAGCAGCCCCACCGTTGGCGATTCCTGGTCGAACAAGGTCCGGGCGAGCGCCGAGCCGAGAATGGCGAAATCGACCAGTTGCTCGGCATCGTCATCGATGGTGGCGCCCACATCGAGCACCACGATATCCGACCGCAGCGTCGGCCAGATGGCAGCGATCGCCGGGCGGGAAATGCCTGCGATCGGTCGGAGGCAAAAGGTCGCCATCGCCATCAGCGCGCCGGTGTTGCCGTTGGAGATGGCAACGTCCGCCTCGCCATCCTTCACCGATTGCAGCGCATTCCACATCGAGGAATTGCCCCGGCCCTTGCGCAGGGCCTGGCTGGGCTTGTCGTCCATCAGGATGAAGTTGTCGCAATGGCGAATGGTCGAGACCGGCTTCAGCTCCGGAAACTCGTCGAGGAGCGGGGCGAGCTCGTTCTCGCGGCCATGAAAGATGAAACTGGCGTTCTTTCGCTCGCGCAATGCGAGCCGAGCGCCATGCACCACCACGCGCGGACCTTTGTCGCCGCCCATGGCGTCTACCGAGATTCTAATTGTTTCGGACATATCGCCTGTCGTCTCGGCCCCGACGCAACGGGTGCCACCTTAACCAAACATAGGTGCGGCGCAAGCCCCGGGAAAGGGCAGGACCTCACCCCTTCTTATCGGGATCGATCAGCGACTTGAGCCCGGCAAAGGGCGAAACTTCGGCATCGTCCTCGGGCACGCTCATGTCGTCCAGGCTGGCGCCTTCCGCCCTCGGGTAGGGGTCGAGCGCCAGGGCCACGGTTTCCACGATCGCATCGGACAAATCAACCTCGTGCCCGTCGAAATAATCCGGCATCTCGTCGGTTTCGAGATCCACGAAGACCTCGGAATGGGTCCCCCCACTCTTGGGCTGCTCGGCCGCGGGCAGGAAAACACGGTCGATTTCCTCGTTTATTTCTTGCCGCACGGGAACGAACGTGACGATGCAGGGCTGCTCGCTCACTGCGACAACACGCCCCAATACCCGCAAGCCACCGCGAAACCGCGTGAGGCTCAGTTTCGCCTCGAGGCGGTCGACGGCGAGGATGTCCAAGCGCTCGGCGATCACTGCGCGCTGGGCGTCGGTCGCGCGCACCTCGATCTGCCGCCCCTCGGGAGGGATGTGATCGATCCGAAAGCTCGCATCGAGCAACGGGGCTTCCTGCCTTTGGCCGTTCATGCTGCATGTCCCATGGTCAACCGCCCGGCCATGATCTCCGAAGCCGGTACGTCGGCGAGCCGTTTCGACTCGGCGATAATGTAGTGTGCAAGGAGCGCCGCACCACTGCCGGCCACGTCCCCATAGACGTTGCGCGCCAGCACCCCCTCCACCTCGGCGGCGCTCTCGGTCGCCAGCGCCGTATCGAGGTTCGCCAGCAGGCCATAAAAGAGATCGGCCATCTTCTGGATCTTCTTGGGTACCGCGAGATCGCCCGCGCCCATCTGCCGCAGCGAGCGATCCATGTCCTTGAAGAACAGGTCGAACAGTGCCTGGCTGAACTCCTTTGCCCCTGCGCCCTCGTTCCTGAGGCGGCGAAGCAGCAGCGCCAGATGCAGGCTAATCATGTCGAAACGACCGGTAACCGTGTCCGGAACGCCCCATTCGGCATAGAAACGCGGCTGCCTGGATTGTGCAACGATCGCGGCATAGGCAGTGTAAACGGGCTCGGCCGCGGTGGATTTGCGAAACAACGACAGGATCATGGCAGATGCTCCGTATCCAGTTTGTCATCGCGGCGGCCATCCGCCAAATAGCGGGGACGACCGGCCGGCCGAGCTTGCCTATAGAAACTTTGGCGGCTACACATGCCGGCGGCCGGGGGCGAGGGCAACCGCGCCCGCACCGGGTTGCGTGCCTATATTAGAGCTGTCGGGGAAGTCAAATCCATGTCGTTGAGTGCCACCGCCCGTCGTTTCGCGCCGCTTGCCCTTGGTCTCGCGCTGATCACCGGGCTCAGCGCCTGTGACACCGGTCTCGGCAGCCTGTCCAGCGATAGGGTGCAAGGTTACGACCTGAGCCCGGACGGGCTGGCGCAGATCCGCCCTGGCCAGAGCCAGGCGCTGGTGACGACCGTCTTGGGCTCGCCGCAGTTCACCAACGATTTTGGCGGTGAGTCGGCCTATTATTATGTGTCGACGCACGTCAACCAGACGGCTTTCGGGTGGACCACGATCAAGGATCGCACCGTGCTCGCGATCTATTTCGACAAGAACAAGAAGGTGAAGGATCGCGCCATCTACTCGCTCAAGGACGGCAGGGTCTTTGAGGTGGAGCAGCGCAAGACCCCATCCTACGGTTCGGACAAGACCTTCATCCAGTCGATCGTCAGCTCCTTCAACGGCACCGACCCCACCTCTGCATCGCCCAAGATCGGCAACAACTGATCCGCTGAGGCGCTACGGGCTTCGAGGCGTAAACAGGATCGCCTCCCACGCGGAATTCGCCGCAGTCGCGACATGCCCCCCCGACTTGATCGGGGGATCGGTCCGGGGCATGACCCGGTTAACCAGAGACGCGATCCGGTTAAATTGGGGCATTCACCGCACTTCCTTTGTCATGGCCGGGCTTGACCGGGCCACCCATGATGCCTCGCCAAGTCCACCCTAGCTACTGGAAAGCCAGCATGGGTCCCCGGGTCAAGCCCGGGGATGACGATGTGGCGAGGGGTGCGACGAAGAGCCAACGCCGCAGCGGCGCCAGCACCTCGGGCAAGCGTTCGCGACCCGCGTCAAACTCAACGGGATCGCCCGCCGGGGACATCCGTGGCACGGCCCCCCTCTCCCCAGATGGGTGAAAGCGGCAACGAGCCCTACCCTCACTCCGTGGGTATTGTCTTGGCGATGGCGTCGAGCACGCCGTTGACCATGCCGGGTGCATCGTCGGCGTAAAAGGCCTTGGCGATGTCCACGTATTCGGTGATTACCACCTTTTGCGGGATGTCGCGGCG
>DATJHO010000166.1:0-8693 GCA_035493835.1 Devosiaceae bacterium
ATTGGCGACACGCTGGCCGAGGTCGCTCCCGATGTTGCACTCCTCACCGAGATCGACAAGGGCATGGCGCGCTCGGGCAATGGCCACCGCGTCGCCGAACTCGCGGCGCGGTTTGGCTGGAACTACGCCTACGGCGTCGAATTCATCGAACTCGACCATGGCAACCCCGAGGAGCGTGCCGCCCATGCCGGCGAGACCGACCTCTCGGGTTTTCATGGCAACGGCATCATCTCCGGCCTGCCGCTGCTCCGCCCCTTCATGGTGCGTCTGGAGGCCGAGGGAACGTGGTTCGGCAGGGCGCGGGGGGAGCCCCGTGTCGGCGGACGGATGGCGATCGGCGGCCAGGTCGAACTGGGTGGAAGGCGGGTCACGCTGGTTGCAGTGCACCTCGAGAGCAATTCGGATCCTGAACATCGGGCCGGGCAGGTTGCGCACTTGCTCGGCGTCATCCAGCGCTACGACGCCGAGGCGCCGATCCTGATCGGCGGCGACCTTAACACTTCAACCTTCTCATTCGACGAGCGCCGCAATCCGGAAATCGTCGCGGCCGCCCTCGCCGCCGATCCGTTCAGGCGAGTCCGGGTCGCGGCCTATGAGCCGCTGTTCGCGCTTATGGAGTCGCGCGGCTTCGGCTGGAAGAACTGCAACGTGCCCGACGCGGTGACGCAACGGGTCGAGCAACCGGACCCGGCCGCGCGCAGCCTGGGCAAGATCGATTGGTTCTTCAGTCGCGGCCTCAAAACGTCCTTGGCGGCGGTTATTCCGGCAATTCAGGCCGACGGGCGCCCCTTCTCGGACCATGAATGCCTCGTGGTGGAGATCGAATTGGCCGACTAATTCGTCGCTGTGGCGCTGAGTGTTCGCGGCCGGTTGCCCACATTGTGTGCAGAGCAAGCGGCCGCGAACTTCATAGGCAATTCGCTTGACTTGCGCCGATCGATCTGGCCATCATGGCTGAAATCGAGCGGTAATTGGGCATTTGGGCCCCACTCCCGGCGCTTCTGCGACCGTGGTGTGGGGCTTTTTCATTGGGGGCTTCGCGTGCAGGCTGCCGCAGAGCAGGTGGCGATCGGCGTGCTGTTTTCGACCACGGGGCCTTATGCCTCGCTGGGACGGGAAGGCTATTTCGGCGCGATGATGGCCATTGCCGAGATCAATGCCGCCCGCAGCCATCCCTTCACTCTCGCTGCCGTCACGCGCGACCCTCACGGCAATATCGAAGCCTATGCGGGACTCTGCCGGGAGATCATCGATGGCAGCGGGGCGCAGTTCGTGGTGGGCTGCACCACCTCCTGGAGCCGCAAGGAAGTCATTCCGGTGCTGGAAAAAACCGGCACGCACCTCTGGTATCCCTGTCCCTACGAGGGGTTCGAAGGCAACGAGCACGTCGTCTATGTCGGCGCCTGCCCCAACCAGCACATCCTGCCACTGCTGGAGCATGTGCTGCCCCGCTTCGGCGGCGATCCGATGCTCCTCGGCTCCAACTACATCTGGGGCTGGGAAACCAATCGCATCGCGCGCGAGTGCGTCGAGCGACACGGCGGAACGGTCAAGGCCGAGCGCTTCCTGCCGCTTGGCGACACCGACGTTGTGCATCTGATTGAGGAGGTGCGGCGCAAGCGGCCGGATTTCATCCTCAACACGCTGATCGGCCCATCGTCGCAGGCCTTCGTCGAAGCCTATTGGCAGCTGGCGCAGGACGAGCCGACCTTCGCGGCCGAAAAGCGCCCGATCATCAGCTGCAACTGGACCGAGAACGAGATTGCCGTGCTGGGCGAAAAGGCCACCGGCCATCTGGGCATCTCGCCCTACTTTCAATCTATCGCGACACCTGACAATGCCGCATTTCTCGCTACTGCCAATCGCTTGGCGCCCGAGCAGCGCCACGTGTCGGCCTTCTTTGTGCAGGCCTACGTGGCCGTGCACATGATCGCCGACGGCATCGCCGCGACCGGCACCACCGATTCCGGGCGCGTCCTCGCCCATGCCCAGGCCACGAGCTTTGCAGCCCCTTTCGGCGCGCTGCGGATCCATGGCGATACCAATCACGCCATCCTTGCGCCGCGCATCGGGCGGGCGCGTGCGGATGGCGTTTTCGATCTCGTCAGCCGGATCGAAACCCCCATCATTCCCGATCCCTATCTGGCGCGCGCGGACGAACCAGCTGCCGGTCGGCGCGTCGGCCATCTGCAGGTGGTGAAATGAGCGCCCGCCAGCTTTCGCCCAGTTTCGAGCAGCAGCGGGCGCTGATTCTCCATCGGCCGCACGTGACGGTCGATGCCATCGTCCGTCAGCTCACCCAGATCGGCATGGCGGCCGAGTTGTTCTGGCCGGACCTCCCGCCCAATCTCGAGGTGGGCGGTTACGGCGCAATTTTCTTCGACGTCGATCTCGGGCATGACGAGCAATTTCCCTGGCCGGCCGGCGAGGCGCCGATCCCCGCGATCGCCCTCATCGGCAGCGAAGCGCCCGGCCGCATCGCCTGGGCCATAAGGCGCGGCGCGGATGCGCAATTGCTAAAACCCATCACCGGCGGCGGCATCTATTCGGCCGTGCTGATCGCCCGCGAGGCTTTTGACCGCCGGCGGGCCCTCAGCGCTAATGTCGCGGCGCTAAAAGCCCGGCTGGACCTGCGCGAACCCTTGGCCCAAGCCACGGCGCTGCTGATGGTCGCCGAAAACATCTCGCCTAAGGCGGCCTATGACCGCTTGCGCCGGCAGGCGATGGCCGAGCGGCTTCCCATCGAGGCGCTGGCGACAAGGCTGCTCGAAGCGCAGCGCGACCAAGGTCGGCGCCATGACCGCGCTTGACGTCGAAACCTCCAGGCCCCTGTCGGTCGGCGGCCGGCTGCTGCGCCGGCCGCTCGCGGTTGCGGGCCTTGCGGTCATCGCCGTGGCGGTGCTGGCGGCGGTGTTCGCGCAATGGGTCGCGCCTTGTCCGCCGGACCAGCAATTCTTCGACGGCCTCACGCTCGAGGGCGCACCGCTGCCGCCAGGTGGAAAATTCCTCTTTGGCAGCGACCTGCTCGGCCGGGACCTGCTGTCGCGGCTGATCTACGGCACTCAGACCTCGCTCATCATCGGCGTGGTCGCCAATGGCATCGCGGTGCTGATCGGGGCCTCTATCGGCATCGTCGCGGGTTTCTTCCGCGGCTTCATCGGCGGGGCGCTGATGCGCTTCACCGATTTGATGATGGCGTTTCCGGCGCTGCTACTGGCGATCGTGCTCGCCGCGACCTTCAAGCCCAGCCTCTGGATCGTGGCCCTGGTCATCGCGATGGTGAACTGGGTGCAGATCGCCCGCGTCATCTATACCGAGACGCGCTCGCTCGCCGAACGGGATTTCGTCACCGCCGAACGGTCGCTGGGGGCCGGCACCGGACGCCTGCTCCTTTACCACATCCTGCCGCATCTGGTGCCGACGCTTCTAGTCTATTCGACCCTCGGCATCTCGACCACAGTGCTGCTCGAGGCGACGCTCTCCTATCTCGGCGTCGGCGTGCAGCCGCCTACTCCCTCCTGGGGCAACATCATCTTTGAAAACCAGACCTATTTCAGCTCGGCGCCCTGGCTGGTGTTCATTCCGGGCGCGGCGATCATCGTTCTGGCGCTCGCGTTCAACCTCGTCGGCGACGCCCTGCGCGACATCCTCGATCCCACCCAGCAGGGACACCACTGATGCCGCTCTACGTCGCCCGCCGGCTGCTGCAATCGGTGCTGATCCTGTTCGGCGTTTCGATCATCACCTTCATCCTGCTCTATCTGCTGCCGGCCGATCCGGTGCGCCAGATCGCGGGCCGCAGCGCCACCGCGGCAACCGTCGAAAGCATCCGCCACCAGCTCGGGCTCGACCTGCCGCTGCCGCAGCAATATGGCCGCTATCTCTGGGGCCTGCTACACGGCGATTTCGGCCGCTCCTACCTGCAAAAGACCGATGTCGGCACGCTGATCTGGTCGCGCCTGCCGGCAACGCTATTGCTGATGGTGGGCGCCATCGTCTGCGAACTGGTGCTCGGCCTCGCCATGGGTCTGGTCGCGGCGCTGAAGCGCGGCTCGGCGCTCGATCAGGGGCTGATGCTGATCTCCTTCGTCGGCGTCTCGGCGCCGCAATTTGTCGTCGGCATCCTGCTGCTCTACGTCTTTGCGGTGCAGCTCGGCTGGTTTCCGATCGGTGGTTACGGGCACTTTTCCAACCTGGTGCTGCCCTCGCTCACCCTCGGCTTCCTCGGCGCCGGCTGGTACTCGCGCATGATGCGCTCCTCGATGATCGACGTGCTGCGGCAGGATTACATCCGCACAGCCCGCAGCAAGGGGATCACCCGCGCAAAAGTGCTGTTCGGCCATGCGGTGCCGAACGCCATCCTGCCGATCATCGCCATGATCGGCATCGACATCGGCGTGTTCATGTCGGGCATCGTCGTGGTCGAAAGCGTCTTCGGCTGGCCGGGTATCGGCCAGCTCGCATGGCAGGCGATCCAGCGCGTCGACATCCCCATCATCATGGGCGTGACGCTGGTTTCGGCCCTCGCCATCGTCCTCGGCAACCTTCTGGCGGATCTGGTCGCACCTCTGATTGATCCGCGAATAAAACTTCAATGAGCCAACAAGTCACGGGAGAGCCTTTAATGCGAAAGAGTTTGATGACCGGGGTGGCGCTCGCCGCCCTGTTCGCGATGTCGGGAGGTGCGGCCCTTGCGGTCGAGCCGAAGCAGGGCGGCACCATGACCGCAACGTTCAAGGACGACGTTTCGACCCTCGACCCCGCCATCGGTTATGACTGGCAGAACTGGTCGATGATCAAGTCGCTGTTCAGCCGGCTGATGGACTACAAGCCCGGCACCACCGAACTGACGCCCGACCTCGCCGAGAGCTATTCCATCTCCCCCGACGGGCTGACCTATACCTTTAAGCTCCGCCACGGAGTCAAATTTCACAACGGCCGCGAGATGACGGCGACGGACGTCGCCTATTCCTACAACCGCACCGTGAACCCCAAGACCCAGAGTCCGGGGCAGGGCTTTTTCAAGTCGATCGCCGGCTATGACGACGTCGCGGCCGGCAAGGCCACCGAGATGAGCGGCATCAAGGTCGTCGACCCCGATACGATTGCCATCACCCTGGCGAAGCCCGACGCCACGTTCCTGCAGGTCGTGGCGCTGAACTTTGCCGGCGTCGTAGCCAAGGAAGATGTCGACAAGTGGGGCGCTGACTACGGCCATCACCCCGATGGCACGGGCGCTTTCTATCTCGAGAACTGGACGCTGGGGCAGGAACTCGTCCTCAAGCGCAACCCTGACTATTACATGAAGGGCGTGCCCTATCTCGATGAGATTGATTTCAAGATCGGCGCCGAGCCGCTGACCGCGCTGCTGCAGCTGCAGAAGGGCGAAATCGACTATGCCGGCGACGGCATTCCGCCGGCAAAATTCCTCGAGGTGATGAACGATCCCGAGCAGAAGAAGCTGGTGGTTCAAGCCCCACAGCTCGAAACCAGCTATCTCACCATCAAGACGACGATGAAGCCGTTCGACAACCTCAAGGTCCGCCAGGCAGTCAACATGGCGATCAACAAGGAGCGCATCGTCAAGATCATCAACGGCCGTGCCGATGTCGCCAACCAGCCCCTGCCTCCCGGCATGCCGGGCTACGACAAGGACTACAAGGGCTATTCCTATGATCCGGAAAAGGCCAAGGCGCTGCTGAAGGAGGCCAATTACGATGCCAGCCAGTCCTTCGACCTCTACGTCTACAACACCGATCCCAACCCGCGTATCGCCCAGGCGATCCAGCAGGATCTCGCGGCAGTAGGCATGACGGTCGCGATCAAGTCGCTGGATCAGGCCAACGTCATTGCCGCGGGCAGCGAACCCGACCAGGCGCCGCTGGTCTGGTCGGGCGGCATGGCCTGGATCGCCGACTTCCCCGATCCGAGCGATTTTTATGGGCCGATCCTCGGCTGCGCCGGCGCGGTGAAGGGCGGCTGGAACTGGTCGCTCTACTGCAACAAGGACATCGAGGCGATGGCCGCCAAGGCCGACGCGATGGTCTCGCCCGACCAGGCGCAGGCCCGCGCCGATCTCTGGAAGCAGATCTTCGACAAGGTCCAGGACGATGCCCCCTGGGTGCCGGTGTTCAACGAGGAGCGCTACACCATGCACTCCGCCCGTATCGCCGGCGACAAGAGCCTCTTCGTCGATCCGGTTCACGTCCCCGTCAATTACAACTATGTCTATGCGACCGATGCACAGCCATAGCCACCACACCATCCATGGCGCGCATCATCATCACGGCTGGGACAATTCGTTCCCGGCCGTGAAGACGATCGCGCCGGGCACGACGCTGAGCTTCGAGTGCAGCGATTCCGGCAGCGGCCATTTTACGCCGGGCAGCACCGTTGAGGCGGTCACGACGCTCGATTTCTCCAAGGTCAATCCGGTCACCGGCCCCATCTTCATCGATGGGGCCGAGCCGGGCGACGTGCTGAAGGTGACGATCGAGGGGTTTGAACCGTCCGGCTTCGGCTGGACGGCGATCATCCCCGGTTTTGGCCTTTTGGCCGACGAGTTTTCGGCGCCGGACCTCACGCTCTGGAAGTACGACGCCGCAACCCTCGCTCCGGCCGCCTTTTCCAAATTCGGCAAGGTGCCGCTAAAGCCGTTCGCCGGCACCATCGGCCTCGCGCCGGCGGCGCCGGGCCTTCATTCGGTGGTGCCGCCGCGCCGGGTGGGCGGCAACATGGATATCCGCGATCTCTCCGCCGGCTCGGTGCTCTATTTGCCGGTGGAGGTCGCGGGGGCCCTGTTCTCGGTGGGCGACACCCACGCCGCCCAGGGCGACGGCGAAGTCTGCGGCACGGCCATTGAAAGCGCCATGAACGTGACGCTTGGCTTCGACCTCATCAAGCAGACCCCGCTCGCCATGCCCCGCTTCACGACCCCGGGCCCGGTGACAAACCACCTCGACGCCAAGGGGTATGAGGTAACGACCGGCATTGGCCCCGACCTGATGACCGGCGCCCGGGCGGCGGTTGCCAACATGATCGACCTGTTGGGAAAACTGTACGGCCTCTCGGCCAATGACGCCTACATGCTTTGCTCGGTCTGCGGCGATCTCCGGATTTCCGAAATCGTCGACATGCCGAACTGGGTGATCAGCTTCTACTTCCCACGGGTCGTGTTCGAGTGAGCGTCGGCTCCGTGTTTGTGGCTACCCCCTCCCCAACCCTCCCCGCAAGGGACAGGGTGCGCCTTGTGGCGAGGCGGTGCCACAAATCCACCTCCCCCCTTGTGGGAGAGGGTGGGTGGGGAGTGCCACACCTGCGAGACCTCACCCTGAGTCCGTGCCTGTTGCCCATGGTTCAACAGGCTCACCATGAGGTCGGTGGTGTTGAGAGGTCGCCGAAGGTTTTCTTGCGAAGACCCCACCTGCGAGACCTCACCCTGAGCTTGTCGAAGGGCGAGGTCTCCCGCCCCGAGGATGCTTACCTTGACTGAACCCCTGCTTTCCGTCCGCGACCTCTGCGTGTCCGTTGCCACCCCAACCGGCGCCAGGACCGTTGTCGATCGCCTGTCCTTCGATCTCGGCCGGAGCGAAACGCTCTGCATCGCGGGGGAGAGCGGCTCGGGCAAGTCGATGACGGCGCTGGCGCTGATGCGCCTCCTGCCCGAGCCGATGGCAAAGGTCAGCGGCGGCTGCGCCATGCTGAAGGGGCGCGACCTTTTCGCCCTGAGCGAAGCGGAGATGCGTGGCGTACGCGGCCGGGAGATCGGCATGATCTTTCAAGAACCGATGACCTCGCTGAACCCGGTGTTGACCGTCGGTCGCCAGCTCGCCGAGGCCGTTGCGGCGCATCAGCCCATTTCCGCCAACGGCGCCCGCGCCGAAGCGAGGCGGCTGCTCGATCTCGTCCAGATTCCTGACGCCGCGCGGCGGCTGGCGCAATATCCGTTCGAACTTTCGGGCGGCATGCGGCAGCGGGTGATGATCGCCATCGCGCTGGCGCAAAAGCCCGACCTGCTCATCGCCGACGAGCCGACGACCGCGCTCGACGTCACCGTGCAGGCGCAAATCCTGTCGCTGATTCGGCATATCGGGGCCGAAACCGGTTCGGCGCTGATCCTCATCACCCACGACATGGGCGTCGTTGCCGAGATGGCGGATCGGGTTCTCGTCATGCGCGCCGGGCGTGAGGTCGAGCACGCGCCGGTGCGGCAGCTCTTCGCCAGTCCCTCCGCCGATTACACGCGGGATCTTCTCGCGGCCGTACCTGTGCTCGGCAGCATGAGCAACGAGGCAAAACCCCGGCGCGCCACTGGCGCCGATCCGGTAGCGGCTCCCGCCGTGATCGAGGTCGACGATCTCACCGTCCGCTTCGACGTCAAGGGCGGCCTGCTCCGCCGTCCGGTTCGCCGCGTTCATGCGGTTGAAGGTATCAGCCTCGTGCTACGGCGCGGCGAAACGCTGTCGCTGGTGGGCGAAAGCGGTTGCGGGAAATCCACCACAGGCAAGGCGATCATGGATCTCGTGCCCTGGTCGGGCTCGATCCGCGTCGCTGGCCGTCATTCGGGCGGGCTCACGCGCCACTCGATGAAGCCGATCCTGCGCGACGTGCAGATGGTGTTCCAGGACCCTTATGCCTCGCTCGATCCACGTATGCGGGTCGGCGAACTGGTGGGCGAGCCGCTCCTCATCCAC
>DATJHO010000167.1:0-2602 GCA_035493835.1 Devosiaceae bacterium
GACAAGGGCCAGAGCTGGAAGCGGTTCGACAAGGTGCAGGTCCACGGCACGATCATGTCGGTGGCGCTGCACCAGAAGGACGCGAAGCAGGTGTATCTGGGTGCGCGCTATGACGGCGAGGTGTTCGGCACCGAGGACGGCGGGGAGACGTGGAATTCGCTGGCGCTGCCCGCGGGGGTGAAGGATATCTACTCGCTGGCGGTGGGGTAGGAGATCTGGCGGCGGGCCGGCTTGAAGCTCAGGCCCGCTGACTTTCCCGGTCGGCAACGCGTTGCTGCGGAATGGGATTGCCGCCATAGACCGCATCGGGCCAATCGCGAATTTCTATACCAACGGAACGAGTTGAAAGCTCAAGCCGTTGTAGCGTGTCATCCGCGGGATTTAGGGGCAGGCGTCGAGGATGGCGGATCGATGAGATCGCGAAGAGCGACGGCGACCGGCTGCCGGTCCGGAAACTCGGCCAGGAGCCTGAGCCTGCCTCCCATTGCTTCGACATAGTTGGATAGCGTCGAGATCAGAAGATCTGCACGTCTTTCCAGTCTCGAAACACTTTCCTGCTCGACACCCATCAGTTCTGCGATCCGCTTCTGGGTCAATTGTCGAGCTTGGCGCAACGAGCGCAGCGTCATCTCTTCCTCGACCAGTTGCGCAGTTCGTTCGGCAACGCGGGCGCGTTCTTCTTTCGAAAAATCCCTCGTGAATTCATCGAGCGACACGGTCATCCTGCTTCTCCCTGGCGGAGCCGGCTCAGGTGGTGACCGAACCGGGTATCGGCGATGCGAATAAGGTTTCTGTGGAACTGTCTTTCATTGACCCCGGATTTGCTGTCCCCGACAAGAAGAATGGCCTTGCGGGTCGGATCGAAGGCAAATGCAAAGCGCCGCGCTCCGTCGGCCAAGCCAAAGCGCAGTTCCTTCATGTTGGTGTGGCGTGACCCCTTCAATGTATCGACATGCGGCCGTCGGAGCTGAGGCCCGAACTGTCTCAGCAAATTGCTAAGTGCCACGATTTCGATCTGGACGGCTCGTGGAAGCTCCTTCGCCTCTTTGGCGAACTCTGGATCAAAGTCGACGTCCCACTCCATCGAAGTGAATTATGTGCTAGAAATCATATGACGTCAAGATCATTCTGGCCTCCAGAGGCTCTTGTTCACCCCAGCGATACCCAGGCGATCAGCACGACCCAGCCGGTCACCGCCAGCACGGCATGCAGCAGGATCGCCAGCATCGGCCCTCGACGGCGCCTGACCCAGATTGTGCCGCCAACAACCAGCGCGGCTCCGAACAGCCACGCGGCGATCATCCCGAACGACCCCGCCCCTTCCGCCATCGCTCGGGGCGGGCCTCGCAGCGCCAGCAACAGCAACGCCAGCCCCACCGCTCCGGCCAGTCCGTGCGCAAGCCCCGCCCAGCCAGGCGGCCGAGCAACGCCTTCAGCCGCCCGCACGTGCCAGAACGCCAGCACGGTCCCGGCGAGAACCGCTGCTGTGATGACCCACGTCGCGGCAGAGACCAATCAGGCCACCACGCCCAGGCCGCGCAACTGCTCGATATCGGCCGCAGTGTAGCCCGCTTCGGCCAGCAACTCCGCATTGTGCTGGCCGAGCGCTGGGGCGCGCCGGGGAGGGGTCTTGTCGACGCCGTCGATGTGGAAGGGGCTGCTGATCGTCTCCTGCGCCCCGTCGGCGAAGGGCACCAGGGCGCCGCAGTCCCGCATCTGCTGGTCGGTAAACGCCTCCTCCACTGTGCCGACGATTCCGAAGGTGACGCCGACCGCATCCAGGATCGAGCGCCACTCGGCGAGGTCGCGCGTCGCGAACACTTCATCCAGGACGCGGACCAACTCTGCCGCATGGGCCTTCCGGGACGCCGTCGTGGCAAAACGGGGATCGTCGGTCAGGTCATGGCGGCCGATAGCTTCAAGAAACGATTTCAACTGCCGCTGCTCGTTGAACAGCGCCATGATGAACCAGCGGCCGTCGCGGGAACGGTAATGGTTGGCGAGCGCGTTCGGTGCGTCCTCGCGTTTGGGGCGCATTGGAACCGGCGTGCCGAACAGCCGGATCTGCACGGCGCAGGCATTGGCCCAGAGCCCGTTCTGCAGCAAAGAGGTCTTCACCACGCCGCCCTGGCCGGTCTTTTCCCGCCGGTACAGCGCGGAGACGATGGCGGCGTAGAGCGCCGTGCCGCTGGGATGGTCTCCCATGCCGGGCATCGAGCGTTGTGGCGTCGTGTCCGCGTCCGCTCGTACCATGTCCATCAGGCCGGTGCGCGCCCAATAGGCGGTGGAATCGAAGCCGGTCTTGCTGGCTTCCTCGCCCGCCTCCCCATAAGCGGTGAAGGAGGCATAGATCAGACGGGGGTTCAGCGGCGTCAGGTCGGCGGGCGCCAATCGCAGGCGGTCCCGGACCGGTAAAGGAAAGTTGGTGATGAAAACATCAGCCTGGGTGCAGAGACGGTGTAGCACGGCCTGACCCTCGCGATGCTTCAGATCCAGCGCCAGGCTGCGCTTGTTGCGTGAGGTCAGTTGCCAGTAGTAGTCGCCGCTCAGATTCGGGATGGCTTGCACCGCGCGCCATGGATCGCCGGCGCCCGGGGGCTCG
>DATJHO010000168.1:0-3013 GCA_035493835.1 Devosiaceae bacterium
TCTTCGACCGCGGTGTTGCCGCCGCCGATCACCAGCACGTGCTTGTCGCGATAGAAGAAGCCATCGCAGGTGGCGCAGGCGCTTACGCCGAAACCCTGGAATTTCGATTCCGACGGAAGGCCCAGCCAGCGGGCCTGGGCGCCGGTGGCGACGATCACCGCGTCGGCCGTGTAGGTCTTGCCGCTGTCGCCGATGAGCTTGAACGGGCGATGGTCAAAATCGACTTCGACGATGAGGTCGTTGACGATCTTCGTGCCCACATGTTCGGCCTGCGCCTTCATCTGCTCCATGAGCCAAGGACCCTGGATGACGTCGGCGAAGCCGGGGTAGTTCTCCACATCGGTGGTGATGGTCAGCTGCCCGCCGGGCTGCGTTCCGTTGATCATGACCGGCTCGAGCATTGCACGAGCCGCATAGATCGCCGCGGTATATCCGGCCGGCCCCGACCCGATAATGATGACCTTGGCGTGCATGAGACGCTCCCTCGATTGAGCCGCTAATGTAGTTGCTGAGGGCCCCGCCTTTCAAGCCGAGGGCCGCCGCAAACGCCCGGAATTGCAGGCAACTCACCGAAAAGTCACACGCCGTCGGGCGATTGCCCAGCGGCTGAGCACGCTATGCCAAAGAAGGCGTCAACGTGAGCATGAGCTATGCGCGGAGCTTCACCGCGCACAACCTAGACGTAGCGCAGCTCCAAAATTTCATAGCTCTTGGAACCGCCGGGAGCGGCAACCTCGAAGCTGTCGCCTTTGGATTTGCCGATCATGGCGCGGGCGATGGGGGAGGAGATCGAGATCCGGCCCTTGCTCGCATCCGCCTCGGCATCGCCGACGATCATGTATTTGCGCTCTTCTTCGGTGTCCTCGTCGACGATCTTCACCGTCGCGCCGAACTTCACGGTGTCGCCGCTCAGTTTCTTGACGTCGATGATGTCGGCGAGGGCAAGCAGGGCTTCGAGCTCCTGGATGCGGCCTTCATTGAGGCTCTGCTGTTCCTTGGCGGCGTGGTACTCGGCGTTTTCACTGAGATCGCCGTGGGCGCGGGCCTCGGAAATGTCACGAACGATGCGCGGCCGCTCTTCGGCGGTCCGGTACCGATATTCCTCGGACAGCGCGGCGTGGCCGGCTGGAGTCATCGGAATCTTGTCGGGCATCTATGCCTCCTTGCACAATTCCCGCTGCCACAGGTCAAAAGCCCGCTTTCGCCTTGCATGGCGCCAGTCGGTGTCCGGGCTGTCAGGGAACTTTGTCAAACTGCCCGCGAAGGGCGCGGCGGTCAAGCGGCACGCCGCGGGGTTGTGCTCCGGCGGGGAAAACCGCCGGAGCAATGGTGGTCAGGCCTTCACGGCAGCCCAGGCGGCGTCGCCGAAGATCTCGGCGGCACGCTTGGCGGCGACCCGGGCACGGCCCGAGGTGGCTAGGCGAAGATAGTTGTAAGCCGGCCCGAGGATGAGCGAATGGGCGGCCGGCCAAGGCAGGTCCTTGACCTTGCGGGCCTTGAGGAATTTCGCGTAGGCGGCCTGCGCCGAGCCCTGACCCTCGGCGAGCGTATCGGCGATGCCGGCGAACTCCGGTGCGGTGACCGCAAGGGTGCGGATTTCGTCCATAAAGCGGAACAGTTCGGGGTTCTTGAGGCCCCAGCTCACCAAGCCGCTGGCGGAGGCCTTGATGACGGCTTCGGGCGTCTCGCTCGAGGTCTGCGACTCGCCCGACCAGCCCGCCACGGCATCCTCGAGCAGGGCCATGGCGAGCGCGCCCTTGCCGTCGAAGAAGTGGTAGATCGAGCCCGTGGTGGCCCCGGAGGCCTCACGGATGTCGTTGATGGTGGTCGCGATATACCCCTTTTCCAGGAAGCAGGAGAGCGCTGCCTCAAGGATTGATTCGCGACGTTCGTCACCCGTCAAGCGCTTGCGGGGCTTCACTTTTTTGGCAGCGGCACGGGCCATCTGGTTCCCTTTCGTAAAAGAATTCTCTGGAATTTGCTTCCAGCATGTACTAGAGCGATATTCTAGTCGAGCGTTTTGTTCGATGTTGTGGACATAAATTGCTGGAGCAAGCGATGACGAAGGAAGATGACCGAGTGAAGGCGGCGCTGGCGCTGTTTGCCGCAATCGAGCGTGGCGACCGGGCCGCGCTGCTCGATCTCTATGCTGAGAATGCGGTTCAAGTCGAGCACCCTAACAGATTGAAACCAAAAGGAGAACGTCGAGGTCCGGCAAAGATGGCCGAGGACCTGGCGCGCGGCAAGCAAATGCTGCTGGAAGAGCATTATGACGTCATCGATGCGGCGGTGTCGGGCGACCGGGTGACGTTGCAGGTCAAATGGACCGGGGTTCTCGCCGTGCCGGTGGGCGCGCTGCGCGCCGGCGATGCGATGGTCTGTGAAAGCGGCATTTTCCTCAGGTTTGCGGGCGACAAGATCGTCGAGCAGCACAACTACGACTGTTTCGAGGACTTTCTGGCACCGCGTGCCTAGTCAGACGGCCGCAAAACAAGAAAGGCGCAGCCACAGGGCTACGCCTTCCGGTATTTCAACGAATGCCGCTAGATCAGCCAGCCATCGAGAGGTTGTCGGCGGCGGATTTCCCGGTCCGCTTGTCCTTGACGATCTCGTAGTTGACCTTCTGCCCCTCATCCAGGCCATTGAGTCCCGAGCGCTGGACCGCCGAAATGTGCACGAACACATCCGCCCCGCCCTCGTCGGGCTGAATGAAGCCGTAGCCCTTCTGCCCATTGAACCATTTTACAGTGCCGGTAGCCATATAAGTCCCTCTCGCAGTCCTCTGCCGTAGCGGCCCCCCAAACCATTGGAAAAGCTCGCCTATCGAAATCTCGGTAGTGACGTCAGCAGGCGCGTTGAGGCGTCGCCAGGCACGGACAGTCGGCCGCAATATTCGACAAAAACGTTCTAGCCTGAATTGTTAACGGACACAATATGTCGCAGGAATGACAAAGCGCCGTCACAGTCGAGGGGGCTGTGCGGGGAAAAGAACTGATGGCGATGCGACGCGTTC
>DATJHO010000169.1:0-7908 GCA_035493835.1 Devosiaceae bacterium
GCGACCATCGGCACCTTCACCGCGAAAGACGGCAAGATCATCGGCAAGATCCACACCCTCACCATTGACGCCGGCATCACCTTCCTGCCGAACACCAACGACAACCCCGACGCCCCGGCCTACCGCGTCTTCACCGGCAAGATGGAAGTCGGCGCCGCCTGGGAGAAGATCGCGGAGAGCACCGGGCGCGCCTACTACGCCGTCAAACTCGACGACCCGAGCTTCCCCGCTCCGATCTACGCCAACCTCGTCGGGACCGAGGACGGCACCTTCTCCCTCATCTGGTCGCGGCCGACCCGGCAGAGCTGAGCCGGAGCGGGCAGGGCGGCGGTTCCCGCCGCCCTCGCGCTGCGCGCAAGCGGGCCTCTAGCCCGCCGATAGCGTTCCGCTATCCCAAGAGCGGTAGGTCGGTAGCGCCCGCTACCGGCGTCCTACTGGTGGAGGGTGCGGCCGAGCGAACGGCGCAGGCTCAGACATCGCCACGGCGGCGGCCGTCACCACGCACACTCCTTTGGGCCAGGAAATCCATGATGCGGAGGGTGGCAGCCCGCCGCGGCCCCGCAACTGGCTGCGCCAGTCCTCCACTCCGTTGCGGCCCTCCGGGTGCAGGGCCGCTCTCACGGGCCGGCCCTCGTCCTCCGCGGATTCCCCGCAACCCAAAGGAGGACCGTCATGACCATCTCAATCGCCACCATGAAGCTGCTCGCCCACCTGCGCCGTTCGCTCAGCCGCACCCTGCGCCGGATCGCCGTCGCCAGCGTCACCCTCACGATCAGCCTGCCGCCCTTCGTGAAGCTCGAAATCAAGACCGAGCCGGTCAGGCCGAAGCGCCGCTGCTAGGCGGCGCAGGGCCGCCCTCCGGGGCGGCCCCTTGGCTCCTCAGACGCATCACTTCTCGCGAGCCTTCTGGCGGGCGCCTAGCAAAACGCGATAGAGACTGTTCCTATTTTGTTCACACTATCCACAGCCTTATCCCCGTGCCACATGACCAAGCACCCTCCACCCTTCAACGCGAACGATTGTCTGTCCGACTGGCCAGGCTGCACCGTCGAAGCCAGCTGCCCCAAATGCGGGAAGCGGACGGTTACGCCGGTCGCGTTGCTGCGGAAGCGTCTAGGCGACCAAGCAGTTATGGTGGTCGCGAAGCGATTGCAATGCGCCCGCTGTAGGGTTCACGCGGCACCCGTCTTCCTCTGCGAAGGCTTCCATCGGCAGGGCGGTC
This sequence comes from Devosiaceae bacterium, assembly GCA_035493835.1. GTDB lineage: Bacteria > Pseudomonadota > Alphaproteobacteria > Rhizobiales > Devosiaceae > DASZTU01. Next base: position 1,223 of record DATJHO010000169.1, read on the forward strand.
AGGGCGGCCCTCCTCCGGGTTGGGCACTGGAGTTGGTACCGCCGGCGAGGTAGCGCTGGCTGCCTTTCGGGGCGGCTTTTCGCCTAGGAAAAGCCGTCTGGCCGATAGCTTTCTGATCGCGTGCCCGGCGCGGCGCGCCGGTCGCTATGTCGGGCTTCGCCCCGAGCCCCTGCGGGTCTCGGCCCTGCGGGCTTCCAGCGCTCACGCCTCCGGGCCTCGCGGCCCTGCGCGCTCCGCTTGCCCACAGCTCCGCCCGCCGGCGGAGCGATCAGGGGGCGCCGCCCCCGGTCCCGGCAAGGGTGCGTCGCTACGCTCCCGTGCGGCCGGGTCTCCCCGGCCTTCCTTCGCCCAAGGCTCCGTCCAGGTCGGGTAATCCCCCTCCCGGCAGTACGCCCTTGCCTGGACCGCCCCCGCGCTCGCCGCGAGGCGCTTCCTTCGGAAGCATGCGCTTTCCGAAGGAGGTAAAGATGACTTTGGTCTTTTCGAGCGGCATCACCCTGACCCGCGAGGAGGCTCTGCGCATCCAGAGCGAGCAGGTTGAGCGCTACGTTGGCCTGTATGGCGAATGGGTGCGGGACGTTGTTGCCGAAGCCACCACGGCCGATGCCCTGGCGGACGGGCCGCATGAGGTATTCATCGTCAATCGCCACATTCCGCGCGGCGGAGCGCTCGAAGCGCTGATCGCGGCGAAACGGATGGCCATGGCGCCGAGCCCTGCCATCAAGGCTGCGGCGCCGGTTTGCCAGACGGTGCGGGAGTTTTCGCCCTGCGGGCCGTGCCTCACGAGAGGCGAGCTGATCCGCACCACCGGCAAGTTCTATGTCTATCGGGACCGCCACGACGCCGAGCGGCGCATCTCCTGCAGCAAGGCGCATGTCGAACCGCGCCGCCGCTGCCGGGATCACGCCGAGACCAGCTATCCCCATGGCTACATGGACTGAGGGGGGCAGGGCCATGAACAGCGACGAACGCAAGCAAGCCGCCCGCCGTGCCCGTTTGAAAGCCCGTGCAGAAGCCGCCGCCAAGGCCAGTGCGGCGGCCTACACTCAGGCGCGGGGCATGGCTGAGGCCATCCCCTTCGGGCAGCCGATCCTGATCGGCCATCAGCGAAAAGTGGGACCGCGCCTATCGCGGGAAGATCCACAACAAGTTCGGCCAGGCGTTCAGCCTGGCGGATAAGGCGAAGCACTACGAGCAGAAGGCCGCCTCGGTCGGGACGGGGGGCATTTCCTCGGATGATCCTGATGCCATCAGCAAGCTGCGCGAAGAGTTGGCGGCGCTGGATGCGGTCCATGCCAAGATGAAGCGCGCCAACTATGCGATCCGGCGCGAGGCCCGGTCTGAACTGGCTGAGATGGGCTTTAGCCCCGGCCAGATCGAAGAACTGTTCAAGCCGGACTTGGCGGGACGGATTGGCTTTCCGTCCTATGCCCTCTCGAACAACCGGGCCAATGCGCGGCGGATCATAGAGCGCACCCGCACCCTTGAAGCCCAGGCGGACGGGACGGATATCCGTCAGGAGGGCGAAGGCTACGTCTACCGGGAAGACCTCGCGGAAAACCCGGTGATGTTCGAGTTTCCGGACAAGCCCGATGCCGCGGCGCGTGATCTTCTGAGGCGGCACGCCTTCAAATGGTCGCCGTCTCGGGGCGCGTGGGTGCGTCAGCTCACGCCGGCCGGACGCTATGCCGGCAAGCTAGTTCGCCAAGCGCTGGACGAGGTCCGCAGTTGAGCGGGGCAGGGCAGGGGGAAACAGTTGCCCTTTCCCATCCCGGCTATTGGCTGTGCTATAGTGAGTGCATGGAACCGATCGTATTGCCTGACCCCGCCGATCAGAAGCCGCTCTGGACCCAGGACGAGGCCATTGCCTTCGAGGTTGCGCGGGAGACGATCAGCCATCTCCTGTCGATCTGCACGAGTGAGATTGCAGATGAAGAACGTAAGGCCAAGCCTGATAAGGTGCTCATCGGGCGTCTCGAAGCTCGGTTCACCGCCCTGCATCAAGAACGAGCGCGGTTGCGGCTGACGGATCACGCGGAGGTCGCGCGCATCAGCCAGGAATACGGGGCTTTGGTGCACGCCTGGAACCGTCGTCAGGATACGCTCGCAGCCGAATAGTGGCCCTCGACCCGGCGGCCTGCCGCCTCTCCGAAGACGATCATCAGAGGATTTTCGACACCCGCATAAGGCCCAGGCTTTTTGCGGGTGTCGCTCCTTTTCCCGCGCCCGTCGCCGTGTTCTTCGGTGGGCAGCCCGGCAGTGGCAAAAGTGCCGCCCTGGACTGGGCCGCCGGCGAACTCGCAGGGCGGGGCGGGGCGGTGCAGATCATCGGTGATGACTTGCGCGAGTACCATCCCGCGAATGCGCGGCTCATGCGGGAGGATGACAAGATCGCTGCCTTCTATACCGGGCCGGATTCCGGCCGGTGGGTCGAGAAGGCGATGGCATACGCCAGGGAGCAGCGTTTCAACGTCATTATCGAAGGCACCATGCGCGACAGCAATGTAGTCGCGGCCACGATGAAGGGCTTTCGCGAGGCCGGGTATGAGATCGATGCGCGGGTTCTCGCCGTCAGTTTCAAGCTCAGTGAGCAGGGGATTTATCAGCGGTATGAGCACCAAAAGGCCACGCGTGATCAGGGCCGCATGACGACCCCGGAGGCGCACCAGGCGGCCTATGATGGTCTGCCGGCAACGGTCGGACGCATCGAGGTGGAGAAGCTTGCCGATCGCCTGACCGTTTACCGGCGCGCCGGTGTGCCGATCTACGAGAACGAGTTGCGGGATGGCGAGCGGCTTCGCTTGCCCCTCGCGTCGGCGCTGATCCAAGCCGAGCGGGCGCGACCTATGACGGTCGAGGAAGCGGACGCCTATCGAGAGGGCTACCGCGTCCTCGCCGCTATGATTCGTTCCCCGACGCGGCGCGCTACCCCCGAGGAAATCGCGAAGATCGATCAACTTCTTGCGGCGGCGATGCCGCTGGAAACCCGGATCGCCGACTATTGGGCAAAGGTCGCCGCGAAAGGGCAGAGCACGGCGCCATCCGACACGCCCAGCCTGACCAACGATCAGAGCTTGAACCGACCCCGGCGGCGCTGAAGCAAGCAGCGAGGCATTGAGAGCCTGCCTCTTGAAGACACCGGATACGACTGCTAACGACCCGAGAGGACTTTCGACAGATCAGCTCCCCGTCCAGAAACCAGACATTCGGTCACGGTGCGGCAGGTCCGTTCCTCCATCCTCGGCAGCGCAGTCGGACAGAGGAACTACGATTTAGGTAGATAAGTCAGCGTTCTGCGAGTGAGCGTACCGCCTCGGCCATCCGCTCGACCTCCTCTTCCGTGTTGTAATAGTGCGGCGACACGCGGACGAGGTCGGGCAGCTCGCGGCGTCCGCCATCGATCGGGGTGCTGGTCGGGCCTGAGACCGACACGTTTATAGCGCGCCCGGCGAGGCTGGTGGCCACCGCCGTGGCGTCCAGGTGATCGAAGGTGAATGTTACGATCGCCGCCGGATCCGGGCCGAGATCGCGGACCGTGACGCCGGGCACGTCGCCCAGGACCGCGCGTAGCGAGGCTGCCAGCATCTTCACCCGGCCCTCGATGCGAGGAATGCCGATCGACAGGGCCTCTTCAATTGCGGCGCCAAGGCCGAGCCGTGCCGCATAGTTGCTTTCCCACGTCTCGAATCGGCGCGCATCCGGACGCAAATTGTAGCGGGCGCCGCCCGCCCAGGTCGCGCCGTACAGGTCGATCATAGCCGGCTCGGTCTGCTCAAGCAGCGAACGCTTCATGTAGAGGAAGCCAGTGCCACGTGGGCCCCGCAGGAACTTGCGCCCGGTCGCCGCAAGCATGTCGCAACCTATTTGTGCCACATCGACGGGGAGCTGGCCGACCGCCTGACAGGCATCAAGCAGATAGGGGATGCCGTGCGCGTTGGCGATGCGGCCCACCTCAGCGGCGGGATTGACCAGCCCCCCATTTGTGGGAACCCAGGTGATCGCGATGAGGCGCACCCGTTCATCGATCATCGCCTCCAGCGCCTGCGGATCCAAGCGGCCTTCTGCGTCGTCCGGGATAAGGTCGATCACCGCGCCGTTGCGCTTGGCAACCTGGAGATAGGAGAGATAGTTGGCGGCATATTCCGCCGTGGTCGTCAGGATGCGGTCGCCGGGCTCGAATCGCTGCGCATAGAACGCCCATTGCCAGGCAACTGTCGCGTTCTCCGCCAGTGCGATCTCGGCGGCATCGGCGTTCAGGAGCCGTGCGACGCTACGATACACGGCCTCGACCCGTTCAATCTCCCGCGCCTTCGCCTCATAGCCTCCGATCTCGGCTTCGAGGTTGAGATGATCGACCACCGTGGATAACACGCCAGTCGTCATCAGCGCGGCGCCGGCATTGTTGAGGTGGATGCGATGGCGCGTGCCCGGTGTCATCGCTCGGAAGCGCTCGATCTCATCTTCGGAAAAAGGCTGGGTCATTTCAAGTTGTCCGATCTCAAGATTTCGAACTTTCGTAACTCGAATCTGAAGGTCGATCACCTCAACGTTTATTGATGCACGAGGTGGAGCATGCTTGCTTCCAAGTGTACCGATCGTTTCTCCCCTTTTGTCAGCGTGGCCCGGTTTGCCTTCCAGGGCAGTTAACGCAATCCGTCGACCAAAACCGATCGGACCGGCGTCCCCCGTCGCCGGGGGGCGCCTGCCGACCCAAATAAGCTGCTGAGCGACTAAACATTCGGGCCCGAAAGCTGACATTTAACACTGGACTTAGTAGCATAATTGCATGACCAAATATCGTTTACGCTCTGCCACATACAACGATCTCCCGCGTATCCATGCGGTCAGGCATGGGACGGTAGAAAATCGTCTATCTGATCCTTCACTTGTCACCGAGGCGGAGATCGCATGGTACATGGAGGAGGCGATTTTTCTCGTTTCTGAAGACGAGGAAGGTATACAGGGTTTCACATGCGTCAATCACCAGACAGGCTATATATGGGCGCTATTTGTCATAGATGGAGCGCAGGGACGTGGTCACGGGACGGCGCTCCTTGATGCAGCCTTGACGCGGTTGCGACAGGCAGGACATCGTCAAGCATTCCTCACAACTGGGCAAAATACGAGAGCTGAAGGGTTCTATAGATCAAAAGGTTGGCAATCGACGGGTGTCGACCGTCGTGGCGAAACAGTGTTGCGATTCTGGTTGTGAACGAGCGAAACGTCTTGCTTGTGCATTCAGCGAATTGCAAAACCTGGTGGCTCAGTGAGGACGCTGAGCCGGTCCCTTATTAAGGTCCAGTCCTCCTGCCATAACAAGCGATCAACCCCGACGGGTGACAAGTCCACCCGTGAGGATGAGCGGCGTGGAAGGGTCGATTTTCCGCCTCCTGATTTGCCAATCACTACAATGCGCGACAATGTCTTCCCATCCCAGCTTGCGTGAAATTTATGGGCATTGACGACAACGGTAGTCATCCACCCATAACCCCCTAAAGCGGCCAGTCGGCTTTCCCCCCGAGGCAGCCGCTTACCTTGGCTCGGCTGCCGCGCCCTTACCTGCCGTCCGGCACTGATGGCGGATCGAGCCAGACCGGCATGGCGCAATATCGCCGCCCATGCGCGTCCGTGCTCACCGACTGCTTGCAGACGGACAAGGCACGCACAGGATCATTGTCCTTCATCAGTCCGACCCAGGCCGCGGCAGCGTTCGGCCCGGCTGCCATGGCCGCCGAGATCGTGTTGCCCACGACCTCGCCATGCGCCTGGCCGGAGGCAAAGCCTGCAATGTAAGAAACGCCGGCCACGAGAGCGGCGGCGACCAGAATGCCGGCGATGCCTGAAAACAGGGTGCGCCGCCGAACCGTTTGAAGCTGAAACTTGGTTGCCCGCTCGATGACATTCGCCACCTGCGGGCCTGTCCGCTCGACCAGCTTCTGACTGGCATCCCCGGCAATGTCGCTGAGTTGCGCGGCCAAGGTCGCGGTGGCGGTGCGCTGGCTTCTGTCGCTCGCCTCGCAGATTTCGAAGATGGCCTCGACGGCCAGCCCCATCGCGACGAGCTGATCCTTCGCTGGATCATCATGGAGAAATGCGGCCGACGCGGCGCGGTCAAAGGCTTCCTTGGTCTCCTCGACCTTGGCGCGGAGCGCGTCGATTGGATTTACGGAATCCATGAGCCGATGCCCGCGAACCGCTGATCCATCTTGTCCAGCCATGCCTTGATGCGGCTTCGATTGAGCGTGCCGATCGGCGGGGTGACGCGATTATCGCGCGCATCGAAGAAACGGGCATGCCGGCTTTCGATGGCATCCGCCGCGAAGAGGCGCGGCATCCACAGGGCCAGGGAATTCGCCCGCAGGGCTTCATATTCCTTGAGGCCCGTGATGCGACTGAATGCCTGCGCGCGCGTCAGCCCGGCCGGGATGGCGAACTCATTGAACACGAGGGCTTGCGCCCTGGCGGTGAAGCCGCGATCGGCGAGCGTCACGGCCGGGGTCAGATCCTCCGGCTGCGTCCCGACGAGATAGAGCATCACCGTCGCCAGCCCTGCGGCTTCGATCTCGGAGACCAGCCCCGGCATTTCGGTTGCGAGGGCGCGCAGGGTGGTATCCCCGCCGCCGAGATCGATGACGGCGGAGCGCTTCTCGCTGATGCAGTAGTCGATCAGCTCGGAGAGCCAGACC
>DATJHO010000170.1:0-15166 GCA_035493835.1 Devosiaceae bacterium
ATTAAAAGCGCTTGACCCGGTCACCCATGATGCCTCGCCATGTCCACCGAAGCTACTGGAGGCGGCTGCATGGGTCCCCGGGGCCAAGCCCGGGGATGACGATGTCGCAAGGGTGCGACCAAATGCCGACGCCGCGCCGGGAGCCCTACGGCCCTAGTAAAAACTCACCGGAAACCAGCGCAGATAAAGATCGTCGAGGGTGCCGTCGCGCTTCAGCCGGACCAGCGCCGCATTGATGGCGTCGCGTACCGCATCGCGCCCGGCGGGCACGGCGACGGCAAGCCCCGCGCCGAACAGGTCGGGCCGGAAATAGGGCCGCCCAGCAAAGCCGCAGCAACCGGGATTGTCGTTGAGCCAGAACGAGGCGCGCAAGCCATCGCCGAAAAACGCGTCCGCCTTGCCGGCTTCGACGGCCGCGAGCGCCTCGGCCTCGTTCGCGAATTCAGCGATCTTGACCTTGGGCAAATAGCGCCGGACGAATTCGGCGTGGGCCGTCCCCTTGCGGACGGCAACAGCTTTCCCCGCGAGCTTTTGCGGTTCGAACCCCTTCAGCGCATCGTTCTTGGTCACGAAGCGGCCGGGCAGCCCGAGATAGATGTCGGAGAAATCGAACTGCGCGGCGTTTTCCGGCGTCAGCGCCAGCCCGGCGATCAGGGCGTCGCCCTGATTATCGGCGAGCGCCTTGCTCGCCTGGTCCCACGGCCAGGCCTGGATGGTGCAGGCAATCCTCAATTCGCTACAGATGCTGCGGGCGAGATCGACGTTGAAGCCTACGAGCGTGCCGGATTTATCGCGATAGTTGAAGGGCGGAAAATCAGCTGTCGTCAGGAAGCGGATTGAGGCGACTGCAACGTCTGCCCCGGAATCGCGGGCGCTGGGGTCGGCATAGTAGGGCAGGGCTTGCCCATTCGCCGCCGCCGACCAAAAAAGCATCGCCACAAGGAGAACTAGCGCTAGGGGCCGCATCGCACTGCCGGATCGAGGAAGCAAGGGAGTACCGGCTTATCCCCCAATTCGCGCCAAAAGGCGAGATCGCGCCGCTTAACGATTGCTAAACCATAGTAAATGCCGCAATGTGGCATTCTATGCTTTTGTTATTGCCAGATCATCAATAATACGGCTGCCAAGGTGTGGTCATGTCCCAGTCCATCGAACTGGTGCGCATACTATTGCCAGAATTTTTGCATTCGGAGGCGGACGCGGCAGCAGTGCTCGACGCGGCCCACGAGCTGGGCGTCAATCCCGTCCACTACTGCGTTCACCGCTATGGGCTAGGCGCAGAGGCGGTTTTTGCGCGGGCAGCCGAGTGGGCAGGGCTGGCGTTCCTCCCTTCGGTACCGTTCGATGGCCGCGGCAGTATCCAGGTTCGGCGGCTCGACAGCCTGGGAGGCATCCGATCGATCCGCGCATCGCTCGACGGGCGCGAGATCTTGTTCCTGGCGCCCGGTTTTGACGAGTTCATCGGCCTCAAGGCCCACGCGGCGGCGCACCCCGAATTCCGGCGCCAGACCTGCATCGTGCCTGCCGCCGCCATTCCCCGGGCGCTTTCGAGCGTCAGCACCGAGCAATTGCTCGACGAGGCCCGCGGCCGGCTGTCGCGACGATGGCCGTTCGCCAGCGCCGGCCTTGATCTCGGCCGGCGCGACCGCGTGATCTTCATCGGGGCCATGACGCTGCTGGTCGCTTCTACGGCGCTCAGCGCCTGCTCCAGCGACCTGTGCGGCCCGGCGGTGGCCGGCGTCCTGCTGCTTGCTCCTGCCCTGTTCCGCCTCGGCGCCGTAGCGACAAGGCCCGCCAAAGAGTCGCAGTTGCCGCCGCTGTCGGATGCGGAATTGCCGATCTATTCGGTGCTCATCCCGCTGCGCGACGAGGCGCATATGGTGCCCTTGCTGCGGCGCGCCATGACGGCGCTCCACTACCCACCCGAAAAGCTCGACATCAAGTTCGTCGTCGAGGGGCGTAGCGAGGCGACGGTATCGGCGGTGCGTGACCTGCTCGCCGACCCGCGTTTCGAACTGGTGGAAGTGCCCGATGCCCGGCCCTTCACCAAACCCAAGGCGCTCAACTACGCCTTGCCCTTCGTGCGCGGCGCCCATGTCGTCGTCTATGATGCCGAGGACATCCCCGATCCGGATCAATTGCTGCTGGCCGCCGCGGCGTTCGCCGGCGATCCCGGCGTTGATTGCCTACAGGCCGAACTCCTCGTCGACAATGCCCGCGAAAACGTGCTGACCGGGCTGTTCGCGGGCGAATATGCCGGCCAGTTCGGCCCATTGATGGCGGCGCTGGCGCGCCATGGCCTGCCCCTGCCACTGGGCGGCACCAGCAATCACTTTCGCACCGCCGCGCTGCGCGAGTTGGGCGGCTGGGACGCCTTCAACGTCACCGAGGACGCCGATCTGGGGGTCAGGCTCGCCCGGCTGCGCTACCGAACCGCCATGCTGCAGTCGCGGACGTACGAGGAGGCGCCGATCAGCATCGATGCCTGGATGCGTCAGCGCACGCGCTGGATGAAGGGCTGGATGCAGACCTTCATCGTCCACAACCGCCGGCCGCTTACTCTTTTCCGTGATATGGGCTGGAGAAACTTTCTGGCGTTCGAGATTTATGTCGGCTCGCTGATCGTGTCGCCACTGCTGCATGCCACGTTCCTGTTCAGTCTGTTGGCCGCTCCGTGCCTCGGCGTCCGGACGCTGTTCGGCAGCAACGGAGCGGGGTTGGCGCTGGCGCTGGCGGTGCTGGTCCTGGGCTATGGCGGCGCGTTTGCCGCAGTTTTCGCCGGGCTGCTGCGCCTCGGGCAGAGACGGCTCCTCGCCGTGCAATTGCTGCTGCCGCTCTATTGGATGTTGCAAGCGGTTGCCACCATCCGAGCGGGCCACGAATTGCTGGTGCGCCCACATTTCTGGGCCAAGACGAAGCACGGCCTGACCAAGCTGGAGCGCTCAGTCAGCTCCGCGCGAAAGCCAGAGGGGCCGGCAACAATGGCCGAAAGCCCCCCAGTTCACCAGAGGCTTGAGAGGCAGGACCTATGAACCCGCTACTTGAAGCTTGGGGAGTGCGATGAGCCTTCAGAGGTTGGCTGGGCCGGCCGTGGCCCTCTGCGCGGTTCATGTGCCGCGCTAGCCGGCGTCGCGGCCTCCTACTGGCTCGCCCAGATGATGCGCCGCATCCACTCGACATCCTTCATGTCCAGCTGCCGAGGCGGAAAATCCGGGTTGACCGAGGCGAGTTCGATCCGGTTGAGCGTTTGCCGTTCGAGGATTTTCACCATCACCTCGCCGGATTTCGTGCACACCGCCACCCGGTCGCCACGCCGCACCTGCTCGGCGGCCGAAACGATCACCTTGTCGCCCTCGCGATACAGCGGCAGCATGGAATCGCCATGCACTTCGAGCGCATAAGTGCCTTCCTCGACGGTCGGCAGCCGCACCTCGTCCCAGCCTTGTCCGGCGGGAAAGCCGGCACTGTCGAAAAAGCCGCCGGCGCCGGCTTGTGCCAGCCCCAGCAGTGGCACCGTACGGTCGGCCGGTGAAGTCTGGATGTAGGCCCCCGTGGCGGCCACGAAGGCATCAAAACTCTCGCCCGTCGCCTCGAGGACCTTGGCGATGCTCTCGGTCGACGGCCAGCGCTCCCGCCCGTCCCGGCTCACCCGCTTGGACGGGTTGAAGGCGGTGGGGTCGAGCCCGGCAAGCTTGGCCAATGCGGACGCGCTGAGGCCACGCCGCTTGGCCAACTCGTCAATGCCTTCCCAGATACTCTGGTGTGAAAGCATGCTCCGCTTCCTAGGAGAATCGTCACAATGACGGAAATAAATCCTAGACTACACGCACTGCCCCGCTCCTGTAAAGCGTGCCGGGGAGGCCGACGCCCGGTCTTGCCGAGCTTGTCGGGTTTCTCTAGGGTTTGCCCCATGGACACCCCACACCCCACCCATGTCTACAAGGTCGCTGACGCGCAGGAATTCGCCCAGGCGCAGGATGACGGCATCTATGCCGGCGCCCCGGTCGATCTGAAGGACGGCTTTATTCATTTCTCCACCGCCGCCCAATTGCCGGAAACCTTGCGCCGGCATTTTAGCGGCCAGCGTGATCTGACGCTCGCGGCGGTGCGGACAGCCGATTTGGGCGATGCCTTGCGCTGGGAGCCGTCGCGCGGTGGAGACCTGTTTCCGCATCTTTACGGCAATCTCGAAATGAGCGCGGTCTCCTGGACCACCCCGATCCAGGTAGCAGCTGACGGCAGTTGCCAGCTGCCGGATCGGCTGGGATGATTTTTTCGCGTTTTTCGCCTCTGCTCCGGATGCCCCTGCTCCGCGACTTTACACGCGACTCGCTGTTGAAGATGGACCCCGAGACGGCGCACGGCGCGACCATCACAGCGCTCCGGCTGGGGCTCGCGCCCCAGCAAGGTTCTCCTGACGCCAGGGAATTGAGGACCAGCCTCTGCGGCCTGGATCTCGCCAACCCGGTCGGCATGGCGGCGGGCTTTGACAAGAACGCCGAGGTGCCGGGCCCATTGGCGCTCCTGGGTTTTGGTATGGTCGAAATCGGCACGGTCACGCCCCTGCCACAGGACGGCAATGCCCGCCCGCGCCTGTTCCGGGTTGCCGCCGCCGAAGGCGTCATCAACCGCATGGGCTTCAACAATGAGGGCCACGAGGCGGTGTTCGCCCGGCTCAAGGGGCAGCGGATCGGGGCGGCGCTTGGCATCAATATCGGCGCCAACAAGGCCAGCGCCGATTTCGTCGCCGACTATGTCCTGGGAGTCAGGCGCTTCGCCGAACTCGCCGACTATCTCACCGTCAATGTTTCTTCGCCCAACACGCCGGGTCTCCGCGACCTGCAGACTGAGGAGGCACTGAAGCGGCTGCTCGGCGCCGTGCTCACCGAGCGTGCCAAAGCCAAGGTGCGCGTGCCGGTGTTCCTGAAACTCGCGCCCGATCTCGAGGAAGCCGCGATGGACGCCATCGCCAAAACCATCGCCGAGACCGACCTCGATGGGCTGATCGTCTCCAATACGACGATTTCGCGCGACGTCGTTGCCGGGCTCGAGAATGCTACCGAGACAGGCGGCCTTTCGGGAAAACCGCTGTTCGAGCTCTCGACGCGAAGGCTCGCGCAGATGCGCCAGCGCGTCGGCGAGTTGCCGATCATCGGGGTGGGCGGCATTCATTCGCCGCAGAGCGCGCTCGCCAAATTCGAGGCCGGCGCCAACGCCATCCAGCTTTATTCGGCGCTCGTCTTCGGCGGCCTCGACCTGCTCGACCGCATCAAGCGCGGCCTTGTTGCGGCGGTGCGCAATGCCGGCGCGACCAATGTTGCCGAACTGAGCGGGAGCAAGGTGGCGGACTGGGCCGAGGGTAGGGGCGAGGTCTGAGCGGCTGGCTCGATCCCGCTGGAGCGTGATCCCGCTGGGCTGAAACATTCGCCGTGCGCTCGTCATGGCAAGGGTTCGACCTAATGCCGACGCCGCACTCCGCCCGCGCTCTCGCGACACTGCGTCAATTCAATCGGATCATTCTCCAGTCTGCGCGGAAAACAACCCCGCCTTGCGCCGCTCCATCCCCCACCACAGGATCCCGCCGCGGGCGATGAAGAAGATGTTCATCGCTAACCAAAGCCCGGTATTGCCTACCATCTGCTGCAGCAGGATCGCCGAGACCAGAAACACCAGCAGCGCCAAAATCATGCCGTTGCGCATCACCATGTTGAGCGTCGCTCCCGAAACCACCCCATCCATGACAAAGGCCGACATGCCGGTAATGCCGGTCACGGCCGCGAGCGCCAAATAGAAATGGGCGTGCTGGCGCACCGGCGCGCTGGTGGTCATCAGGTCGACCAGCGAGGGGCCGGCGATAAAGGCGAACGTCGTCAGCGCCAGCCCGATCATCACGCCCCAACCGAGCGATAGCTTCACCGCCCGCTCGAACGCCGGCCGCCAATTGGCGCCCACGGCCTTGCCAGTGAGTTGCTCCGCCGCCTGGGCCAGGCCGTCGAGGAAGAAGGCCATGATCATCAAAAAATTGAGGAGGATGGCGTTGCCGGCGAGCGCGACTTCGCCCATGCGTGAGCCCTGGGCGGCAAAATAGGCATAGGAGGCCATCAACGCCCCCGACCGGATGGTGATGTCGCGGCTGAGCCCGAACATGCGCCGGAGCGCCGCGGTGTCGAACAGGGCCGGCATCTCCATCAAGCTGAACAGCTTGCGAACGCCGCCGAAATGCCGCGCCAGCAAGTACAATCCGGCCAGCGCCGCAGCCGCATTGGCGCAGACGGTCGCAAATGCCGTGCCGGCAACGCCCCAGCCCAGCCCGAACACGAACAGCAGGTTGAGCACCATGTTGACGCCGTGGATCAAAATCTGCAGCGACATGCCGGTGCGGGCATTGCCCCGGCCGTAAAACCAGCCGAGCAGCGCGTAATTGATGAGCGAGAACGGCGCCGTCCAGATGCGCGTGAGGAGATAGGTCGCCAGCGCCCGGTCCACCCCGGGCGCGGGAGCCAGCAGCCGGTCGGCAATCCATAAAATTGGGTGCGACAGGGCGATCAGCAGCGCGCCGAGGATCACCGCCACGAGGATCGCCCGGCTGGCATGCATCAGCCCGTCATGGGGATCGCGGGCGCCAATCGCCTGTGCCGTCAGCCCGGCGGTGCCGAGCCGCAGGAAATAGGCGAGCGAAAAGATCACATCGAATGCCAGCGCCCCGAGCACCAGCCCGCCCAGCAGCGCCGCATCCCCAAGCCGGCCGATGACGGTGATGTCGACGATCCCCACCAGCGGTTCGGTGATGAAAGCAACCGACGCTGGCAGGGCAATGCGAAAAATATCGCGGCTTTTCACCTCGAACGGATAGGTGGGGCGGGATGGCGATGCGGCCTGTTCGGCGGTCCCGGCGAGGTCGTTCATGGTTCTCTCGTGCTTGCAATGTCGGAGCGGTCGGCCCCCTCACCCCGGCCTTCGGCCGGACCTCTCCCCGTCGGGGAGGGAAATAAGAGGGCGCGGCGCTTAGGGATTCCTCTCCCTGACGGGGAGAGGTCGGCCGAGCGAAGCGGAGGCGGGGTGAGGGGACGATCGCCAAATCTCTCGCCCATCATGCACACTAGCCGTCGCTCACGATGTCGATGCGGAGATCCGCCCGCGCCGCGGTTTTCTCCACGAGGTCGTAGTTCGGCATATCGACCCGGCCGATATGCTCGCGGTTGCGTTCCTCGGTGAAAAGCCCGGCCTCCGCATGCCGCTTCAGCAGCCGCACGAAAACCTTTTCGCGGTCGACATGGATGAAGACCGAAAAGTCGAGCAGCGGTTTTACCGCGTCCCAGGGTGGATCGGGCAGCAACAGGTAATTGCCCTCTGTCACGAGCACCCGAACGCCTTGCTCGACGGTGAAGGCATCTTCCACCACGTCCTCGATCTGTCGCGAATAACCCGGTCCGCTCACGGCGCTCTCCGCCACCTTGAGCTTGGCGAGGAACGCGGCGAACGCCGCGCCTTCAAAAGTGTGCGGCATGCCCTTTTCGCGCGCCGTGCCGAGCGCTTCGAGCTTTTGGTGCTTCATATGAAAGCCGTCCATCGGCACATAGGCCGCAAGGCCCGGCGTCCGGGCGTTCAGCGCCGCAACCACGTCGGCCGCCGTGGTCGACTTGCCAACCCCCGGCCCGCCCGCAAGCCCGACCACGATGCGGCCGGGGCTGCTGGCAAGAATTAGCGCGGCGCGTTCGGCGATCAGCTCGACAGCAGCTTTGGGGACCAGCGATAGACGTTCCTGACCGGGTCCCGACATAATCTGCTGCTCCTCTGCCTCGTTACTTGCCCTCTAGCACGGAGTCGTTTTCGGTGAAGCCGGAATTCGCCTGAGGGGTGCCCCCCGGTAGGTCGGGCGAAGGAGGGAGGATCTCCCCACAAGCCGGTCTTCGACAACCGTCAGCAACCCCGACGTCTGAACCCCTCACCCCGTCCTACCGGACGGACCTCTCCCCTCAGGGCGAGGAAAGGCGAGGCAGTGCCACCACGATTCCTCTCCCCTCAGGGGAGAGGGTGCCGGCAGGCGGGTGAGGGGGGCAGCCGCCGCAATTGCCCGATCTGTGCGGCCAAAAAAGAGTTCCAATTGGCCCGCCGTAGTCGCAACCTTGCGATCCCGCTCGCCCGACCCTCATATACACATGAACAAAAGCGGATCGCCCGTGGACCTCCACCCTCTCATCACCGACTGGTTCGAGCGCAAGGGCTGGGCGCCGCGCGAGCACCAGCTTGCGGTGCTCGGCAGTTGGCGCCGCGATGCTTCGGCGCTGCTGATCGCGCCGACGGGGGCGGGCAAGACGCTGGCCGGGTTCCTGCCCACGATCGATGATTTGATCCGCAACCCCATGGAAGGTCTCCACACCCTCTACATCTCTCCGCTCAAGGCGCTGGCGGTGGACGTTGCCCGCAACCTCACCACCCCCATCACCGAGATGGGCGCCAAGATCAAGGTCGAGACCCGCACCGGGGATACCCCCGTCCACCGCCGCGCCCGCCAGCGCTACGATCCGCCCAACGTGCTGATGACGACGCCCGAGCAGTTGGCCCTGCTGCTGAGCCATCCCGAGGCGGAAAAAATGTTCGGCTTGCTCCGCCGCGTGGTGCTCGACGAACTGCACGCCCTCGTCACCAGCAAGCGCGGCGAGCTTTTGTCGCTTGGCCTTGCCAGGCTCGCGAAAATCGCGCCAAAGCTGCGCATCACCGCCCTCAGCGCCACCGTCGCCCGGCCCGACCTATTGCGCGACTGGATCGGGGCGCCGCTGCCTCGCGCCGAGGCGGAATTGCTGGTGGGGAAGGGGGGCGCTGCGCCAGAGCTTTCCATCCTGGTCAGCGACGATCGCGTCCCCTGGGCCGGGCATTCGGCCGCCTATGCTATCCCCGAACTCTACGAGGTGATCCGCGATCACCGTACCACGCTGGTTTTTGTCAACACCCGCAGCCAGGCCGAGATGCTGTTTCAGCTGCTCTGGGCCCATAACGAGGATGGCCTCGCCATCGCGCTGCACCACGGCTCGCTCAGCGTCGAGCAGCGGCGAAAGGTGGAAGGCGCCATGGTTTCGGGCATGCTGCAGGCGGTGGTTGCGACCTCGACCCTCGATCTCGGCATCGACTGGGGCGATGTCGACCTCGTGGTGCAGATTGGCGCGCCAAAAGGCGCCTCGCGCATGTTGCAGCGCATCGGCCGCGCCAATCACCGGCTGGACGAGCCGAGCAAGGGCCTGTTCGTTCCCTCCAACCGGTTCGAGGTGCTGGAATGCGAGGCGGCGCTGGAGGCGGTAAAAGTTGGCGCGCAGGATAGCGATGACCCCATCGAGGGCAGCTATGATGTGCTCGCGCAGCACCTGCTCGGGATGGCCTGCGCCGCCCCGTTCCTGCCGGACGAGCTTTACGCCGAATTTTTGCGCGCCTGGCCATACCGCCACCTCACCCGGCAAAAATTCGACCGCGTGCTCGATTTCGTGTCGACCGGCGGCTACGCGCTGCGCGCCTATGAGCGCTTCGCCAAGCTCCGGCAAATGCCCGACGGCCGCTGGCGCATCGCCAACCCGGCCATCGCCCAGCAATACCGGCTCAACGTCGGCACCATCGTCGAGGACCCGATGGTGAAAGTCCGGCTCATCCGCGCCCGCGGCAACAAGGTGGGGCAAACCACCGGCCCGATCGGTCGCGGCGGCCGGGTGCTTGGCGACATCGAGGAATATTTCATCGACCAGCTGGTCAAGGGCGACACCTTCGTCTTCGGCTCCGAGATCGTCGCCTATGAGGGCATGGTCGAGACCGAAGCCTATGTGTCGCGCAGCTTTTCCGACAAGCCCAAGGTTCCCTCCTACATGGGCGGGAGATTTCCGCTCTCGACCTTTCTTGCCGATGGCGTGCGCCGCTTGATCTCCAGCCCCGACAATTGGAGCGTCCTGCCCGACCACGTGCGCGACTGGCTGGAACTGCAGCGCGAGGCTTCGCTCCTCCCCGGCCGGGAAAACCTTCTGGTGGAAACCTTTCCTCGGGGCGCGCAGAACTACATGGTCTGTTATCCCTTCGAGGGGCGGCTGGCGCACCAGACCCTAGGCATGCTGCTGACCCGAAGGCTGGAGCGCGCCCGCGCCCGGCCGCTCGGCTTCATCGCTTCCGACTATGCGCTGGCCATCTGGGGGCTGGGCGATTTTTCCGCTTTGATCCGCACTGGCAGGCTGTCGCTCGACGAGCTCTTCGACGAGGACATGCTCGGCGACGACCTCGAGGCCTGGTTGGACGAATCCGCCCTGATGAAGCGCACTTTTCGCAACGTCGCCATCATCTCCGGCCTGATCGAACGCCGCCACCCCGGCCAGGAGAAGACCGGGCGGCAGATGACCGTCTCCTCCGACGTCATCTACGATGTGCTCTACCAGTACGAGCCCGACCACATCCTGATCGAGGCGGCCCGGCACGACGCCTCGCGCGGCCTGCTCGACATCGGCCGGCTGGGCGATTTCCTCGCCCGCATCAAGCAACAGATCGTGCACAAACCGCTCGACCGAATCTCGCCCCTCGCGGTACCGATTCTGATCGACATCGGCAAAACGCCGATCTACGGCGAAGCCCGCGAAAGCGCTATGGCCGACGCCGCGGACGAATTGATTAAGGAAGCGACGGGCAGGTTAGAGGCTCAGTGACGAGGATTGCGTTCCTGGCGTACCCCTCGTGGGAGAAGGTGGCGCGAAGCGCCGGATGAGGGCGCCTGTTGAACGGCCAAGCAAGAGGAATTACGTGCCTGCCGTCCAACCTGCCGAGCCCGATGAGGAAAAAATGCTGCGTTTCGGCAGCCAGATGTTTCATCCGCTGCCCTCGGGTGCGCTCTACTGGCCGGCCGAGCGGGCGCTGCTGGTTGCCGATCTGCACCTCGAAAAGCTTTCGTCCTTCGCCCGGCGCGGCCAGTTGCTGCCGCCCTATGATACGGGCCTGACCCTTGCCCGGCTTACGGGCGATGTGCTGCGCACCGGCGCCGAAACCGTCATCGCGCTTGGCGATAGTTTTCATCGCGACGAAGGCACTGCGAGCCTTATCGCCGCCGATCGCGCGGCGCTCGCCGGCCTGACCGGGCGGGCCCGCTGGATCTGGCTTTCGGGCAATCACGATCCCGCCCCGCACGCGCTTGGCGGCGAATGCCTTGCCCATCTCGCTATCGGCGAATTGCGGCTCGCCCATGAGCCTCGGCACGGCGAAGTGGGCCTCATCGCCGGCCATCTTCATCCTTCGGCCCGCATCCATATCAACGGTCGCTCGGTGCGCCGGCCCTGCTTCGTGCACGATCACCGCATCATGCTGCTCCCCGCTTATGGCGCTTCGACCGGCACGCTCAATATCCTTTCCGCCCCATTTGCCGGCCTGTTCAACCTAAGCCAGCTGGAAGTGACCATGCTCGGCCGGGACCAGCTCTATCCGGTGAGCCCGAAGCGGCTGGTGGGGGGCTAGTCTAGGAGCCTTGGTTCAAGCGGTTACCCCTTACCTTGGCCCTCGCCCCTTTGGGGCCACCCGCACAGTCACCGCCTGAAAATCACCCCGCCCAGCCAACCCGTCGCCACCGCCAGGAGCGCGCAGACGACGCCATAGAGCAGCGGCTGCCCATGCGCCGAGGCGAACAGGAACCGCTCGAAGCCGGTCTTGTTGACCATGAAACTGTCGCCGCGCTTGGCCAGCAGCTTGCCGTGCTTGAACAGGTAGGTCTGGGAGATGAAGAGGCCGTTCGAGATATCGCCGGGGAGCGTCAACTGGGCTGCGTAGGCCGTAGGGGAGAGGAATCGAACCGCCAGGTCATTGATGCCGAAAAGGCCACGATCCGTCATCAGCCGTACGAGTTCCGCGCCGAACCGCTCGACATGCAGCGATTGCGGCACGGCGGAAATCTGCGCCTGGACCTCGGGCAGGATGCGTTCGGCAACCAGCGTCTTGTGGTCGGTGATCTTTTCCAGCGGATTGCTGGCGAGCACCTGATAGTAGGTCGGGAACGGGTTGAACTCCACTTGCTCGGTGTTCACCCACAGCCCCAGGACGTTGCTCTTGCGGCGCACCACCCGATCCACCGAAGGCCCGGTGACGACGATGATGACGTCGTATGGGCCGCTGACCGGGGATCGCCCCTCGTCCGGTTCGACATTGCCGAAAAGGCTCAGCGTTTCGCCGTCAAAGCTCGAGGTGATCGCGACGTTCGGGTTGGAAACGGTCGAGACCAGTCCCTCCGCCCGGACGATGGCGACGGGCGTCAACAAAATCAGCGCCGCGAGCACGAAACGCCGTATCATAGCGGCCCCCCCGGCCCAATCACGGTCATGCTGAAAGGATCGGTTGGCGGCAGCACCAGAGACAGCCCGAAGCGGGCCGCGACGGCCAGCACCAGCGCGGCGAGCAGGAAGCGCAATTGCTCGCCGCGCAGATATTGCCCGGCCGAGGCGCCGAACTGCGCCCCGATCGTGCCGCCCACCATCAGGCAAAAGGCGAGCAGGATGTCGACGCTCTGGCTCTGGACGGATTGCAAGATGATCGTCGCGGCCATCATCGCCACCATCTGCAGCAGCGTCGTGCCGACGACGACGCTCCCCGGTACCCTGAGCAGGTAAACCAGCGCCGGCACCACGATGAAGCCACCGCCGATGCCGAGCAGCGAGCCGAGAAAGCCGATGACCACCCCGATCGCCAGCACCGGCAAAACGCTGATGTAGAGCTTCGACCTCTTGAAGCGGATGCGCAGCGGCAGCCCGTGCATCCAGTTGTGTTGGCTGGCCAGCTTTTCGGGCAGGACCCCGGCCCGGCGCTTCAGCATCGCCCGCACCGCCTCGTTCATCATGATGATGCCGACCGCGCCGAGCACCAGCAGGTAGCCGACCGAGATCACGAGATCGAGCTGTCCAGCGGCCCTGAGCGCGGAGAATGTGGCAACGCCGCCGAGCACCCCGATGAGGCTCGAAAGGATCAGGTAAAGCGCGAGGTGAAAGTCTATGCCGCCGCGCCGCCAATAGGAGAGGGCGCCGGAAGTGGAAGCGGCGGCAACCTGTCCGGTCACCGAAGCAACCGCCACCGACGGCGGCACGCCGGAAAAGATCAGCAGCGGCGTCAGCAAGAAGCCGCCGCCGACCCCGAACAGCCCCGACAAAAACCCAACCGCCGCCCCGATGCCGACGAGGAAGAACAGGTTTACCGAAAGCGCGGCAATGGGCAGGTAGATCTGCAACGGCAAGCACCCGATTGGCAATTGGCCGGATGGCGAGGACGGGCCCTAATCTGCTTTGAGCAATTCCCGGCCGGTTTTCGGAATGCCCGCAACTATATTGCGCCTATATAGTGCGCCGTCCACCGCATCGAGTGGGATGAGGCGTATTCTGGCACCCAACCTCGCCCCATCGCCGGCGTCCCCCCGGCGAAGGCCAGGGTCCATCTTGGCGCTTTGCAACTCTCCCCGCGGTCGGTGATTGGGGGCACTTGGTCCAACCCCATTCTTACCGGCCCTGAGGCAAGATCCATTGGGTTGAAGCATTCACCGCGCTTCTTCGTCATGGCCGGGCTTGACCCGGCCACCCATGATGCCTCGCCCAGTCCACCTAGCTATTTGAAAAGTCAGCATGGGTCCCCGGGTCAAGCCCGGGGATGACGATGTGGCGAGGCGCGCGACCAAATGCCGACACCGTTATGTCAGCACATCGGTCCAAGCGTTCGCGACCTCACGTCGACTCAGCTGGATCATGCCCTATACCGGCTGGCTGCCGAGGACGGCGAGGAGGCGCGGGTTGACGGCGCCGAGTTGGGTCATCCCGGTGCCTTGCTCGAAGGCCTTGATCGCGGCGGTGGTCTTGGGGCCGAGGTGGCCATTGGGCTGGCCGACTTCGAAGCCGAGCCGCTCGAGCGCCGCCTGGACCTTGCCCACCACGCCCTTGTCGGTGATCGCGGGGCCGGGGTTGAAATTCTTTTCCCAGGTGCCGATCGGGGCGTAGTTGGCGGCGAGATCGATTTGCGCCGGCTTCCAGGCGGAAACCTCGCCCTGGAGGCGCTTTACCACCGCCGCATCGAGCTGATGCGCCACGTCATCCCGCGCCTTGGCCGCGTCCTTGTCGTTGTCGCTGGCGGCCAGGGCGAACCACTTGTAGGAAGCTTCCATGTTCTGCGTCACGCCGAGGCCACGGGCGTAAAGCATGCCGAGATTAAACTGGCTGTCCTTCATCCCGAGATTGGCGGCGCGCTCGAACCATTCGGCGGCCGAGGGGAAATCCTGCTTGCCGAACTGCCCGCCGGCATAAAGCGCGGCGAGGTTATGCATGGCCATGCGGTTGCCCGCTTCGGCTGCCCGCTGGTACCAGAGCTTGGCCTGCTCGTAGTCCTTGGTGACGCCCTTGCCGTTCTCATAGAGATTGCCGAGCCGGTATTGCGCCGGGCCAAAACCCTGCGCCGCGGCGCGCTCATACCAGACGGCTGCCTGCTTGAAATCCTGCGGCACCGCGCGCCCTTCCGAATAAACCGCGGCGATCTCGAACTGGGCACGAGCATCGCCATTGGCGGCAGCCTGGCGCAGATCGAGGGGACCCAGGCTCTCCGGCGGCAATTCCACCTTTACCGGGCTGTCCATCACCGCCGGGGAGGCCGGGGGACTGGCAGTTGGCGCCGCGGCCGCGTCGACAGGCTCGGTGCTGGCGAGCGGCACCGGCCCGGCGGCAGGGATAGAAATTGCAGCAGGCCCAGCGGATGCGCCTGGCGCTGGCACATCAGGCGCACTCAATGCTGGCGGCATATTCGTGGCCGTTGGCGAGGCGGTAAAGCTCATCGTCTCGCCGGGATCGATCGAGGCGGTGGTCACCGGGTCGGTCATCGAAATGATGCGCGGCGCCGGCTTGGCGGCTGCCTGCAACCCGGCCGGAGTGGCCAAGGGCGCCATCTCGCTCACCGGCTGTGGCGCCGGGGGCGTGGCGCTGCTGGCTGGCGCAGCGGGTGCCTGCTGCGGGCCGGGATCGGCGTTTACGGGCGGCTGGGGACCGGCATCGGCGGACACGGGCGGGGCCGGCTGCTCGTGCTCCGCCATGCGCTGCAACACCAGGTTCAGTGCCATGAACGAGACGGCGACGAGGCTCGCCGCCAAAAGGATCGGGCGACGGTGGCGCAGCAGGAAACTTTGCGGCGGCACTGCCTC
>DATJHO010000171.1:0-49532 GCA_035493835.1 Devosiaceae bacterium
ACTCTAAGCTGTTCGCGACCACGATGTGCATGGTGGTCAATACCAAGCGCCTCGCCGACAAGCACCTGCCAATGCCCACAACGTGGGAAGACCTGATCAACCCGGTCTATAAGGGCGAAATCGCCCTGCCGTCGCCGGTCCTGGCCTCGGTCTCGATTTTCGGCTCGGCAGACTCGAGCGATTTCGGCTGTGCGGCTTCGAAGAGCGTCGCCATCTTCGTCATTTCGCTGCTCGCCATGGCGCTGATCTGGCGGCTTGAGAACGCGGCGGCCCGGCATCGAGCGCCAAAGGGCGACCGGGCCGAGCCAGAATCGGTACCGCAGGCTGCCGAATAGCGGTTTATTGCTCCGCCGACATCGGCGGGCACATTGATGCTCGTCGGCGTCAGTTCAGCGCCCGCCGCAGTGCAAGTCCGGGTTGGAAGGACTAGGCCCATTTGACTACGGGGCAAAATCGCGAATATTTCAGCTTGTTAGCAGGTGGTGTCCGCCGTTGGTCCTGCGGCGCACCAAGTTAAGCTGCTCCACCTTACCGAACTTCGTTAGACTGGCACAGTACACCTGACCACGGCCAATTGCGCCGTGTGCCATGGCCGAGTTCGCTACCTTTTGTCCATTGTGTTGGAGAGGGGCGAAGCCATGGGCGAGGCGGGCAAGTTCATTTTGCTGCACCCCATGGACGAAGTCGGCCGCTCCGCCGCGGTGCTGGAGCGGCCGCAGCGCTGAGCCAAATGACGTGGGCGGCTCGTCCTGGCCCTTGGTCGACCGTCGGCGTCAAGCCCGTGACTTTCCGCGGGCACATCGTCGTACCAGCCAAGGAGAACGATCATGCCCAATTCACCAAATGCAAGCGACAACGGCGCTTCCGCGACCGGCACTGGCGCGACGGCGCAGGGGAGCGGCGACACTTCGATCCGGCCATTCCAGTTTCATGCGTCCGACCAAGCTTTGGAGGACCTCCGCCACAGGATCGCCGCGACAAACTGGCCCGAGCGGGAAACCCTATCGGATGCATCACAAGGTGTGCAGTTGGACACCGTTCAGAAGCTCGCGCAGTACTGGGCCAGCGACTACGACTGGCGCAAAGTCGAAGAGAAGCTCAACGCCTTGCCTCAGTTCGTGACCGAACTCGATGGGCTCGACATCCATTTCATCCACGTTCATTCAAAGCATGAAGATGCGTTGCCGATGATCATCACCCATGGGTGGCCCGGCTCCATCATCGAGCAACTGAAGATCATCGAACCGCTGACCAACCCTACAGCCTATGGTGGGAGCGCAGCGGATGCGTTCCACCTCGTCATTCCATCGCTGCCGGGTCACGGTTTTTCCGCGAAGCCCACGGCGCCGGGCTGGAACCCCATCACCATCGCTCAAGCCTGGGCAACACTGATGCAGCGCCTTGGCTATACGCAATATGTGGCGCAGGGCGGCGACTGGGGGAATGCCGTCTCGGAAGTGATGGCGCTGCAGCAGCCGCCGGGCTTGCTCGGCATCCACACCAACATGGCGGCCACGGTTCCCCCCAATATTTCACGGGCGCTCGCGTTCAAGGAGGCGCCTCCCGCCGATCTCACGGCCGAGGAGCGCCACGCATGGGACCAGCTCGACTTTTTCTACAAGAAGGGGCTGGGCTATGTCGCCGAGATGGGCAACCGTCCGCAGACCTTGTACGGGCTCGTCGATTCACCGGTCGGCCTCGCTGCCTGGATGATCGACCACGACGCGCGCAGCGAGGAACTGATCGCCCGCGTGTTCGACGGCAAGACGGAAGGGCTGACGCGGGACGACATCCTCGACAACATCACGCTCTACTGGCTGACGAACACCGCAATCTCGGCGGCGCGCCTGTACTGGGATACGCAGCAGTTGCCAGGGGGAGGCGGCTTCTTCGACGCGCGGGGCGTCCAGATTCCCGTCGCAGTGAGCGCCTTTCCGGACGAGATCTACGCGGCTCCGCGCAGCTGGGCAGAGCAGGCGTACCCGAAGCTCATCCACTACAACAAGCTTGATAGAGGCGGCCACTTCGCGGCCTGGGAGCAGCCGGCGATCTTTACCGAGGAGGTCCGGGACAGCTTCAGGGCGCTACATTGAGCCCATGGGAAAGGGACGGGGCGGAGAGGATGAACTAAGGAGGATGCGATGTCTGGAGCATCGGCCACGAGGCGAGGCGTTTCCGCCGCGGTGGGGCCTGCCGGTCTCTTGTTGAAAGTGGCGCAAGCACTCTTCGCGGTCGCCCTGTTGGCCGTTGCGGCGATGCCGGCGACAGCCGCCGAACCGCCGAAGACCGTGGTCCTGGTTCACGGCACTTTCGTCGATGGTTCCAGCTGGAGCAGGGTGATCCCGCTGCTCCAAGCCGCAGGGCTTCGAGTCATCGCGGTGCAGAACCCGCTGAGGTCGCTGGCCGACGACGTGGCGGTCACCAAGCGCGCAATCGAGATGGCCCCCGGGCCGGTGATCCTGGTCGGCCACTCATGGGGAGGCATGGTGATCTCGGAGGCGGGCATGGACGACAAGGTCAAGGCCCTCGTCTACGTCGCCGCCTTTGCCCTGCCAAAAGGGCAGTCGGTCAACAGCGCCTCCGCGGGCAGCCCGCCGGCGCCATGGAACGCTGCCCTCAAGGCCGACAGCGGCGGGTACCTGTGGGTACCGGAAGAGACCCTGGGCAAGTATTTTGCGCAGGATGCCCCCAAGGACGAGGTTGCGGTCATAGCGGCGACGCAGGTCCCGACGTTCAACGCCATCTTCGACGATCGGCTGACGCAGACTGCCTACGAAACAAAGCCGAGCTGGTACATTTCGGCGAATGCCGACGGGGCGATCCAGCCGGCGGTGGAGAGGGCGATGGCAAAGGCAATAAAAGCACACCTGACCCAGCTCGATGGCAACCACGTCATCATGTGGACCAAGCCGCGTGAAGTGGCGAACGTCATTATCGATGCCGCCAATTCGGTGCAGTGACCCAACCGGCCGCTGCGCCGCACGCGGCACCGCCGAAAGCGGACGCGACATCACAGTGCCACGCTCCGGGCGGCGTCCGGACCGTTCCTGATTCGATGCGCAGATGGGCGACGAAGGAGTATGCGATGTCTGCTCCATCAACTACCCGGCGAGCCCTGCTTGCCGCTTCCGCGGCGCTAGGGGCGGCCGCCCTGCTACCCCGGGGCATTGCTGCCGCCGCCGAGAGCAATGGAATACAGCCGGTTAACGTCCACATTCCTGAGGAGCAACTTGTCGATCTCCGGCGGCGCATTGCGGCAACACGCTGGCCCGATCAGGAAACGGTCGATGACCAGTCACAGGGCGCTCAGCTCGAGAAACTTCAGGGACTGGTCCGTTATTGGGGAGGGGACTACGACTGGCGAAAGGTCGAGGCCAGGCTCAACGCCCTGCCTCAGTTCAAGACCACGATTGATGGCGTCGACATTCACTTCATCCATGTCCGCTCGCCGGAGCCGAACGCCCTGCCGCTGATCATGACGCATGGCTGGCCCGGCTCGGTGCTGGAGCTGATGAAGACTGTGGGGCCACTCACAGATCCAACGGCGCATGGCGCAGAGGCAGGGGACGCGTTCGATCTCGTCCTGCCCTCGCTGCCGGGTTATGGCTTTTCCGGCAAGCCGACCGAAACCGGTTGGAACCCCGATCGCATCGGGGGCGGCTGGGCTCAGTTGATGCAGCGCCTCGGTTATACCCGCTACGTCGCCCAAGGCGGCGACTGGGGCGCCCCCATTACCAGCGCGATGGCGCGCCAGGCCCCGGCGGGGTTGGTCGCAATCCACATCAACCTGCCTGCAACAGTGCCGGCAGAAGTCGACAAGGCCCTCAACGACGGCATGCCGGCGCCGGCGAACCTCTCCGATCAGGAGCGTGCGGTGTACGACGCGCTGGCCATGTACCGGAAAAGCGGGAGCGCAGCCTATGGGGTGATCATGGGCGCCCGGCCGCAGGCGGTCGGCTACGGGCTGACGGACTCGCCGGCGGGCCTTGCGGCGTGGATGCTGGTGCACCCAGGTTTCGCCAAATGGAGCTATAGCAGCAACGATCCCCAAAAGTCCCCGGATGAGGTTTTGGACGACATCTCGCTTTACTGGTTGACCAACACCGCGGCTTCGTCGGCGCGGCTCTATTGGGAAAACGGCGGGCGCAGCCCCATCAGTGCCACCGCCCAGAAGACGGCCGAGATTTCGCTCCCGGTGGGCATCACGGTTTTTCCGGACGACGTCTATCGGGCCCCGGAGAGCTGGGCCCGGCGCGCCTACCCGAACCTGACCTATTTCCACGAGGTCGATAAAGGCGGCCACTTCGCTGCATGGGAACAGCCCGCGCTGTTTAGCGCCGAACTGCGGGCGGCATTCCGGCCGCAGCGCAAGTCGACTTGAGGCTGCGACCTCAGACGGGCAGACGAAAGGAGACTCACATGACAACCAATCGCAGCATGCCGGCAGCGGCGCTTTCCGCCGCAAGCGATTTGGGTTCATCCGCCGCGTGGGCGGAGTCGTCCGGCCTCAAGCGCACCAATCTCCAGGAGCACGATCTCAGCGTCCCCGGGCGCGAGGTGATCCAGGATCTAATCGGATTCGATCCCGGAGCAGTCGGCCCCATGCACTCGCACCCAGGCGAAGAGATCGTCTATGTCGCCGAAGGCACGCTGGAATATCAGCTCCGGGGCCAGCCTCCGGTGACGCTCAAGGCCGGCGAGGTCCTGTTCATCCCGGCAGGAACGGTCCACGGCGTGAAGAACACGGGCAGCGGCAACGCAACGGAGCTCGCCACCTACTTCATCGAAAAGGGAAGGCCCTTCGTCACGCTGGCCAATTGAGCCGATGAGCCCACGCTGATGTGCAGGCGCAGCGTCACCCGGCGGAAGGGGGGATTTCGATGAAATGCACCGCGCCCTTGGTGGCCGTGGCGTTCGCCACAGCGATGTGCCTGCCAGCAACAGGCTTTGCAGAGGAGACTAACATGGAGCAGCCGACCATTTTCGCAGGGTTGCGGGTTCCGTTTCTGCACGGGTTCCTGGCGGACCCAACTTCCGGTCAGACCGAGATCGCGTCCCTGCAGCACGCGGACGAATGGCTCAATTCGCCGCCCCTGACGGCGCAGGCTCTGGGCGGAAAAGTCGTGCTCGTCCAGTTCTGGACCTACACCTGCATCAACTGGCTGCGCACGCTGCCCTATATCCGGGCCTGGGCCGAAAAATACCGGGACAAGGGGTTGGTGGTCGTCGGCGTTCATGCCCCCGAGTTCGAATTCGAGAAAGACCCAGGCAATGTTCGCCAGGCCGTCAAGAACATGCGGATCGAGTACCCGGTCCCGCTGGATAGTGAGCACGTCATTTGGCAGGCATTTGGCAACCAGTACTGGCCGGCGCTCTATTTCATCGATGCTGAAGGGCGGGTTCGCTACCAGCAGTTCGGCGAGGGCTCATATCGGCAATCCGAGATGGTCATCCAGGAGCTGCTGGCGGAGGCGGGGGCGACCGGCCTTGATATGGAGCCCGTATCGGTCGATGCCGGCGGCATCGAAGCGGCCGCCGATTGGGACGACCTCAGGTCCGGGGAAAACTATGTCGGCTATGAGCGCACCGAGGACTTTGCCTCGCCCGGTGACATCGCCTTCGATGTTCCTGGCACATACCAACTTCCGCACGACTTGCGCCTCAACGACTGGGCGCTGTCCGGCGATTGGACGGTCAGGGGCGATGCCATCAAGCTGAACGCCGCCGATGGAGGTATCGCGTACAAGTTTCACGCCCGCGATCTTCATCTTGTCATGGGCCCGGCAGCGTCGGGCGCTCCCGTGGACTTTCGCGTGCGCATCGATGGCAAGCCGCCGGGCGCGGCGCACGGGGCCGATATTGACGAGCAAGGCAACGGCACGGTGTCGGAGCAGCGCCTCTACCAGTTGATCCGGCAGCCGGGACCCATCGACGATCGCCAGTTCGAAATCGAGTTTCTCGGCCCGGGCGTCGAGGCGTTCGCGTTCACGTTTGGATAAGCCGCGGGGCCGTCGGCACGATCTCGCGGTGGGAGCGCCCTTGGGCGCGAGCTGGTAGCTGAAACGGTGATGGCGGGCATGCCTGCCACCACCGCGAGCCAAGGCTCACTGCTTCAAGGTGAGGGTCGCAAGCGTTGTCAGGTTCGACGGCAGCTCAGTAGTGCCCGGCTGCACGCCATTCCGGCTCATGATGTAGGCCTCGATATCGGCATATGCCTGGGGCGTCAGCTGGCCCGGGCGATCCGGCGGCATGGCGGCGCTCATGAAGCCGTAAAGCGTATCGGCGGTCTGGTTGAAATATTTCTGGTCGAATTCGGTTCCGATCAGCGGCGGGCCGCCGAATTCGCCGTCATTAAGATTGGGGCCGTGGCAGGCGACGCAATTCTGCGTGTAAGTGTCGGCACCGCGGTTTGACTGCGCCTGGGTGAAGGTAGCCGCCACCACTGGGCCGCCGCTCCCGCCCGCCTTCGGCGCAGCCGGCTTGGTCGGATTGGCGATGACCAGGGGGGTAACCATTTGGGCGAGCGCGGTGCCGGACATCACCACACCACATGCCAAAGCCAATGCGGGCACAAGAATACCCGCGGTAAAGCGACGAAAAACCATCATAAATTCCTCGGAGGATGCTGGCCGGCGAAGAGCCGAACGACATTACAGTCCGGTATTCGCCTTGCTGCGTCAACCCGTGGATCGCCTCGGAACGCCCAGAAGTGTGGCGGCGGCATGAAGTCGCGCGATCAACTATTTGTGCGAGACGCGCGACCTCTTGACCGCTTGACCAGCGGCTTTCCGAGGGCGACCGGCCGTCTATTCCCTTGCCGCTGCTCGATTTTTCGCAACGGTGAAGGATCGGTAACTATCCGGGCGTCCCGGCTGCACAAAATTGCCTGAATCCACGTTGACGTCCCAATAAGCAAGGCGCATCATTTCCGGGCAGCCATCATTGCACCGGTCACTGTACCGAAACGGTCGACTCTCGTCGCGCCGGCGGTGGTGTTTATGCGCGCTTTGGAGGATCTACCCATGAATAAGAGTGTGTTGCTCGCGTCTTCCGCGATCGGCGCAGCATTGCTCATGCTCAGCGTATTGCCGAGCATGGCGCAAACCGCATCCAGCCCGCTGGACAAGGTCACGCCGGTGACCGACGCCACGCTGCTCAAGCCGTCGGATAGCGACTGGCTGATGTGGCGCCGCACCTACAATGGTTGGGGCTATAGCCCGCTCAACCAGATCAACAACAAGAACGTCAAGGACCTGTCGGTCGCCTGGACCTGGGCGCTTCAACTCGGCCCGAACGAAACCACCCCGATCGTCCACGACGGCATTCTCTACATCCAGAATGCGGGCGACACCGTGCAGGCGCTCGATGGCGCCACGGGCGATCTGCTCTGGCAGTACCAGCGCAGCCTGCCGCAGCCGCTGATCGCCGCCGCCGGCAACAATCTCGCCAAGCGCAACATGGCCATCTACGGCAACGCGCTGATCGTGGCGACGTCGGACGTGCATCTCATCGCGCTTGACCTCAAGACCGGCAAGCTGCTCTGGGACAAGACGACTGCCGATTGGTCCAAAGGCTATCGCTATTCGGCCGGCCCGATGATTGCCGATGGCAAGATCATTCAGGGCATGACCGGTTGCGGCAGCGCCGAGCCCGGTGGCTGCTTCATCGGTGCCTATAGCCCCAAGGATGGCACCGAGCTGTGGCGCGACTACACCATTGCCCGGACCGGCTCAGAAAATAATACCTGGAACGGCATTCCGCTCGACAATCGCTACGGCGCCTCCGTCTGGATCGCCGGCAGCTATGATCCGGATAACAAGGTTGTCTACTACGGCGTCGCCCAGCCGTACCCGTGGATCGCCGAGATCAACGGCCTGCTCCCGGCCAGCAAGGAAAAGGGCATCACCAACAACGCCCTTTACACCGACTCGACCCTCGCGATCGATCCGGATACAGGCAAGATCAAGTGGTACCATCAGTACCTCAAGACCGATACCTGGGATCTCGACTATATCTTTGAGCGCCTGCTGGTCGATCTGCCGGTCAACGGCAAGGATACCAAGCAGGTCGTGACCGCCGGCAAGCTCGGCATCATCGAGTCGCTCGACCGTGACAACGGCAAGTGGCTGTGGGCCAAGCAGACCGTGCCGCAGAACGTCGTCACCGCGATCGATCCCAAGACCGGCGACAAGACCATCAACCCGCAGGCGATCCCGCATATCGGGGCGACCACGGTCAACTGCCCGGCCGACCCCGGTGGGCGTGGCTGGCCGGCCACTGCGTATGATCCGCAGAACCAGACGATGTATCTGCCGCTCAACGAGTTCTGCTCGAACACGACGCCGCAGCCGCTTGACCAAGGCCAGATCTATACTGGCGGCGGTCGCGCCACCTTCGCCCGTTTCCCGGTGCCGAATGGCGACGGCAAGATTGGTCGCGTCGACGCGGTGAAGCTCACCGATCAGTCAACCACCTGGAGCTACCGCCAGGCGGCGCCGATGACTAGCGCCGTGCTGCCGACCGCCGGCGGCCTGGTGTTCGGCGGCGACTGGAACCGCTACTTCCGGGCCTTCGATGCGGCGACCGGCAAGGTGCTGTGGCAGATTCGCACCAGCAATGCAGTGAACTCGTTCCCGATCAGCTACAGCGTGAACGGTAAGCAGTATGTCGCGGTTTCGGTCGGTAATGGCTCAAGCCAGACCACCTCGCTTGCGACCCTGGCGCCGCAGATCGCGGTCCCGCAGACGGGTTCCTCACTCTGGGTGTTCGCACTGCCCGACTCCGACACCGCGAAGACGGCGGCGGCTAACTAAAACGCCAATGGTTGCGGGCGGCGGCGTGCCGCCCGCAATTCCGTTTCATGAGATTTTGGTAGTGATGACCCGTTCCGCGCGCGCCCTTGGCCGTGCCTTGTTGGCTGTTGTGCTTGGCGTTGTCGCTGTGGCCCCCACAATGGCGCAGGACACCCCGTACGTTCCCGACGAAGCCACGTTCGGACGCAACCGGGACAACTACTCACTGAACTTCTGCGTCGATCCACGCGATCCTGCCTGGCAGGTCGACCAGCAGATCGGCGAGGCAATTGCCGGCGCGCTGCTGATCCAAGCCCAGGTAACGGTGATCAAGGATCCGTCGACGCAGAGCGATCTTGACGAAATGTATCGTCACCTGCTCGCCGACTGCGACATCTACTTCGGCTTCAAGCTTCTGGCGGACGATTATCCGGATTGGCTGACCATCACCCGACCCTATTATGACGTCGGCTATGTCATGGTGGCCAAGGACCCCGCCTATAAACAGCTTTCCGACATTCCCAGGGATAGGCCCTTGGGTCCGACTGTCGGCACCACTGCCGATTTCCGATTGGTGCAGTATCTCGACAGCCTGCCCGACGACCAGCGATGGCCGCGTTATCCCATGGGGGACGACCGTATGGCTCTGCAGTCACTTGCAGACGGCGAGACCGCTGCGGCCCTAGTGTGGGCGCCATCGCTCGCGGCACTGGCCAAGACCAACCCCGCCTTCAGTGAATTGCATGTCATCTCGTCCGCACCGCTGCCGGACGCCACCATTCCGGTGGGGGCCGTGCTGTTGAGCAAGAACACCTTCCTGCGCAGCAGTGTCGATCAGGCGATCCAGAGCCTCGTCGCCGACGGCACGATCGAAAAGATCATCACGACGAACCACTTCGCGGCCAAGCTTCCCCAATGAGCGCCAGCCCCCCCGATATGCCGCCGGCCGTCGAGTTCACCGGTATTAGCAAACGCTACGGCAGGACCGTCGCCCTCGACGATGTCAGCCTCGAAATCGGGGATGGCGAGTTTTTCGCGCTGCTCGGGCCGAACGGGGCCGGTAAGACGACGTTGCTGCACATCCTCTGCACCATCCTGCAGCCCGATAGCGGCAGCGTGACCGTCCGGGGCGCCGACGTCGTACGCAATGCACGCCGAGCCCGACAGAATCTTGGTGTCGTGTTCCAGGAATCCAGCCTCGACGACCGCCTTACCGTCTATGAAAACCTTGAATTCCACGGCCTCGTCTATGGCGTGCCGGCTGCGATCCGGCGCGAGCGGATAGCACAATTGCTCGATATCGTGGAGTTGACGGAGCGGCGCGACACGGTTGCGCGGGCACTGTCATCGGGGATGCGGCGGCGGCTCGAGATTGCCCGGGCGTTGGTGCACGATTCGCGGGTCCTTGTCCTGGACGAACCGACCGTTGGACTCGACGCGCAGTCGCGCGGAACCGTCTGGCGTCATATCGAACGGCTCCGGGCCGAACGCGAACTCACCATCATCGTCACCACCCACTACGTCGAGGAGGTGGAAGGCGCCGATCGGGTCTGCATCATCGACCACGGCAAGATTGGCGCGCTGGATACCCCGGCCAACCTCAAGGCCCAATACGGATCCGAGAGCTTGCGTCTGGTCCCGCGCGATGAGGCCACGCGAAACGAACTACTTGCGCAATTTGCCGATCGCGCCAGCGAGCGCGGCGAGGCCCTTGTTTTCACGGTGCCGGATACCGCCTTCGTCGACGCGCTGCTCGGTCAATACGGCACGCGGCTGCGCGAACTCTCCTACGAGCACTCGAGCCTTGAGGGGGCCTTCCTTGCGCTCACCGGCAGGGGCGCCAAGGACCAGCTCGCCGGACCGCGGGAGCGAACGCTCGCTTTCGCCCGGCAGGGTGGGGAGCACACACGATGAACCCGGGCCCCTTTGCCGAGGCGCCCGAGACGTTCAGCCGTCGGCTCAGATCTGATGTTGGTGGCGTTTATGCCATCTGGTTGCGCGAGGTGAAGCGGGCCACGCGTGATCGCGGCCAGCTCATCGGCGGCATCAGCCGTCCGCTGCTCTGGGTGCTGATCCTCGGCATCGGCCTGAATCCCTATTTCCGCGGCGAGGTTTATGGAGAGGTCCGCTTTATTGTCCCCTTCACTTACCTCCAATTCATCTTCCCGGCCGTTATCGCGCTCAACATCATGTACACATCGGTGCAGTCGGCGGTGTCGATGATCTGGGACCGCCAGTTCGGCTTCCTCCGCGAGGTGCTGGTCTCGCCGCTGCCGCGCTCGCTTATCCTGCTCGGCAAGGTGCTGGGCGGGGCGACCGTCGCCTTTTTCCACGGCTGCCTGGTGTTGATCCTCGCCCGCTTCGCCGATGTCTCGATCGCACCCGCCGATATAGGGTACGGACTGCTGCTGATGGCGCTGCTGGCCTTCGGGCTGACTTCGCTCGGCATCGTGATTGCCAATCGCATCCGCAGCTTCGAAGGTTTTGGCGTGTTCTCCAACGCCGTGATCCTGCCGCTTTATTTTCTCTCCAGCTCCATCTTTCCGATCGATCCGGGGCTGACCCGTGCGCAGGCGGTCGTGGTCTATCCGGAGTGGCTGATCACGCTGGTGCAGATCAACCCGATGACCTACGCCGTCGATGCCTTGCGTGGCGCGCTCATCCACTTCAACCAGTTCGATCCGAAAATGGGCATGCTGGTGCTGCTTGGCATGTGCGTGCTGTTCTTCGGCATCGCCCTCGCCGAATTCCGCAGGAGCTGATGGTCGTGCGGCGGGTCGTCGCCCTAACGCGGCAATATAGCTGGATCATCCTTGGTATCCTGCTGCTTTGCGCCGTCTCTTTGCTGCCGCCGGACACGTCGCTCTCCGAGGTCAAAGCCGACGGCACGCTGACGGCGTGTGTCCCGGCGGAGCGCGAGCCGCTGGTCATGAGCGATCCGCAAAGACCCGGGGTTGAAGTCGAGCTGCTGACGCAGATCGCAAGTGCCATTGGGGTGAAACTCCAGCTCAACACCATCGCCTCAATGGGGGAGGATTTCGACCCGCAGAGCTGGGGCATTACCCGCGCCCAATGCGCCGTCGTCGCTGGCGGTTTGGTCGATTCGACGCAAACGCGGTCGTTCCTCGAGGTGAGCCCTTCCTATGCGGAGACCGGCTGGGTCGCGATCTCGCCTAAAGAGCTCCCGAGCCTCGAAGGCCGTAGCGTTGGCGTATTGGCGACAGTCCAGGGCTTCAACCGCATCGCCCTTGCAAGTTACCTCCGGAGCCAGGGCGTCCAGATGCGCATCTTGCGGACAGGCGACGAGCTGGTCCAGGGCCTCGCCACGGGCGCATTCGATGCGGGAATCACCGAGGCGCTGATGGGCGAGTCGCTCAGTACGGGCAAAAACTGGCTCATCCGCCCGCTGCCAGCGCCGCTTGAAAGATATCCCCTGGTGTTCGGCCTCTGGAAAGGCGATTTGACCCTCAAGCGCGCCGTCGACGATGCCTTCGATCGAATGCAGGCTGACGGACGCCTTGCGGCGGTCCTCAAGAAGTATGGCGTCGTAGGCGCGCCGGGCGAGGGCCCGTAGCCACGATTCTACGTGTGCATCAACGAGCTGACGGCCGGCGCGATGATGAAATCCGCGATGAGCGTCGGATACCCCGTCGCCAGAAGTCCCAGCAGCACGATGCCGACGATGATTGCGTATTTGCGCAGGAACGCTGCGCCCGCCGGCCAAAGTGCATCTAGCAAGTAGCCCCCCGCAAGCGGCGGCAACGGAATGAGATTGACCAAGGCAAACCCCAAGGCCGCATGGACGAACTTGGCGATGAAGTCCTGTCCCAGCGGCGCCCCCGTGCTCGGGAAAGTCAACGCCACGACGGGCAGCAGCAGGCTGACGAGCACCGCGAGGATGGCGACAGCGAGCGAGCCGGCGAGAACGATTGCCGCAGCGCCCCAACCCCTCGGCTGCAGGTCCTTCGGCGTGAGCACGACGGGCTTGATCCAGCCAAGCGCGAAAACCAGCGCGCCCAAGGCGCCCAGAATATCCACTGCAGGGAAGGGATTAAGCGTCAGCCGACCGTCATAGGCGGGCCCGGGATCGCCCAGTGCCTTGCTCACGAGGCTCACGACGAACCCATTCACCGCTGCAATGATCAGCAACGACAGTCCTTGGAACAGCATGGTTTGCAGGGTGAGGTCGTACATGGAATGCCATCTGCCGGGAGCGCTGGGCGATCTATGCGTTACGCAAGGCGGCACGTCGAGCCTGCCGAACGTCGCGTCCACCCGTTTCCGAACAAAGCTGGCACTCGGAATTGGCGAATGGCGACGGGGCAGGCGAACGCCCTTATCCAGACCATCACAGTCCTGTCATCCGACTGTTACCGTTAGCCCCTAGAGAGCCTCGCCATCACTAGCGGGATTAGGCGTATGACCATGACTAACATAAGCAGGCGTTCGGTTTTGGCGGGGTTGGCCGGCACGACGCTGCTGATGGCGACCAGGCCAGGCTTTTCAGCGACCGGCGTCAGGTCGGACCTGAAGATTGGCGTCGCGGATCTTCCGGCGACGCTCGAGCCGGCCAAGGAACTTTCCAACGTTGGCACTCGCATCACGTATTCGATGTTTGACACGTTGATTCGTCGCGACTTCCTGTCGCAGCCGGGCGGCGGCGGCTCCGCATTGGTGCCGGGCCTGGCCGAGAGCTGGAAGCGGCTCGACGACGCCACCCTGGAATTGAAGCTGCGGCCCAATGTGCTCTTCCACAATGGCGCCCCGTTCACGGCTGAGGACGCAGCCTTCACCTTTTCGCCTGAGCGCATACTGGGCCCAACGGCCAAGCTGCCCGAGGCCAAGGCCTATTTCTCGGTGATCGACCACATCGATATCGTCGATCCGCTGACCATCCGCATCGTCACCAAGCACCCCGATCCCCTGATCGAGGAACGCCTTTCTTCCTGGGCGTCGTGGATCGTCAACAAGGCCGATTGGCAGGCCAAGGCGGCAACCGATGGCGGTCTTCCCCACTTCCCCGTGGGCACCGGCCCCTTCAAGCTCGCCGACTACAAGACCGACCAGCATGTGCAGCTCGTCGCCAATGATGGTTATTTCGGCGGCAAGCCGACGGTTGCCTCCGTCACCTTTCGCAAAGTGCCGGAACCGTCCGTCCGCGTTGCCGGCCTCGTCAGCGGCGAGTTCGACGTCATCACCAATGTGTCGCCGGACCAGATCCCGCAGATCAACGGGTACACCGACATTGAGACGCGCAGCGTCGTGCTCGCGAACTCGCACGTGCTGGTCTACAACACCTTTAATCCGGTGTTGAAGGACAAGCGCGTCCGGCAGGCGCTCAACCTCGCCATCGACCGCAAGCTGCTGGTGGATGCGCTCTGGGGCGGCAAGGCGGTCGTTCCGAACGGCCACCAGTATCCCGAGTTCGGCGACATGTACGATCCCAAGCGGCCGGGCTTTGAATACAACCCCGACAAGGCGCGCAAGCTGCTGGCCGACGCCGGCTATAAAGGCGACGAGATCGTCTATGCCACGCAGCCGAACTACTACCTCAACGCAGTGCCGGCGGCACAGGCGATCATCGAGATGTGGAAGGCCGTCGGTGTCAACGCCACGCTGAATGTCACGGACGCGCTGGATTCGCTTCCCAACGACAAGCTTATGGTGCGCAACTGGTCGAACTCGACCCGCTACCCTGATCCGCTCGGCGCGATCTGGGTCTCCTGGGGCCCACATGGCGGCGCGCAGCAACAGTGGAAGACCTGGGCGCCCACCACGTTCAACCAGGTGGGCACCGAACTCGAGACCACGGTCGACCTGCCCAAGCGCCAGGCGCTGGCCAAGCAATTGCTGGATATCTGGGAGGATGAGGCTCCGGGCACCATCCTCTACCAGCCGCTCGAAACTTATGGCGTCCGCAAGTCGCTGAAGTGGCAGCCCTATACCTTCTACTACATGGACCTGCGCCCCTATAACCTCGCCGACGGGAAAATCGTCTCGTGAGAAATACCTTGGAGGTCGGGGGAAGCTCAGCTTCCCTCGACCTTGTCTCCCCATCGCCCCCCCTCGCGGATGCCGCACTGCAAGTCTCTGGCCTGACGGTGGGCACGGACGGTTACGATCTGGTCCAGTCCGTATCGCTGTCCGTCCGTCCGGGCGAAACGCTCTGCCTCGTGGGCGAGAGCGGCTGCGGCAAGAGCCTTACCTGCATGGCGGCGCTGCAGTTGCTCAGTGCGCCGCTCTCGATCAAATCCGGTTCGGTCAAGCTCTTCGGCGAGGAGCTTGTCGGTCGGCCTGAGCGCGAACTCAACCAGATGCGCGGCCGCGATGTCGCTATGATCTTCCAGAATCCGATGGCGGCGCTCAATCCAGTGCAGCGGGTCGGCCGGCAGATCGCCGAGGCCATCCTGATCCACACCGGCAAGAGTGCCGGCGAGGCTGAGCGGGAGACCTTGGCGCTGCTCGATCACGTCGGCATCCCGGAGCCGGCGCGGCATGCCAAGTTCTATCCGCACCAGCTTTCCGGCGGCATGTGCCAGCGCGTGATGATCGCCATGGGTCTCGCCTGCCGCCCGAAGCTACTCATCGCGGACGAGCCGACTACGGCGCTCGACGTCACCATTCAGGCGCAAATCCTGCGGCTGCTGAAGCGGCTGCAGGGTGAGACCGGCATGGCGCTGGTGCTGGTGACCCATGATCTCGGCGTCGTCGCCGAAATCGCGGACACCGTGGCGGTCATGTATGCCGGCCGTATCGTGGAGCAGGGGCCGGTGGACGAACTATTCGACGCGCCGCGCCATCCCTATACGCGGGCGCTGATGGCTTGCCGGGTCAACGGCGAGAGCGGTCAGGGCCGACTGGCGGCGATCGAGGGCGTGGTGCCCTCGCCGAAGGCGCGCCCGGCAGGTTGCGCCTTCGCGCCGCGCTGCCCGAGCGTGTTGTCGATCTGCAGCACCAGGACGCCCAGGCTCGACCCTGTTTCGGACGGGCGGTTGCTCGTTGCCTGTCATCTTGCATCGGGGGCGCCGGCATGACCGAAGGCGGACTGATTATCGACTCGGTCGTGCGCGAATACGTAGTGGACCGCTCCCTGTTCGGCCGTGGGACGGGCTTTCGTGCCGTCGACACGGTGAGCCTCGAGGTGCAGCCAGGCGAGACGGTCGGCATCGTCGGGGAGAGCGGCAGCGGCAAGTCGACGCTGGGCCGTATCGCAGCGGGCATCGAGGCGCCGAGCGCCGGGCGCGTCTGGTTTTCCGGCGAGGCCTATGCCCCGGTCGGCAGTCGGGAATGGCGGCGGCAACGGCGCCTCGTGCAGATGGTGTTCCAAAATCCTACCGCGGTTGTCGATCCTCGCCTGACGATTGCCACCCAAATTGCCGAAGCGCTCGACGCGCATGAGCGGCTTGCGCGCGGCGAGCGGGACGCCAGGGTCGACGAAATGCTGGACCTGGTTGGGCTCGGCGCCATGGGCGGCCGTTATCCGCACCAGTTGTCGGGCGGCCAGTTGCAGCGGGCGGTGATCGCGCGGGCGTTGATCCTGAGGCCGCGACTCTTGGTATGCGACGAGGCGGTGAGCGCGCTCGATGTGTCCGTTCAGGCGCAGATCATCAACCTGCTGATGGACCTGCGGCAAAAGTTCGGCATCGCCATGCTGTTCATCTCCCACGATCTCGGCGTGGTCAGGCACATCAGCCGCCGGGTCGCGGTGATGCATCGCGGTCGGATCGTCGAAAGCGGCGGCGTCGAGGCGCTGTTCTCCAACCCGAAGGAGGAGTACACGCGCCGGCTGCTCGCCGCCATCCCGGCACGCTCGCCTGCCGAGCGTCGGCGGCGCGACATGGGCTTGGCCGCGGCCGAGCCGGCCGCCCAGACCACTCCCCTCATCCAGGCTTGAGCCCTCTCATGATCTCGATCATCGCCCATCGGGGCTTTTCGTCCGCCCATCGCGAGAATTCGCCGGCAGCCTGGCGGGCTGCAGTCGAAGCCGCGGCTGATTTCATTGAAGTCGATGTCCGCTTTACGGCCGATTGGCAGTGTGTCTGCCTGCATGATGCCGATCTTCTCCGCCTGGCCGGGCGCCCCGAGCGGATCGCTGGTCTGCCCTATGAAGAGATCGAGGGGATCGAAGCGGGAGGTCAATCACTGGCGCCCCGACTGATCGAGGCGCTCGAGACCATCCCGGCCTCGACGGGCATCATGCTCGATGTCAAGGACGAGCGCCCCGAGGCCCTCGCCATACTCCACGACATCATAGGCCGGGCGGAGGCGCGCCGGATCGTGTGGGGTCTCCACGCTGAAGCTTCGGTCGCGGCCGTGAAGGCGCTCGGCCACCAGGCGCTCCTTGGTCTCACCCCACAGCCTGAGCAGGGCACGGCCTTCATCGATGCCGGTTGCAGCCTGCTGCGGCTCTGGGAGAGCGAAGTCACTGCCCAGAGACTTGCGGCAGCAGGCGAGCTCGGGGTGCCGGTCTGGATCACGGCCGGCGGCCGGGGAACCGACCAAAAGACTGGCGACATCGACGCAAAAAATCTCGGAGCCCTCGCCGAACTTGGCATCAGCGGCGTGCTCGTCAACGATCCCGCGCTGGCGCGGGCCGATCTCCACCAACTGAATGTTCTAAAGGATTCTACCCCATGAAAAAGGGCAGCACTCTCGTCGTCACCTTCGATGGTCTGAGGCGCGATCGCGCGACCGCGGAGTTGATGCCCAATCTCGCGGCGTTCATGCAGGCGGGTACGAATTTCATCAACAGCCGCAGCATTTTTCCGAGCGAGACCCGGGTGGCGGTCACGAGCACGGTGACCGGGTCGCCTCCGCGCGACCACGGCCTCGTCGCCAACCAGTACATTCATCCGGCCGCCATTGCGGGGCGCCCGTTCCAGACCGCACGTTATGAAGACCTGATGGCGGCCGATGCCATCGGCCAGCTGATCGACCGGCAGTCGCTCGGCGAGCGGCTGGCCGCTGCGGGGAAAACCATGGCGGTTGTCAGCACCGCCTCGCCCGGCGCCACCTGGATGATGAACCACAAGGCGCGCGTAATCGGGCATCCGGTGTTCTCCGTCTATGGCGAACCGATCAGCACGCCGGAGATGCAGCGGGCGGCGGTAGACAAATTCGGTCCGGTGCCGGCCGGGGCAACGCCCAATACGGCGCGTCTGGACTACGCTGCCAAGGTGCTGATGGAGATCACCTATCCCCAGTTCGATCCCGATCTCTGCATCTTCTGGATGTCGGATCCCGACAGCACCTCGCATGCCTTTGGTGTCCTTGGGGCAGAGACCGAACAATCGCAGCGCGGCGCCGACGCTGCCTTCGGACGCATCGTTGCCTGGTGGCAGAGCGGGCAGGGGCCCGAAAACCTGCTCGTCATGTCCGATCACGGCCAGATCACTGGCGTTCGCCAGACCAACCCGGCCGAAGACCTCGCGGACTACGGCGATCGCCTTTCGGTCGGCTCGTTCAACGGGCTTTACCTCGATGATGCGAACCCGCAAGCGCTCGGCGAGCTGATTCAGCGCCTGGCGGATCGGCCGTATTGCGGCCTCATCTTCGCTGAAGGGCCGGATGGCGAGGCGATCGAGGGGGCGCTGCCCTGGTCGGCGGTCAGCGGCGGCCATCGTCGCGGGGCAACCTTCGGCTTCACCCTCCGCGCCACCCCGCCCGCCACCGAGAACGCCAGTGCAATCGACGCCTGCTTCTTTGCAGCCCACATCGAGCCCGGCGGCGGCATGCATGGCGGGCTCAACCGCGGTGAGTTGTCCACCGTGTTGGCGGCCAACGGGCCGGCCTTCCGCCAGAATTTGGTGACCGAAGTGCCGTGCTGGCTGCCGGACATCGCGCCGACGCTCCTCAACGTGCTGGGACTGCCGATGGAAGGCGTTACCGGCCGCGTGCTGACGGAAGCGCTGGTCGCCGACGGGCGCGTGCCGGAGTTCACCCGCCATACGCTCAGCGCCCGCGCCGGTACGCACGAGCAATATCTAGAGCAGTGGCTGGTAGAGGGCCGCGCCATCACCGATTGCGGCTGGACCTCGGGAAGCGGGGCCTGGGCGGCATGACTGCGCGTTTCTTTCTGACCAAGCTGCTGCGCGGCTTGGTCACCCTGTTTCTGGCGGTGACCTTCGTCTTCGTCGTGCTGCGCCTGTCGGGTGATCCCGTGCAGCGCATGGTTTCGGACGATCTGCCGGCCAGCGTCATCGACAGCTACCGGCAGCTATGGGGCCTCGACAAATCCTTGCCGGAGCAATTCGTGCGCTATCTGCTCGCGATCAGCCACGGCGATTTCGGCGTCTCATTCCGCGATGGCCGTCCCGCGCTGGAGGTCGTTGTCGAGCGCATTCCGGCGACATTGGAGCTGGGCCTCGCTGGCTTCGCCATCACGCTGTTGCTTGGGCTGCCCGCCGGCATCATAGCCGCGCTACGGCGCGGCACTTGGATCGATCGCGCCACCATGGGATTTACGATCCTCGGCCACAGCCTCCCGAACTTCTTCTTCGGGATTTTAATGATCTTCTTGTTTTCCATGACGCTGCGCTGGCTTCCCAGTTCAGGCACCGGCAGCATATGGCACCTGATCATGCCGGCTGTCACCCTTGGCACCGGGGCGGCGGGCACTATTGCCCGCTTCACCAGATCCTCCCTGCTCGAAGTGCTGCACCAGCCCTTTATGCGGACTGCCTGGGCCAAGGGCCTCTCGCACCGCGCCCGGGTGATGCGGCATGCGCTGCCGAATGCGGCAATTCCTGTCGTGACCGTCGTCGGCCTCCGGCTCGGTGGCCTGATCGGCGGAGCCGTTGTGCTCGAACCGGTATTCAGCTGGCCAGGGGTGGGCATGCTGCTCGTCAACTCGGTTTCGATGCGTGACCTTGCCGTTGTTCAGGCCATCGTGCTGCTGATCGCCTTCACCATGGTCATCGTCAATCTGGCGGTCGATCTCACTTACGGCTGGCTCGATCCGCGGATCGAAACCTATCGAACCAAGGGAGCCAGTTGATGAGCGTCCAAAACGTTACGGCCAATGGCTCCCCGGCCCTTGCCGAACCGACCGCAGCCCGCCGCGTGTGCGGAAAACTGCCGCCGTTTTCGATCATGCTCTGCATTGGCTGGCTGGCGGCAATGGTCATCATTGCCATGTTCGCCAACGTGCTTGCGCCATATGGCTATGCCGACCAGAGCCTCCTGCATCGGTTGAAGCCGCCCGCCTTCATGGGCGGCACCACGGCGCACCTCCTGGGCACTGACGGCCTTGGCCGCGACGTACTGAGCCGAATGTTCTACGCAACGCGCACCAGTATCATGATCGCCCTCGTTGGCACGGTAATCGGGGCCGTCTCCGGCACCCTGGCCGGCATTGTCGCCGCCCACTTCAAGGGCTGGGTCGACGACGTCATCATGGTACTGGTCGATTTTCAGGCGAGCGTGCCGTTCCTGATCATCTGCCTCGCCATCCTTGCCTTCTTCGGCGACAGCTTTGTGCTGTTCCTGTTCATGGTGGGCCTCTATGGCTGGGAAACGTATGCCCGTCTCGCCCGCGGACTGGTGCTTTCAACGAACGGCCAGGGCTACGCCTTTGCGATCAGGACGCTGGGCGTCCATCCGGCCCAGGTCTATCTCCGGCACGTGCTCCCCAACATCCTGAGCGTGCTCGTCGTGCAGGTGACGCTCAACTTCCCCGAGGTGATCCTGCTGGAGACTTCGCTGAGCTTTCTCGGCCTCGGCGTGCAGCCGCCTCAAACCAGTCTTGGACTGATGCTGGGCGAGGGCAGGGACTATCTCGCAACCGCCTGGTGGATCGGCATTCCCTCCGGTTTCGTGATCTTCATGACCACGCTTTCCGTTAGCCTTCTCGGCGACTGGGTCCGCGATTTTCTCGATCGTTCACTGGCGGTGTCGGACTGAATATGCCGGCGGGAACTATGGGAA
Source organism: Devosiaceae bacterium (assembly GCA_035493835.1). GTDB lineage: Bacteria > Pseudomonadota > Alphaproteobacteria > Rhizobiales > Devosiaceae > DASZTU01. Next base: position 20,718 of record DATJHO010000171.1, read on the forward strand.
CGGGATGATCGCAGCTTCGGCCAAGCCGGTAGAATACCGGTTAGCGGAGTGCTCCCGTCTGAATGATCTGGTCCCAGACGGCACCCGAGACCTTCTCTAGGACGGCCCTGGCGGCAGCCTGGCGCGCATCGGCGGTCGTAATCCAGTCAGGCTGGGAATTGGTCTCGAGAATTACGTCAAAGGGCTTGTCGTTGACCGAGAACGCGACCCGATGGTGGACGAGCCCGGTGTTCCAGGCCAGCTCCTCGGAATAGAGCACGAGCCGCGCGCCCAGCCCCGGCAGATCGGCCACGAAGGCCTGGGCGATGGGTTCATTGGCCTTCTGCTGGGTCTCGGCGAGGAGCCGCGCGCCTTTCTCGACGCTTCGGTCGATCTGCGTCATGTGATGGTGCTGTGGCCGGGCGGCGGCCGCGTAATTGTTGAACATCGGTTCTCCTCGGGAAACAGGCTGTAGAGAGCAACTTCCTGTCTCCCTGTCTGCAGCTTCAGGCAACAATAGCGCGCGGAGGATGGTCTATTCCATTCTACCGACGGTCATGCCGCTAGAGTATTCGTTTGGCAGGCTAATACCTTGGTCTGCAGGTGGCGTCATAGGAACCCAGCGCGGGGAACGGTGCCCGGTTCGTCCCGGCATTCGATCTCACCTGATCGGCACTTGACCTTACCATGATAGGAAGGTGCAGAACGCGAACTGACAGCCGAGGCCGTGGCATCCGCCGCGTGGCTGCTCGCGAAGACCAAAGGATATCTGTCATGAAAATTCTCATCGCCGCCACTTTTGCGGCTCTAACCCTTGCCAGCACGCTGGGCGTTGCCCAAGCAGCCGAAACGAAGATGTCGCCCGATGCAGGGCGGACCCTGCCGGCGGTTTGCACAGGCGGCAGCGATATGGCCGCCTCCACCAAGCCGGACAGCATAGGCTCGATGGACGGCATGGGCGTCATGGGTCCAGCGGGCACGATGGATCAGGCGCATCAGGCGATGATGGCCGGCATGCAGTCGATGCAGGAGAACATGACGAAAGGCATGATGGCGAGCGACATCGACGTCGCCTTCATCTGCGGCATGATCCCACATCATCAGGGTGCCATCGACATGGCGGAGGCGGAACTGAAATACGGCAAGGATCCCTTCGCCCGGAAGATGGCGCAAGCGATCATTGCCGCCCAGGAAAAGGAAACTGCCCAAATGCTCGACTGGCTCAAGGGCCGGTGGAAGTAGTGTCGACCTGCGAGGAAGGGACGCCTTGAGCGCCCCTTTCTGCCGGCACCGCTGGTTTGATTCTCGCGTGCCGGAGGTCTCGCCGATCCGGTGAGGCGGCGGTTGGACACCTGAATTTTCTCCCTCCCAGGACGAGCCGCGCCGCTGCCATCCACCCGCGAGCCGCAAAATAGGCAAGTGTCTTCCGCAGGTTGCACCGAAGTGGGCGCGTCCCAAACGTGTGTATAGTTGACCATCAAATCCCCCCGCGAACATTCTGGCAGTCTTGGCGGGACCGAAATGTCTCGTGGAAATTCCGTGCGCCAGTCACCCATCGTGGGGCTGGCGATTCATTTGTGTGCGCCAGAAGTAGTTAGGTGTGACGTGCCGGTCTCCTTTATATTTAGACTCATCCCGTTGAGGACGTGCCCGGCAGCAGGGCTGCTTGCGCTTGTTACTTCCATATTACTGTTGATGCCGCCGGCAGCTAACGCCCAGACGCCAGGCCCTGCGCCATCGGTCACCTATGCTACGGTTGCCGTCCAGAACGTCACTCCCGCGCAGTCGTATATCGGCCACGTGGTCGCGATCCAGACCGTGAACGTCGTTCCCCGAGTTACCGCCCTCATCAATGACGTCGCGGTCAAGCAGGGCAGCGTCGTCAAGACGGGCGACGTTCTGTTTCAGCTCGACAAGTCACAATATCAGGCCGCCGTTCAATCCGCCCAAGCGCAGGTCGCGTCGGCGCAGGCCAATGCAAAGCAGGCGGAGGCTGCCTACCAGATGGCGGCTCAGTTGGGCACGCAGGGCTATGAGGCCCAGATGGACCTCAATACAGCACTTGCAACGCGTGATCAGGACAATGCCAGCGTTCTCGTCGCGCAGGCGAACTTGACGCAGGCAAACCTCAATCTCGCATACTGCACCATCACCTCGCCGATCGATGGGCAGATTGGCGCGGTAACCATGACCAAAGGCAATCTCGTCACGCCGAGCACGGCACCGCTTGCCACCATCGTCCAGCTCGACCCCATTCGCGTCGTTTTCGCGATCAGTGACAGTACGGTGGTCACCACTCAGCAGGCGTCCGGAACTGCCGGTCGCCAGATCGTCGGCACGGCCGTCAATCTGACGCTTCCAGATGGCTCGTCCTATGGTCAAACCGGCAAAATCGCCTTCTTCAGCAATCAGGTTGACACGCTAACCGGCACGCTCAGCGTTTACGCCGATTTCGCCAATCCCAATCGGTTGCTGCTGCCCGGCGCCTATGTGACCGTCAGTGTTCATCGCGCCAAGCCCCTGAACCGGCCGGTTGTGCCAGTCGCCGCCATTCAGACCGATCAGACCGGCAGTTACGTCCTGCTCATTGGTCCCGACAACAAGGTTATCCAGCGGCCGCTCCAGCTCGGCCAGCAGATCGGAGAGGATTTCATCGTCACACAGGGGCTTTCGGGCGGTGAGCGCGTGGTTGTCGCCGGCCTGCAAAAGGTGACGCCCGGTCAGACAGTACAGGCAACGCCCGAACCGCCGCCGCCGGCGCCCGCGCCAGCGATCAGCACCAGTTCCGCGCCTGCGGCCACACCCCGCAGCGGGGAGTAGGCCCTTTGCTTTCCGGTCTTTTCGTCAGCCGCCCGAATTTTGCGATCGTCATCGCGATCGTCATTACGCTAGCGGGGTTGATCGCGCTCTCGGTCATCCCGGTCGCTCAATACCCGCAACTTTTGCCGCCTCAAATCACGATTTCGGCGACCTATCCCGGGGCCAGCGCCGATACGATCGCCAAGACGATCGGCGAGCCGATCGAGGTGCAGGTGAACGGCGTGCCCGGCATGGTCTACATGCAGAGCGCGAGCGCCAGCGCGGGGACCTACAGCCTGACGATCACCTTCGCGCCCGGCACCGATCCGAACATCGATCAGGTCAATGTGCAGAACCGGGTTCAACTGGCGCTGCCGCAACTGCCGACCGAGGTGCAGCAGGAAGGCCTGACAGTCCGCGCGGCCTCGAGCAATTTTGTTCTCGCGGTCAATCTCTACTCCGAGAACAACAGGTATGATCAGATTTACCTGTCCAATTACACCTACATTCACCTTCAGCAGCTGATCGACCGTGTCCCGGGCGTAGGTCTCACCACCATCCTCGGCCAACGCCAATATGCGATGCGCGTTTGGCTAAATCCGGTAAAACTGACCGCGCTTGGCCTCGGCCCGACGGACGTCATGACGGCCATCGAAGGGCAGAACATCCAGGTCGCTGCGGGGCAGATCGGCGCGCCGCCGGTAAGCGGCAACCAACAGCAGCAGCTCACGATCCTCGCCGAGGGGCGCTTGAGTAGCGTCTCCGACTTTGAAAACATAGTGGTACGCACCAACCCGGACGGGGGCGTCGTGCGCATTGGTGACGTGGCGCGGGTCGAGCTCGGCGCGCAAGCCTACAATAACTCGTCCGCGCTCGATGGCTCACCATCGGCGACGCTCGCGATCTACCAGACGCCCGACGCCAATGCCTTGCAGGTGTCGACCGCTGTCAATGCGGAGATGCAACAGCTTTCCCAGCACTTTCCGCCCGGTCTGAAATACGCGGTCGTTTACAACGGGACTAATTTCGTCACCGCCAGCATCACGGAAATCACTCATACTCTGGCCATCACCCTCGTGCTGGTGATCCTGGTGGTGTTCATGTTCCTCCAGGACTGGCGCGCCACATTGATCCCGGCGATCGCCATTCCTGTGTCGCTGATCGGCGTCTTCGCCGTGCTTTACGTGCTCGGCTATTCGATGAACACGGTCAACCTGTTCGCGATTGTCCTGGCGATCACGCTGGTCGTCGATGACGCAATCGTTGTGGTCGAGAACGTCACGCGCAATCTGGAAGAGCATCCAGAGCTGACGGTACCGCAGGCGACCTTGCGGGCCATGCAGGAAGTGTCTGCGCCGATCATCGCAACCACACTGGTGCTCGTCGCCGTTTTTGCGCCGGTCGGCTTCGTCAGCGGGTTGACGGGCGCGCTCTACCGGCAGTTTGCCGTGACGATATCGGTGTCCGTCCTCATCTCGGGCATCAATGCACTGACGCTGAGCCCGGCGCTTTGTGCCTTGATCTTGCGTCACCCGAAAAAGGTGCAGTTCTTCGTTTTCCGCTGGTTCAATACCCTCTTCGACTTTCTGCGTGACGGCTATGTGAGCGTCGTGAGCTTCCTTGGACGATGGCTGATCGTGGGCATCGTCGGTATTATCCTGGCGTTCGGCGCCACCTACATGCTTTTCGTGAAGACTCCAGGCGCCTTCTTGCCGGAGGAGGATCAAGGCTATTTCTACGTCTCCATACATGGGCCGAGCGGGGCTTCGCTGGAACGCACGCAGGCGATCGTTCAGCAGGTCGGCCAGCTCATGCACCGGACGCCCGGGGTCGCGCACACGCTCGAACTGAGCGGCTTCAGCATCATCGCGGGGCAGGGCCCGGAATACGGCTCACTGATCGTCATCATGAAGCCTTGGGACCAACGCGACGCAAGCCAGTCGGTCAGCGCGGTGATCGCCAAGATACAGCCTGCTCTCAATGCCATTCCGACGGCTGAAGTCACGAGCGTCAACCCTCCCGCCATTCCCGGCATCAGCTCGGCTGGTGGCGTCAATTTCGTGCTCGAGGCGCAGGGTGGGCAGAACACTCAACAACTTGCGTCGGTGATCCGCGCCTTCGTTTTTGCCGCAAATCAGAATCCCAACCTGCATTCGGTGTTCACGGCCTTTTCGGCGGACGTGCCACAGTTGCAGGTGCATGTGGACACGGCCCGGGCGGCGCTCAGCGGCGTTACCCCGGCCGAGATCTACGCTACGCTGCAAGCCAATCTCGGCGGCCAGTTCGTCAATGATTTCAACTACCAGAATTTCATTTTCCAGGTCATCGTGGAAGCCGACGCCCAGTTCCGCGCGACAACTGCCGCCATCAGCGAACTCTATGTGCCCAATAGCACCGGCGGCCAGGTTCCGCTCTCGAGCCTTGTGACCGTTACCCCGATCCAGGGCACGGACCTCGCAACCACCTACAATCTTTACCCGGCGGCGGTGATCAACGGGGCCGCTGCGCCCGGCGCGAGTTCCAGCCAGGCGATGGCAGCAATGGAAGACGTCGCCAAGACCTCTCTCCCGAGCGGCTACGGCTACGAATGGACCGGTCTTTCCTATCAGGAGCTCCAGGCGGCTGGACAGGAGGGGGGCGCATTCATGTACGCCCTCATTTTCTCCTTCCTGTTCCTGGTAGCGCTTTATGAAAGCTGGACCCTGCCGCTGGCGGTCATGGTGCCGGTCGTCTTTGCCGTGATCGGCGGCCTGGCAGCTATTGGCCTGCGTGGGATCCCGCTCGATGTCTACGGTCAGATCGGCTTGGTGCTGTTGATCGGGCTCGCCGCCAAGAACGCCATTCTGATCGTCTCCTTCTCGCAGGAGCGCCGGAAAGAGGACCAGAGTACGGTGCGCGAAGCTGCCGAAAACGGCGCCCGAGCCCGCTATCGCCCGGTGATGATGACAGCCCTGGCCTTTATCATCGGGGTTGTTCCGCTCGTCATCGCTACGGGGGCAGGGGCCGGAGCCCGGCAGTCGATCGGCACGACCGTGTTCGGGGGAATGGTGGTTGCGACCCTTCTCGGTGTTCTGTTCGTGCCGGTCATGTACATCGTCTTCGAAGGGTTTGGGGGCGGTGTTCGGCGGCTGTTCAAACGCCGCGGCAAACAGGTGTAAGTTTTCGCGAGGTTCTCGACCTGGTGCGACTGCTACGCCAGCCAACCTTTGGCTTCGACGAGATCGAGGCCTGCAGATCACAGGTCGGGTCAGCAGAAACACCTTACGCCGCCGGGCGAACCCAGTTGCCTCAGGCCTCGGCGGCGGCTATCAACGGATAGCCGCTTGCCACCCCGGCGCCGCCAGCGCCCAAACCCAGCTCAGGTCGATGAACGAGCCAATCCGCAACTGGGCGGGGAACATCACCTACGCCACGAAATCCGTCCACACCCCGCGGACCGTGGCCGAGGTCCAGGATATCGTCCGTGATGCCCGCAAAGCGCGCGCCCTCGGCTCGCGTCACTCGTTCAATCGCATCGCCGATACGGACGAAGACCTGATCTCGTTGCAGCACCTCAATCGGGTCGTGAGCCTCGACAAAGCCGCCCGTACCGTCACGGTCGAGGGCGGAATCACCTATGGCCAGCTGTGTCCCCTGCTCGACGCGGAGGGTTTTGCGCTCCACAATCTTGCGTCCTTGCCGCACATCTCGGTTGTTGGCGCCTGCACGACCGCGACGCATGGCTCGGGCAATACGAACATGAACCTCGCCGCGGCGGTCTCAAGCCTCGAGATCGTCACCGCGAGCGGCGAAATAGTGACGCTCTCCCGCGGAGAGCCGGACTTTGAGGGCGCTGTTGTGGGGCTCGGCGGCCTCGGCATCGTCACGCGGACGACGCTGGACATCCTCCCCCGCTTCGAGGTGCGGCAGAACGTTTACGTCGATCTGCCCTTTTCGCAGTTGGTCGAGAACTTCGATGCCCTGACCTCGAGCGCCTATAGCGTCAGCGCCTTCACTCACTGGCGGGGTGACCATGTCGCCCAGGTCTGGCTCAAGAGCCTCGCCGATGCTCCTCACCCTGGAGGCGATTTTTTTGGAGCCCGTCCCGCCGATCGGCCCTACCACCCCATCGCTTCGATCGACCCCGCGCCGGCCACCGAACAGATGGGCGTCGCCGGACCATGGCATGAGCGTCTGCCGCATTTCCGGATGGCGTTCGTGCCGAGTGCCGGTGCGGAGCTCCAATCGGAATACTTTGTTCCGCGCACCGATGCCGCAGCCGCCTTGCAGGCACTGCGACTGATCCAGGACCAGATCGCGCCCCACCTGCTGGTTTCTGAGATCCGCACGATCGCCGCCGACGGGTTCTGGATGAGCCCGGCTTACCGACAGGACAGCGTCGCTTTCCATTTCACCTGGAAACAGGACTGGGCCGCCGTCAGCAAGGTGCTTCCGGTCATCGAGGCGCAACTCAACGTTTTCGGCACGCGCCCGCACTGGGGCAAGCTCTTCACCATGCCGGGGAGGGATGTCGAGGCGCGCTACGAGCGGCTCGCCGACTTCCGTGAGCTGCTTCGCCGCACGGATCCGGACGGCAAATTCCGCAACGCATTCCTCGATGCGTACGTGTTCTGACGCGCGGACCGGCCGCCCCCGTCACGTCAGCGTTGCCGCATTCGCGCCCAGCGGTTTCAGGCAGCGATCCGTGCGAAGCGCTTGCGGTACTCGGCGGGGGTGACCCCGACGTGGCGCGCGAAGGCGCGGCGCAGCGTATCTGCATCGGCAAAGCCGCACAGCGCCGCAACCTGCTTGGGCGCTTCACCCAACTCCAGAAATCGCCGCGCGGCGCTCACCCGTGCCTCTTCGACCCAACTCGCCGGCGTGATCCCGACCTCGCTGCGGAATAGCCGAGCGAAGTGCCGCGGACTGAGATCGAGCCGTTCCGCCAGGCTTGCAACGCTGTGATCGAGCGCCGGATTGGCAACGACCCACCGCTGCAACTCCTGCAGTGCTGCCCGCCCGGCCGGGACAGCCTCTCCCTTGCGGCTGAATTGCAGCTGTCCGCCGGGGCGCTTGAAGAACATGACCAATTGCCCGGCGACCCGCACGGCGATCTCGTGCCCGAGATCCTCCTCCACCAGCGCCAGCGCCAGATCGAGCCCGGCCGTCACCCCCGCGGCTGTGCGGACTGCCCCGTCGGCGATGTGGATCGCGTCCGGATCCACGGTGACCGAGGGATAGCGGCGCGCCAGTTCCTCGGCGACGGCCCAGTGCGTCGTCACCCGTCGACCATCCAAAAGGCCGGCCTCGGCCAGGAAAAAAGCGCCGCTGCAAACCGATCCGAGCCGTCGCACCCGTGCCGCACGTCGGCTCAACCACGCGACTACCTCGCCGCCCGCGGGCAGGTCGACCGCATTGGGGCGGCCGGCGATCAGCAGCGTGTCCAGCTCCATCTCGGCGTCCACGCCGATGACGCGATCCGGTAACAACCGCACGCCGGACGAGCTGGCGATGGCGCCTGGCGCGGCCGCGACTACCATTACGTCGTAGTGCCCGTAACCAGCCTGGGCATTCGCTTCGGCGAACACGTCGAGCGGCCCGGCCACATCGAGCAATTGCACGCCTCCCAACGCCACAATGGCGATCGCTTTCGCTTTCCTTCGCATCCCACGTCCGTTCATGCCGGGTTATGTCCGTATTTGCCGTATCAAGGCATTTGCAGACAACGTTAGCCTTCTCATAAGCTGTAGACCAGCGAAAAAAACCAGGAGCAATTCATGAACCCCTCGATCGACGGCATCCGCATCCCGGACAGCAAGCTTGCCCGCGAGATCACCGAGTTGGTGCGCGATACCGAGTCGGATTTGCTGTTCCACCACTCCAGCCGTGTCTTCTATTTTGGCGCGCTGGCGGGACAGCATCGCGGGCTGAGCTTCGATGCCGAGCTGCTCTATGCCGGCGCGATGTTCCACGACATGGGCCTCACCCATCGGCACAGCAGCCAAACCGAGCGCTTCGAAGTCGACGGCGCCAACGCCGCCCGCGATTTTCTGCGCGGCCACGGCATCGCCCAAGCCGACCTCGATACCGTCTGGACCGCCATTGCCCTGCACACCACACCGGGCATTCCGCAGCACATGCATCCCGTCGTGGCGCTGGTGACGGCGGGGGTAGAGATGGACGTCCTCGGCCTCACCTACTCGGAATACAGCGATGCCGAGCGCGAGGCCGTAGTCCACGCTCACCCGCGCCCGGAGCAGTTCAAGGAAGACATCATTCAGGCGTTCTATGACGGCATCAAGCACAAGCCGGACACCACCTTCGGCAACGTCAAGGCCGACGTCATCGCCGATAAGGAGCCGCACTTTCACCGCGGTAACTTCTGCAGCGTGATCCGCAGTTCCGCCTGGCGCGGCTGACGCCTCGACAGTGCATTCGTTGCCTGCCGCCAGGGTAGGTAATATTATACAAGGACCACAAATTGACTGAAAAACCGCCGCACCTGACCCACGCCACCGGCGCCCCCGTCAGCGACAATCTCAACATCCAGACCGCCGGCCGCCGCGGCCCCGCCCTGCTCCAGGACATCTGGCTGATCGAAAAGCTCGCCCATTTCGACCGCGAAGTGATCCCCGAGCGCCGCATGCACGCCAAGGGCTCGGGCGCCTTTGGTACCTTTACCACGACGCACGACATCACCCGCTTCACCAAGGCCAGGATCTTCGCCGAGATCGGCAAAGAGACGCCTATGTTCGCCCGCTTCTCGACCGTCGCCGGTGAGCGCGGCGCGGCGGATGCCGAGCGCGACATCCGCGGCTTCGCCCTCAAATTCTATACCGAGGAAGGCAACTGGGACGTGGTGGGCAACAACACCCCGGTGTTCTTCTTCCGCGATCCGCTACGGTTCCCGGACCTCAACCATGCCATCAAGCGCGACCCGCGCACCGGCATGCGCAGCGCCGACAACAACTGGGATTTCTGGACGCTGCTGCCGGAGGCGCTGCATCAGGTCACGATCGTCATGAGCGAGCGCGGCATCCCCAAGAGCTATCGCCAAATGCACGGCTTTGGCAGCCACACCTACAGCTTCATCAATGCCGACAATGAGCGGACCTGGGTGAAATTCCACTTCCGGAGCCAGCAGGGCGTCGAGAACCTGACCGACGCCGAGGCGGAAGCGCTGGTGGGCAAGGACCGCGAGACGCACCAGCGCGATCTGTTCGAAAGCATCGAGCGTGGCGCGTTTCCGCGCTGGACGCTGCTCATCCAGGTGATGACCGACGCGCAGGCGAAGGCGTTCCCGTTCAACCCGTTCGACTTGACCAAGGTCTGGCCCAAGGCGGATTTCCCCCTCATCGAGGTCGGTTTCTTCGAGCTGAACCGCAACCCCGAAAACGTCTTCGCCGAGGTCGAGCAGGCCGCCTTCTCGCCGGCCAATGTCGTGCCGGGCATCAGTTTTTCGCCCGACAAGATGCTGCAGGCGCGCCTCTTCTCCTACGGTGACACGCAGCGCTATCGGCTCGGGGTCAACTTCAACCACATCCCGGTCAACGCGCCCAAATGCCCGATCCATAGCTATCACCGTGATGGCGCCATGCGTACGGACGGCAATCTCGGCCGCACGCCGACCTATTTTCCGAACAGCCGCGGCGAATGGACCGACCAGCCCGATCTCAATGAGCCGCCGCTCGAGATCGACGGCGCCGCGGCGCACTGGGACCACCGGGAGGACGACGATCACTACCAGCAGCCCGGCGACCTGTTCCGCAAGATGAGCCCGGCGCAGCGGCAGACGCTGTTCGAGAACACCGCGCGCGCCGTGGGCGGGGCGGCCGTCCACATCCAGGAGCGGCATGTGGCCAATTGCGCCAAGGCCGATCCCGAATACGGCGCCGGCGTAGCGGCCGCGCTGGCACGCCTCGCCACGGTCCGGTCCGCCTGACCAACCAGCAATCGGCGCAATGCCTGAAGAGATTGTAGCCCAGTGCTCAGCTGGGCTACAATCGAGCATCGAGAGAGCGCTCGATCGGCGGCCGGATGGTCCGGAACGACATCACAGTTCCGCCAGCTTGGATGCGCCAGGCGGGCAGGGATGTTCGCGATCTATGAAACGCAGGCCGTGCTGGAGCGCGAACTGAAACGAGATCCCCGCTTTTCGGGCTATTCACACCACGAAAAGTTGCTGCTCGGCTACCTTGAGGAGCCAATGCGCATGGGGGAGATCGCCACCGCGCTCTGCTGCCTGCCGTCCAGTGTTACGGCGATCGTCGATCGGCTCGACGCGGCGGGACTTGTTAGCCGGGAGCCTGATCCAGACGACCGCCGGGCCAAGCGGCTGGCCCTTACGGCCGAGGGGCACAAGGTGCGGGCCATCATGATGGAAGCGTCCTCGGCGGTGTTTTCGGCGATGACGTGAGTTGAGGCTGGATCTCGTTGGGGGGGCCTCTAGGAACTCGTGGGCGCCAGCTTTGCTGAGCAAAAACAGAGATTCCCGCATTCGCGGGAATGACGCCGTGAAAGTTTTGCGGTTCGCTCAGCAAACCCCCTCATTCCCGCGAAGGCGGGATCTCTGTTGATTCAATAACCTGACCACTCCAGCTTGCCCAGAGGGCAGGGAGTGATCGGCCGGAAGGGAAGATCTGCTGCTGCACGAAGCCGAGGCATGCCGCGGAAGTTTGCTGCACCTGCACCTGGGACGCGGTTATCGCGGCGTTCGCCGTCTCGATGTCGGCCCGCTGCTGGGCAGGATCGAGCGAGGCAAGCAATTGGCCCGGCTCAACGTGATCGCCGACATCGGCCTAACGATGATTGACGAGTCCCGCGGTGCGGAAGAACCTCGTGGTGGGCCTCGACTTCCCCAGTCAAACTGATTTCCGGCGCGTACTCGCTCAACTCGACCGACTGGGCGTGCACCATGATCGGGGGTTGAGGAATTAAGCTGCCGGTTGCCCGCAACCGGCAAGGGTCAAGGTCGGCAGCAGAAGCGCGATTGCCGGGGCAACTCGCTCGCGGGATGGCCGGTTTAGCATCCCGCTAGCAGTGATAGGCAATCCCCTGAGTTGACATCGTGCCAGTTCGCTACTACTTTTTTAGTAAAAGCAGTTAAGTGAAATGCCCGATAGCCACACGCCCATCCCCCGCGAGTTCATCATTGAGGGCCTGAAGCTCGTCGGCGATTTCTGGAACATCATCATCGTTCATCAGCTGCGTTCAGGGCCGCGGCGGTTCGGCGAGATCCAGGATGGAATCGAGGGGCTCAACCCCGTGACGCTGACCAACCGGTTGCGACTGCTGATGGAGCACGGCCTGGTCGAGCGTCTGACGAAGCCCGGCAAGAAGGCCGTCTCCTATGCCCTCACCGTCAAGGGGCAAGATCTGCTGCCCATTCTCGATGAGATGTGGAACTTCGGCCGAAAGCACTTCGACCCCGATGCCTGGTCCCGCCGCGAACAGTGAACCTACTGCAGAAGGAAGCTCCTTATGTTTAACTCACGCCGCCCATCGAGCGCCCGTTTCGCCGACCGGCCGGAAGATTTTGCCAAGCTCGGAATCCAGCCCGGTCACATAAAACCCTTCGAAGACGGGATGCGAACCAAGGGTGGACCGGGCGGCTACGAGTGGTGGTACTTCGATTCCCATCTCAGCGACGGCTCCTCCCTGGTCATCGTCTTCTTTACCAAGGAGATGCTGAACCCGGGCGGGCCGCTGGCGCCGCTCGTCTCATTCGAACTCAACCGGCCCGGACAGCCGGCGCTGCATCTTGAGGCGCACGTTTCCGTGGACGCATTCTCTGCCAGCCGCGACGGGTGCGATGTCCGGATCGGCGAAAACAGCTTTCGCGGCGACCTGCACGTCTACGACATCCACTTTTCTCATGGCGAGGTGAGCGTCGACGTCAAGCTGACCGGCCAGGTGCCGGCCTGGCGGCCAAGCTCGGGTCATCTCTATTTTGGCGAGCACGACGAACACCTGTTTGCCTGGCTGCCATCGGTGCCGCAGGGCAAGGTTGCGGTGGACCTGAACATCGCCGGCATGCGGGAGCATCTCGAAGGCGTCGGCTATCACGACCACAATTGGGGCGACGTGCCGATGCCCAAGCTCATCAACCACTGGTATTGGGGCCGGGCGCAAGCCGGCGATTATTCGATCGTCGCCAGCTATATCTTCGCCGAAAAGGCCTATGGCCGTTCGGAACTGCCCATCTTCATGCTGGCCAAGGACGGCAGAATCGTCGCCGACGATGCCGGCAAGGTGAAATTCCAACTCGAAGACGAGCACATGGATCCCAAGAGCGGTAAACCGGTCGCCAACGTGGTGGTTTACGACTACCAGGACGGCGCAGAACGCTATCGCGTGAGCTACCGGCGCTCGGAAACCATCGTCAACGGCCAGCTCATCGACCGGGTGAGCGGCCTCAAGCACCTCCTGGCAAGGCTCATGGGCTTCGACGGCTCCTACTTGCGCTTCACCGGCAGGGTGCAGCTCGAGCACTTCGTCGATGGCGAGCTGGTCGAAGACGTCAGCGATCCCGGGATTTGGGAGATGATGTTTTTCGGGCACGTGTACCCGTAGGGGGCAACGGCGTGGGCAAGGACTTGCCGCAGGCGCCACAAGCCATCACGACCCGTCACTGGACGGCCGTCCGCGGAGCGGACGACCAACCGGAGCCCATCAGCCGCGCCTTTGATCGAAGGCCAATCGCGGTGGAGAGGGCAGGGGGCGGACGCGCCGCGCAAGCTGAGATGGCCTTTTTTCCGATCCCGCTTGTTCAGGCCGCTTCAAGGCCGATGATCTGATGTCCGGGCAGCGGTCCTAAGAATTCGATCCTGCGAACCTTCGGCACATCGACGCGGTTGTCGTTGACGCGGCTCTAGATGGGATCTAGAAGGCCCAAAGGGGGAATGACGTTGGTGCTTTCGAAAGGGCTGATGGCCAATACGGTCCAGACGATCGGCAGCTCGATCGTGCAGGGCGAATGGCAGCCGGGCGCTCAACTCCCGACGGAGGCGGAGCTTGCCGCGCGCTTCGGGGTCGGGCGCAATGCCTTGCGCGAAGCCGTCAAGGTTCTTGCCGGGAAGGGCTTGATCCGTACCGCCCGCCGGTATGGATCGCGTGTGGCCGACAAAGCCGATTGGAACAGCCTCGACGCCGATATCATCCGCTGGCGGCTGTACGACCGTAGTTCTCACGCCAGTTTTCGCCGTGAAGTCGCGCAATTGCGGGACTTGATCGAGCCTGGATCCGCTGCCATGGCAGCGCAAAATGCCACCCCTGCCGAACGCAAGGCGATCGTCGCGCTCGCTGAAGGTCTGCAGGGATTGTCCCCCGTTGAAGCCATCGAGCAGGACATAGCCTTCCACCTGGCTGTCTTGGATGCGACGCACAACAGCCTTATCCAGGGCCTCCGCAGCTCGCTGGAAGTCATGTTGCGGACGCTATTTCAGGCCGATCTGGCCTTGCCGGAATCCGACCTGGCCTACGATCCCAATCCAATGCTCCATATTGCGCTGGCAAGAGCCATCGCAGGCGGCCGGGCGGAGGAAGCACGATACATCGCCATGGCATACGTCGCGCGCGGGGCCGAAGGAGCCGATCGCCTGGATGCCCACGGGCATCGCTAGAGACCACCCATGTTTCGGTAAAGTCCATCCAGAATTCAAACTCCCCAAAATCAGGTAGCTAGGCCGGCCGCCCGGACATTTCGCGTCTGTCGAGCGACCGTATCGAGACGAGTCTTCAGCGCCGGCGCGGAGACTTTGTAGTTAGGAACGTAAGAATGAAAATCGCCGCCATCGAATGCTTTTCGCCCCGCATCGGCCATCGCAACCAGCTTCTGGTAAAGGTGACGACCGATGATGGGATCTATGGGTGGGGGGAATCCGGCCTTACCGGCCGGGAACATGCCGTGATTGGTGCCATCAGGCACTACAGCGAGTTTCTCGTCGGCCGTGACCCTCTCCAGCGCGGTGCGCTGTGGCAGGAGATGTATCGCAGCCAGTACTTCGAGGGCGGCAGGGTCTTGACCGCGGCGATCGGCGCCTTGGATATCGCCCTTCACGATATTTGCGGCAAGGTCCTGGGCGTGCCGATCTACCAGCTGCTGGGCGGCAAGCAGCGCGACCGGGTGCCGGCCTTCGCCACCGCCCCGGCCGATCCCGGTCCCGAAATGATCGAACAAGCGGAAACTTTGATGGCGAGCGGGTGGAATTGCATCCGGTTCGTGCCTTGGGGCCAGCACTCCACCGATGTGTTCGAGCCGCGCGAATCCATCGCCAAGACTGCGCCCTGGATGGTGAAGGCACGCGAAGCCGTGGGCCCCGAGGCCGTGCTCGGCATCGACTATCATCACCGCCTGAGCGTCGCGGAGGCTGCTTCCTTCTGCCAGCGCATGCCCTCGGGCACGCTCGATTTCATCGAGGAGCCGATCCGCGACGAAACGCCGGAAGCCTATGAAGCGCTGCGTCGCATGACCGACGTGCCGTTCGCCATTGGCGAGGAGTTTTCCTCCAAATGGCAGTTCCTGCCCTACATTGAGCGGGACATCCATCAGTTCAACCGGATCGACATCTGCAATGTCGGCGGCTTCACCGAGGCGATGAAGGTCGCCGGTTGGAGCGAGGCCCATTACGTCGATCTGATGCCGCATAACCCGCTCGGCCCGATCTGTACGGCGGCGACCGTCCATCTGGCGGCAGCGGTTGCGAATTTTTCCTGGCTCGAATGCCGCGCCTCGCCAGTCGAGCAACTCGGCTTCGATGCCAGTGAAATCTTCCCCCAGCAGGTCCAATTGCGGGGAAGCTTCTACGACGTGCCCAGCAGTCCTGGTCTAGGCGTTGAAGTCAATGAAGAGGCGGTTCGAAAACTGGACTTTCAATACTTCGAGCCACCGCATCTGCGCCGCCACGATGGCAGCTTCACAAACTGGTAAGGACTCTCGGGAGGAGAATTTGGCTTCAATTTCAACATCATTGGTGACGCCCAGTCGCACTCGCTACATTATTATTGCGTTATTATTCATTACTGGCGTCGTCAACTATCTGGACCGAACTAATCTTTCGATCACGGCGCCGGCCCTGTCGGGCGATCTGAAAATCGATCCGGTGACCATGGGCTGGCTGTTTTCCGCCTTTGGCTGGACGTATACAGCCTTGCAAATACCCGGCGGCTGGCTGGCCGACCGTGTTCATCCCAAGATCCTGTATCCCTTGACCATTCTCGTTTGGTCGATCGCCACCTTCAGTCTCGGTTTCGTTGGCGGCATCGTCAGCCTGTTCATACTGCGTCTGGCGATTGGATCCTTCGAGGCACCAGCCTACATCGTCAATAACCGGATCGTGACGACCTGGTTTCCGGAGAAGGAAAGAGCCAGCACGATCGGCATTTACACTTCGGCGCAATATGTCGGCCTCGGCTTCCTCACCCCCGTGCTGGTTTGGATGGAAGCTGCGCATGGATGGCGCTCGGTCTTCATCATGACCGGCATTCTTGGGCTGATCGTCGCAGCCGCGTGGGCTCTCATTTACCGTGACCCCTTCCATTTTCGAGGGACCAACCAGGCCGAGCTCGATCTTATCGAGGCTGGCGGCGGCCTGCCGGATCTGAGTTCGCGGCTCGACAAGGAGCATTCGAAGAGAAAGGCCTTTTCCTGGTCGGATCTAAAAATCGTCCTCAGCAAGAAGAAGCTATGGGGCATCTATATTGGGCAATTCTGCTATCTTGCCTCGGCCAATTTCTTCCTGACCTGGTTTCCGACGTATCTGGTTCACTATCGGCATCTCAATTTCATCAGCGCCGGCTTCTATGCGTCCATACCGTTTCTTGCCGGTTTTTCAGGCGTCCTGGCTTCCGGCTTCATTTCGGACTGGATGCTGCGCAAGGGCTTCAGCCTCGGCGCATCCCGCAAGACACCTGTGCTGACGGGCATCGCGCTTTCCGTGCTCATTGTCGGCGCGCAGTTCGTGGATAGCCCGCCCCTCATCATCTTCTTCCTGGCACTCGCCTTCTTCGGCACCGGCATGGCTTCGATTACCTGGTCCTATGTGTCGGCGCTGGCACCGGAACGGCTGATCGGCCTCACAGGCGGCGTTTTCAACCTTTTCGGGGGCTTGTCGAGCATCGTCATACCCATCGCCATCGGCTACCTGGTGAGTGGCGGCAGCTTCAGCCCCGCCCTCGCCCTGTGCTCGATCCTCGCGATCGTGGCGGCGCTTTGCTACGTCTTCCTCGTGGGCAAGATGGAACGCGTGCGAGAATAATCGCTATATCTACCCGGATCGGCCGTCATCGGCTGGTCCGGGTACTATTTGCTTTTTCCGTTGGCGGGCCGGTCTTGATAAATAAAGCGGGTTAGTCGAACTTGGAAGTGTGGTTGCCTCGGTGCCGGAGCTAACGCAGTGACCAAGCTGGACATTAAGTGCCTTTCGTCATCGCCTGCTTGTCTGGCGGCCCTGTGTGATCTGCTCGTCGAAGCGGTTGCAAGTGGTGCGTCGGTCAGTTTCATGCATCCGTTGGCGACGGAGGCAGCTGAAGCCTTCTGGAACAAGAGCTTTGCCGCGTCCGAGCGGGGTGAGCGGGTAATCCTGGGCGCTTACTACGGCGACGAACTCGTGGGGACGGCAAGCCTCGTTCTCGATTTCCCCGTCAACCAGCCACATCGTGCTGAAATAGCCAAGGTCATGACCAAGCTGGCCTATCGCGGCCATGGCATCGCGACAGCGCTTTTACGCAAGGTTGAGATGCTCGCGGCGGAGCGGGGACGCACGTTGATCGTGCTCGATACCGCCGCAGAAGACGGCGCCGCGCCATTTTACGAGAAGCTCGGCTATACGAGGCTCGGTGAGATTCCAGATTATGGGCTCAAGCCGCACGGCGGCCTGACCGGAACCATTCTCTTCTGGAAGCGCATCGCCTCGGAAGCCGGGGCGGCTTAGGCGCGTTCTGCCTTCCACGCCCGGGCGACGGGCATCTGTTCGCCCAGTGCGAGGACGAATCAAAGCACTCGTCGTCGGCGCGACCCTGGCGGCCGGCGCCACCCACGCCCTGCTACTTCACTGCCCCGACGACCACGCCTTTGGTGAGGGTGCGCTGGAAGATCAGGAAGAATATCACCGTCGGCAGGATGCCGAGCAGCGAAGCGGCGGCAATGGCCGTGGGTTCGGTGGTGCTATTCTGTCCCTGCAGCACGCCCATGGCGACCGAGACCGTTTGGTTCTGATTAGAGATTAGCAGCACCAGGGGCAGCAGGAACTCGTTCCAGGTCCAGATGAAGAAGAAGGTCCCAAGGACCGCCAGCGTTGGCCGCAGCACCGGCACCACTACGTGCCAGAGCACCTGCCAGCGAGTCGCCCCGTCGATCTCTGCCGCTTCGATGATTTCGCGCGGGAAGGCGGTCAGCACAGCCGAGAGCAGATAGGTGCCGAAGGCGCTTTGCAGCACCGAGAAAATGATGATCACGGACCAGATCGTGTCGTAGAGCCCCACCGCCTTGGCCATGTAGTAGAGCGGGTAGACGAGCGATTCCTGCGGCACCATGATGCCCATCAGCAGCAATACCAGCAGCTTGCGACCGCCGCGCACCCGGCCGATGCCGATGGCGTAAGCGTTGAGCAGGCTCAACACGACGCCGACAATCGCAACGAGGCCGCTGATCAGGACGCTGTTGATGAGCTTGCGGCTATAGTCGACCTCGGTCCAGAAGGTCGCAAGCCCGGCCAGGGAAAAGCTGCGGGGCAGGGCCACCGGCCCATTCACGGCGTAATCAGTCGGCAGCTTGATGGCATTGAGCACCGCCACCAGGAACGGAAACAGCGTCACGGCCAGGCCGAGCATCAGGATTGCCAGCACGAGCCAGCGCCCGAAACCGCCGGGTCGGCGGCGCTGGATGGGCGACCGGCTCAGTGCGGCCCGGTTCGCTGCCGACATTGTGACATTGGCCATCTCATGCGCCTTCTTCTGATTGCCGCGACTGCATCCGGATGAAGACGATGCCGAGCACGATGGTGACGAGGGTCTGGAGCGTAGCGATCGCAGCGGCATAGCCGACCCGGTTGGTGGTGAAGAAGTGGTAATAGGTGAGGTAGGAGGGGACGAGCGTGGCATTGTCGGGACCGCCCGCGGTCAACACGTAGACCGGCGCGAACACTTTTAGCGCGGCGATGACGGTGGTGAGCGCCACCACGAAAATTTCCGGCATCAGCATCGGAATGGTGATGCTGCCCAAGCGCTGCCACCAAGTTGCGCCGTCAAGTTCGGCGGCCTCATAGAGCGAGGGATCGACGCGGGCGAGGCCGGCCATGAACACGACGAGGCAATAGCCGACCTGGATCCAGACGATCACCGCAGAAACCGCGGGCAGGGCATAGGTGGGATCGCCCAACCAGTTCTGCGCCACTGCGCCGAGCCCGATCGACTTCAACACGGTATTGGTGATGCCGATCGGGCTGAGGATCCAGCCCCAGAGGACACCCGCCGCCGTCACCGGCAGGATCTGCGGCAGGTAGAAGACAGCGCGCAAGAAGCTCGAAAGGCCCTCGCCAAACTGCTTGCTGATGTAGTCGAACAGCACCGCCGCCAGGATTAGGCCGATGATGATCGGCACCACCGTCATGGAAATGATGAAGAGCAGCGTGTGCCCGATGGAGCCCCAGAACATGGCGTCCTGTGCGAGCCGCTCATAGTTTTCGATGCCGACGAAGCGCGCCTTGCCGATGCCCTTCCAGGTGGTGAAGCTGATCCCGACATTGGCGATCAACGGACAGAGTACCAGGGCCAAGAAGCCGAGGGTCCCCGGGATAAGATAGAGATAATAACCCGCCCTGCTCGCGCCGAGCGAGCCCCTGGCAATGGCCATCGATTCCTCCGCATGCTGACCTGACGCGAGGGATCGCGCCGCCGGCGCGATCCCGTTAGCCGTCACTGGTTCTGCTGGGCCTCGTCGTAGCTCTGCTTGAGCTGATCGACGAATTGCTGGGGCGTGAGGGTGCCGCCAATCAGGCCCGCCGTCTTCTGGATCAGCACGTCGTAAAAGCCGGGCACCGGCCAGTCGGGATAAAAGCCAAGGCCGCCCTTGCTGGAGATATCGGTGAAGAGCTTGGCCGCCGTCGAGCCGACCGGATTGGTGATGGTCGAGGGATCCGCAGCGATGGCGACGCCGCCTTCATTGGCGAGCTCGGTCTGGTATTTGGGCGACAGCGTCAGGCCAATGAAATCGTAAGCGAGGTCCTTGCTCTGGGCGCCCTTGGGCACGATCCAGAGATTGCCGGTCGAACCGACGCTGTACTTGGGCGTGGGCAGCAGGAATTGGCCCCACTTGAAGGTCTTGATGGTCGAGGCGAAGGCGCCGAGGTTCCAGGTGCCGCTCACATAGATCGGCGCCTTGCCGCTGGTGAAGACGTTCGCGGCATCCGGATCCATCAGGCCGGTCGCATCCTTGGAGATGTAGCCCTTGTTGACCCAGTCCTGCATGGTCTGGGCGGCATAGAGCAGGGGGGCAGTATCGAGCTGCGTCTTGAGCCCCTGGAAGTTATGTACCCAGGTGTCGTCGGCCTTGCTCAGGGCCAGGGTATAGAGCAGGTGCTGGGCGCTGGTGTCCTTGCCACCCATGGCGAGGGGGGTGATGCCCTTCTGCTTGAAAGCATCCATGTCAGCAACGAACTCGTCCAGCGTCGTCGGCAGTTTGAGCCCGTTCGCGTCGAGCATGTCCTTGTTGTAGAAGACCGAGACGAACTCACCATAGGTCGGGATGCCGTAAATCGGGCCGGAGCCGTAGACCCCGTTCTCGTCATAACGGGCAAGTTGCAGGTCGGTGTCGTTCAGGATCTTGTCCCAACCGCGTTGCTTCACGGTATCATCGAGCGGCGTCAGCAGGCCCTGCGAGGCAACCAGGCCCGCCGTGGCATTGCCCTTGTTGTATTCGAGCAGGTCTGGCGCCTGGTTGGAGTTGAGGATCATGCTGCCGGCCTTCTGCAGCTGGATGAAGGTCTTCTGCTGAAAGTTGACAGTCACGCCGGGATGGCTGGCCTTGAACTCGTCGAGCGCCTTTTGCCAAACGACGCCTTCGGCGCTATCCGGAAGCTCGAACCACCAGATGTTGAACGTCTTGCTGTCCTGCGCCTGCGCACCGCCAGCCAGCAGCAACGTCGAAAGGCCCGCAGCGAGCCCCAGCCTCCTGAGCATACTCATGTGGTCTCCTCCACTTGCGGACCGAATATTTTGGCGCGTCGACGACGGGCCCGCTCATCGCCGGCACATTACTTTCCTACAATCGGGGCGAAGCGGCCTCCTCAAGCCGCGTCGGCCACGAAATCTCCGCCCCGGCAGTCTTTGAGATAGTTGAGAGCCCTGACCTGTCCGGTCATTTCCAGGGCATTGCGGTAGACCGGGTCGTGCCAGCCCTCGATGTCGATGGAGCCGGACCAACCAGCGAGCCTGAGCTCGGAGATGATATCGACCCAGTTGCTGTCGCCGAAGCCCGGCGTGCGCATGAACACAAACTTCTCCTTGCCGAAGATGCCGTGCTCGCGGATCACCTCCCAGCGCACGGTCGCGTCCTTGCCGTGCACGTGGAAGAACTTGTGGGCCCATTTGCGGATCTGTGGCAGCGGATCGATGAGATAGACGAGCTGGTGGCAGGGCTCCCATTCGAGGCCGATATTTTCCGCCGGCAGCGCATCGAACATGAGCTCCCAGGCATCGGGATTGTGGGCGATGTTCCAGTCGCCGGTCGCCCAATTGCCATTCATGGCGCAATTCTCGAACGCGATCCGAACGCCCTTGTCGGCGGCGCGTTTGGCGAGCTCGCTCCAGATCTCAATATAGCGGGGCAGGCTTTCGGGGAGCGGCTGCCCGCGCAGGCGGCCGGTGAAGCCGGCAACGCAGGTGGCGCCGAAATGATGAGCGTTGTCGATCGCATCTTTCCAGGCTGCAAGCGTTGTCAGGTCGGCATCGCGCTCCTCGAGGGGATTGCCGAAGACGCCGAGCGTCGAAATGGTGATGTCGCGGTTGCCGATCGCTTCGAGGCAGCGCTTGCCCAAGTCGGCGAGATCCTGCCCGTTGGTGGTCTGCCAGAAGAAGGGCTCGAAACTCTCAAAGCCAAGATCGGCGATATCGGCGATACGCTGGTCGGCACCCGGCTCGCTGGCCTTGATCATGGTGCCGATGCGGATGGATTTGGCGGGGTCGGTCACGGCAATATCCTTTAAAGGGTGATTTCGACGCGGGATCTGGTGCGGGCGCTCTCGATGGCGGCAAAGACCATGGCGAGGCTCTTGATGTTGTCGCTGCCGACCGTTTCGGGGGCGCGGCCGGTCTTCAGGGCGCCGATGAAATCGGCGATGACGCTGGCGTGGCCGTGCGTTTGCGCCTCGTCGGCAGGGGGGGGCACATCGAGCGGCGCGAGGTCGCGGAAGAAGCCGGTCTCGCCGGTGACAGTTTTGGCCTCGAAGCCATCATGGCCGTCCCAAAGCAGGGTGCCCCTTGTGCCGACGATGCGCCAGGCGCTCTCCCAGCTGGTGTTGGCGCCCTCGGCGCACCAAGAGCCGCGATAGTTGAAGACGACGCTGTCGGCGAATTCGAACAGCGCGTTTGCCGCGGCCCCATGTGCATACCAGGAGCCGCGCGGATTGGTTTCGAGGCAATAGACAGAAACCGGCGCTTTGCCAGCCATGAAGCGGGCCGCATCGAGCGTATGGATCGCCATGTCGAGCAGCAGCACGTGCTCCATCTCGTCGCGGAAACCGCCGAAATGGGCGCCGACAAAGAAATCGCAGTTGAGCGAGGTCAACTCCCCCAGGGCGCCGCTCTCGATCAGCCGCTGGATCCGGCGGACGCCCGAAATGAACCGCCGGTTCTGCACCACGGCGTGCACGCGCCCGGCCTGCGCGGCGAGCGCCACGAGGTCGCGCGCCTCATCCATTGAGGCTGCCATCGGCTTTTCGGTGAGCACGTGGCAGCCGTGACGCAGGCCAGTGGCCACGAGATCATGCCGGGCGGTCGGAACGACGACGTCGAACAGCAAGTCCGGCTTGAGGCTCGTGAGCGCTGCCTCGATGTCGGTGCCGATTTGGGCGTGCGCGAGCCCGAACTCGGCAGCCCGCGCCCGTGCCGTATCTTCGTTGATGTCGACGAGCCCAACCACGGTGATCTCGGATGCCAGCGCCGGGGTCTCCGCGATGGCCTTGAGCCACCCTCGGGACATGGCTCCGCACCCGGCCAGAACCGCTCGATAGGTCAATTTTGTCCCCCTCCCAGGAGCCGGTGCCCGATCGGCGCCTCCACGCCGAACTGGTTCCGTAAACGTTTACGATGCTATATTCGGCACGGAAGACGTGTCAATAGGCCCTCTGAGCCCGATCGTGCCGAGCGGGCGAACTGGGGAAGGACGGCGCATCAGATGAAGGGGATCAGGCGGCTGGCCGACCATCTCGACATTTCGATCGGGACGGTGTCGCGCGCGCTCAACGGCCGGCCCGATGTCAGCGAGGAGACGCGCCGCCGGGTGCTCGAAGCAGCCGCGGCAATGGGGTACGTCCCCAATCAATCCGGGCGCGCCCTGCGCAAGGGAACGACCAGCATCATCGGCTTCATGATCGAGACCGGCACCAATACGGGTGTCGATGGCGATACCTTTTTCCTCACCGTATTTGACGGCGTGCAGACTGTGCTGGGGCGGCACGGGCTCGATCTGGTGGCGCTGCTCTGTGGCTCGGAGGAGGATCCGGACGCTTATTTGCGTCGCGTCGTCGGCCGGGGCTTTGTCGACGGCCTGATCATTTCCGCGACTCAGCGGCATGATCCGCGCATTGATTTCCTGGCCGACCGCAGCATTCCGTTCATTGCGCTGGGTCGCAGCCTGACCGACCGGGGACAGCCGTGGTACGACCTCGATTTCGAGGGGATGGCGGAGCAGGCGGTCGACCGCTTCGTGGCGCGCGGCCATCGGCGCATCGCCGTCGCCGCGCCGGCCAGCGAGGTCAATCTCGGCTATGTGCTTATCGACAGCTACCGGCGGGCGTTGGCCCGCCATGGGCTGCCTTTCGACCCGGCACTGGTGTTGCGTTCGCCGCAGAATCAGGCTGGTGGCTATGCCATGAGCCGAGCCCTGCTGGCGCTCGAGGCGCGCCCCACGGCCATCCTGATGACCGGCGAGATGTTGTCGATCGGGCTTTACCGCGGCCTCATCGAAGCGGGTGTCATACCCGGCCGCGACATTGCAGTGATCGGTCGCGACAACCCGCACGCCAGATTCTTGTCGCCCACGCTGACCTCGTTTCGTACCTCGCTGCGCGACCTGGGCATCGCCCTGGCGGAGGCTTTACTTGCCACGTTTCCCGCCTATGCCGAACACTACCCGGTTGGCACCACCCGAAGGCTCTGGCCGATGACCCTGACCGATGGCCAGAGCGATCTCATGCAGGTTCCACCGCAGGGCGCATTATCGCCATCGTTGGCCCTCAAGGCGACGAAGCCTATCTGAACGGTCCGGTTTGGACCGACCAGTCAAGGCCATGGCAGCGGGCCCCCTCGATTTCTGCCGATTCAGCGATGTGAAATGCCGGCGCCGCGCGTGTTGACTTCGCAAGCGTAGAGCGAGGTGGAGCCGCAAAAGCGCGGGTCCGCCGAATGTCAGATTGCCGGCGCGTTCCGGCAGTATGACCTTGCCGATCAGTGTGCCGTCGGGCTCGTAGCAATGAACGCCATCCTCGGCGCTCATCAACAGGCGGCCGGCGACGTCGACGCGCATGCCATCAAACATGTTGGCGGCATTCACCGCCAGGACCTCGCCACCGCTGAGGCTATCGTCCGCCCCAACGCGGAACCGGCGGACGTGGTTCGGACCGTTCTCGACATGGGTACCCCCCGTATCGATGATGTAGAGGACACTCTCGTCCGGTGAAAAGGCAAGCCCGTTGGGCATGACGAAATCATCGGTCATCTGCCGGACCGCGCCGGTTTGCGGATCGATCCGGTAGACTTGGCAACCGCTTAGGTCCCGCTCGCCCTCATAGATTGGGGATGCACTGTAATCGGGATCGGAGAACCAGATCGATCCGTCCGATTTGACCACGACGTCATTGGGGGCGTTGAAGCGCTTGCCCTCGAACCGGTCAGCGAGCACCGTGACGGCGCCGTCGTCTTCAGTGCGGGTCACCCGCCCGGTGGCTGCTCGCAGGTGATGAGCCGGTCTTCGCGATCGACGGTGTTGCCGTTACCCGAATGCGAGGGTTTTCGGAACAGGGAGATAGCGCCATCCGCCTCGCTCCAGCGCAGCATCCGGTCATTCGGGATGTCCGACCAGATCAGCGCGCCGCTGCCGGCGAGCCAAGCCGGGAACGCAACAGGCCTCGAAGCGCGGATCGATGACGGCGTAAGCGGGGCCCTCGAGGGGCCCCAGAGGCAGCACGCCTACCAATTGGTGACCGACCCATCATTGCGCTTGAGGTGGGGGGCTTCCCAGAACTTGAAGCTCTGCTGCTTGATCAGTTCTTCGTTCACCTCAATACCGAGCCCGGGGGCATCGCTAACGCGATAGTGGGCCTTCTCGATCCGCGGCTGGACCGGGAAAAACTCGGCGTTGTCGAAGCCGAGTTGCTCGGCGGTGGAGGTGCGGGTCTCCAGCCAGGAGAAATTTGCCACCGCCGCCGCGAAATGGACCGTCGCCGCCGTGCAGATTGGCCCGAGCGGATTGTGCGGCATCATGTCGACGTAGTGCGCCTCGCTCCAGCCGGCGACCTTCATCGACTCCGTCAGACCGCCGACATTGCACACATCGATGCGGTTGAACTGGTGGATATCGCGCTCGATGTAGGGCAGGAATTGCCACTTGCTGGCGAATTCCTCGCCAATGGCGAACGGGATATCGACCATCTTGCGGAGCGCCTCATAGGCCTCGGGCGTCTCGTCGCGGATCGGCTCTTCGAGGAAATCGAGCGTGCCGGTGGGCATCTTCTGGCAGAAACTCGCGGCCTCGGCCACTGACAGCCGGTGGTGGTAGTCGATGCCGAGCACGACCGCCTCGCCGAGCTCTTCGCGCGCCTTGACGCACCATTTGGCAGTCGCGGCGATGTGTTCGCGCGGCTCGTATTGGGTTTTGTTCTCGTGCCCCGAGGGCGACAGGCGCATGGCGGTCCAGCCGGCCTCGATCAGCGCCTTCGCCTGCTCGATC
This sequence comes from Devosiaceae bacterium, assembly GCA_035493835.1. Classification (GTDB taxonomy): domain Bacteria; phylum Pseudomonadota; class Alphaproteobacteria; order Rhizobiales; family Devosiaceae; genus DASZTU01. Next base: position 46,636 of record DATJHO010000171.1, read on the forward strand.
ATTTCCGGCCCAGGTGCCGCCGAGGTCGTGGCAAAGGTAGGGATCCGGTCGCGCTGCTTACCGCCCAGCAGCTGGTAGACCGGCACGCCGAGGGCTTTGCCCTTGAGGTCGTGGAAGGCGATGTCGAGGGCCGAGATCGCCGCCTGGAGCACGCGCCCGCCCTCAAAGTACTGGCTGCGGTACATTTCCTGCCACAAGGCGCCGATCTGGAACGGGTCGCGGCCGATCAGGAACTGGCTGTAGTGCTCGAGCGCTCCGGCGACCGCCTTTTCGCGGCCGGAAAGCCCACTCTCGCCCCAGCCGAAGACACCTTCTTCGGTCTCGATCTTGACGAGCATCTGATTGCGGGTCCCGACCCAAACTGGATAGGAACGGATGGCGGTGATCTTCATTTGTTCATTCCTTGGTACGTCTTCGGGGAGATGCAAGCCATTGTATTGCTAGCCTTTCAGCGCGCCGGCGGTAAGTCCGGCGACGAACTGCTTGGTCATCAGCAGATAGGCAAAGATAGGTGGCGCGGGCGAAACAACGACACTGGCAAACACAAGGCCAGCATAGGTCTTGGTGAGATTGTTAATCGAAACTCTGGCCACGCGAACGCCAACTCCCCTTGTATTCACGGCGAGGGTGGTCTCGCTGTGCGACTGCCTTCGATCGCGTCAAGCGTCCGATCGAGCAATTCCTTGTGCGGGTTTCCCGCTTAGTGCATGATGTCTTTAGGATCGTACACAATTTGTCAATTGGAATGTATTGGGAGTCAAGTTGAGTTGATCGACGGGAAGGTGGGATCGTGAACGGGATTGCAAAAACGGCCGGGGTCCCGGATTCAGACTCGCTTCCCGGCTACGAACCGAACAGCGTCTATCAGCTGCTGCGCGACGATATCCTCGATGGCCGGCTCGCCGCCAATGAGCGGCTGGTCGTCAGCACGCTTGCCGCGCGCTACGGCACCAGCACGAACCCGGTGCGCGAGGCGCTGCAGCAATTGCGTGGCGAAGGCTTCGTGGTGATGGAAACCAATCGCGGCGCTCGTGTGCGGGCGATCGATGAGGCATTCCTGCGCGATATCTCCGAAGTCGAGGTGTTGGTCGAGCCATATCTGACGCGCTGGTTCGTCGGTCAGGTAACGGAGGCCGATATCGCTCGGCTCGAGGAAATTCAGGGCGAGATCGAAGCGCTGAATTTTGCGGATCTGGCGCGCAACAGCCTTCTCGACACCCAGTTCCACCGGGTTCTCTATGACCGGCACTACAACCGGCACGCGGTCGATTTGTGGTGGAAGCACCGCGAGATCCTGCAGGTCGTCAGCCGCGGCTTTCCGGTGCCATTGAAGCGGCGGGGTGAAGTGCTGGCCGAGCATCGCAAGCTGATTGCCTGCCTCAAGGAGCAGGACGCCGATGCCGCCGCCGCCGTCATCGCGGCCCATGTGGAGGGCTCGGGACGCCACATGGTCGAACAGATGCGCGTCATGCGACAGGGTAGGGACTGAGTAGGGCCTGACGGCGCTCGTTCCACAATTCTACCATAGGGCGCCCGATGCGTGCCTGCCCGCCAGGAGGTCGATACCTACTCCTTGCCCCGGAAATTCGCTCTTCACGCGCCGAGCAGCCGTCATTCGCCTCGGCGCGAACCTCGTCCCTTCCACCTGGAGCGGGGGAGGGTATGAACTTTCGCAGGAACAGCGTGGGCGGCAGTGGAAGGAGAAGCAAGGTGCTCCTCGAGCAGCAAAGCATTAATCAGCGTGCCATAGCTTTGCCGCCTTGAGGCCGGACATCGAACGGCCGTTCATGGGCTTCGCTGGAATGGGGCACCGAGGGTTGATAACCCCGTCGAGACAACGAGGGCCCGACGATGCTCAGGGGTGAGCAGCACGCTCGTCATTGTTCGCAACGGCTCTTTTCGCTGATCCCACAAGCTTGTCCGGGCCAGCCAGCAGCGGTGATGCCTCAAATGTGAAAAGACGTACTCTACCGACGCAGCCTCAGATCCGTATAGTCTGAGGGGGACATTTTCTTACGCAATTTCAGTGTCAGGAAGGGATAGAGCCATGCTCACTCTTACAGTAAACGGACAGTCGCTCGAGGTCGATGTGCCGGAGGACATGCCGCTTCTGTGGGTGCTGCGCGACCATCTCAAACTGGTCGGCACCAAATATGGCTGCGGCATCGCCCAATGCGGCGTCTGCACCGTGCATGTGGCTGGTAAGCCGGTGCGTTCCTGCCAACTGGCCGTTGGCGATGTCGGCACTCGCGCCGTCGTCACCATCGAAGGGATCGGCCATACGCCCACCGGCGCCAAGGTTCAGCAGGCCTGGATCGAAGCTGAAGTGCCGCAATGCGGCTATTGCCAAGCCGGCCAGATCATGTCGGCCACGGCACTGCTCGACAGCAACCCCCAACCCGACGATTCCGATATCGATGCGGCCATGGCGGGCAATCTCTGCCGCTGCGGGACCTATATTCGCATCCGCCGGGCGATCAAGAACGCCGCCGCCGCCATATCGGCCTGACCATGAAAAAGATCATCGGTATTGTCGTCGGTGTTGTCGTCGCGGTCGTCGTCGTTGCCGCGCTGGGTGTCGTGGGCTGGCTGGTTCAGGGTCGTGACCCGATGTCGTTCGCCGGCGGCTCCACCGTGGCGCTGGCAGATTACAAGGGTGGCGATGTCACCGGCGTTCCCGCCCAGTTGGTCAGCGCCGATCTGGTGAAGCGCGGCGAATATCTCACCCATGCGGCGGACTGCCAGGCCTGCCACACCGCCCCGGGCGGCACGCCCTTCGCCGGCGGCTTCGCCTTCAACATGCCGTTCGGCACCATCTATTCCACCAACATCACGCCGGATAAGCAAACCGGCATCGGCAACTACACCGACGCCCAGTTCCTGGCGGCTGTGCACGA
>DATJHO010000172.1:0-5091 GCA_035493835.1 Devosiaceae bacterium
ACCAAGCCATTACTTCCAAGACCCACAAGGAGGCATCCCCATGGCCACGCAGTTCATTCTCCCTCCCCTGCCCTATGCCTATGACGCCCTGGCGCCCTTCATGTCGAAGGAAACCCTGGAATTTCACCACGACAAGCACCATCAGGCTTACGTGACCAACGGCGAGAAGCTGCTGGAAGGCTCGGGCCTCGAAGTTTTGCCGCTCGAAGACATCGTCAAGGAGGCCTACGGCAAGAATCCCGGCCTCTTCAACAATGCCGGCCAGCATTACAACCATGTCCACTTCTGGAACTGGATGAAGCCCAATGGCGGCGGCAAGAGCCTGCCGGCGGCGCTGCAGAAGGCGATCGATTCGGATCTGGGCGGCTTCGACAAGTTCCGCGCCGATTTCATCAATGCCGGCGTGACGCAGTTCGGTTCGGGCTGGGCCTGGCTCAGCCTGAAGAACGGCAAGCTCGAGATCAGCAAGACCCCGAACGGGGAGAGCCCGCTGGTGCACGGCGGCAAGCCGCTGCTCGGCGTCGACGTGTGGGAGCACTCCTATTACATCGACTACCGCAACGCGCGCCCGAAATACCTTGAGGCCTGGTTCGATAACCTCGTCAACTGGGAGCATGTCGAGCAGCTCTTCGAGGAAGCCCGCTAAGGCTTTTTTGACTTCCGCTGAAGGGCCCGGTCGGAAACGGCCGGGCCCTTTTTCTGTGCGCTCGCCGTAACGCGCTTCTGGACCGGACGCGCCCCGTGGTATGGTTTGGTTAACCATCTTGGGGGGCCCATGCGTGAGCCGGTGAAGGTTGTCGCGATATTGGCGGCAAGTCCTGCATTATCGTCGATTTTGGCCGCTGTGCTGGCCGCAACGCCGAACCTCCGGGTGCGGGTCTTCGAATCGCCGATTGCACTGCAGACCTATATGCGGCTGAGCCCGGTGGATTTGCTCGTCTCCGATTTCGATAGTGACCCCGCGCCGGCGGACAGCCTTGCGGGCATGCTGCGCCTCGATGAACGGGTGATGCGGCGCGAGTTCCAGATCATCGCCCTCGCCGGCCGCGTGACCGCCGCCGTGAAGCAGGCCTCGATCGGCAACGGGATCGACGAGGTGATCGTCAAGCCGATGTCGCCCAAATACCTGCTCGAGCGCGTGCTCTCACGGCTGAAGCAGCCTGCCCCACAGATCACCGCCGGGCCCTACCAAGGTCCCGAACGCCGCGGCCGCCTCGCCGCCGCTCCGGCCGGCGTGCTGGCTGCCCGCCGCTTGGGTGACAACGTCATCCCGCTGTTCCGCGACCGCTGACGCTTGTTGCCCATGGTTCGACAAGCTCACCATGAGGGTGAGTTTGTTGCACGCTACCGCTTCGGCTCGGCGAGCCGGCTCGCCCGGGTCCACAGGTCCTCGACCGTGTCGGCGAATTGCATCAGCTTTTCGTGATGCGGGATCGAATGCGAGAGCACGTCGGCGGCGTAGCCGCGCAGCACCTCGAAAGCATTGTTGCGGTTGTAGAGCACGACGGGCTTGCGACCGGCTCCCCCGCCGGCCTTGAGCCAGCTCAGGTAAAGGCTCGAGATCGAAGCGAGCGAGCCGGGGAGGCCGATAAAGGCATCGGATAGCTCGGCTATCCGCGCGTGCCTCGCATCAGCGTCGCCGAGTTGTTCCAGCGGCACGCCGGCGAGTGCCCGCGGCAATTCGAATTGCGCATCGCCGATCACCACGATATCGCCGCCCGCCGCGCGGGCGCTGGTCACCAATGGGATCGCGATCGAATTGCCCTCGGCGAGGCACACGATGCGCGCGCCTTTGCGGGCAAAGTAGGTGCCCACCTGCGACATGATGCTGGCGCGTTCGGCATCGCCCGGGCCCTTGTCCGAGGCGAACACCGCCAGCGTCGGCCTAACCATTCCCTGTACCTCGCTCGTGCAGTTCACCGGCCCCGCAACAGGCTGCCAAGAACGCCGCGCACCAGTTCCCGGCCAACGGTGTTCATCACCTGCCTGCCGGCCGAACTCGCCATTGCACGGGTAAATGACTTCATTGCGGCCTCGGTCATCGATTCACGGTTGGAGGCTCGGGGCGCTCCGGGGTTGGCGGGCGTGGTGCGCGAGGCTGGCGTGGGGGCCGCCTCTTGTGCCTGCTTGCCCTTCAGCACCTCATAGGCCGATTCGCGATCGATTGCGGTATCGTAAGCGCTGCCGACTGGCGATTGCCCCATGATCGCCTGCCGCTCGCCGGGCGAAATCGGCCCCAGCCGCGACGAAGGCGGGCGGATCAGCGTCCGGCCCACCATCGAGGGGATGCCGCCCTCTTCCAGCATCGAAACCAGCGCCTCGCCGGTACCGAGCTGGCTGATCACCTCGGCGGTCGAAAACGCCGGATTGGGGCGGAAGGTATCGGCGGCGACCTTCACTGCCTGCTGCTCGCGCGGGGTATAGGCCCTCAGCGCATGCTGGACCCGGTTGCCGAGCTGGGCCAGGACGGCCTCCGGGATATCGACGGGGTTCTGGGTGACGAAATAGATGCCGACGCCCTTGGAGCGGATGAGCTTGACCACCTGCTCGACCTTGTCGACCAAAACCTTCGGCGCCCCGTCGAACAACAGGTGCGCCTCGTCGAAGAAGAACACCAGCCTCGGCTTTGCCGGGTCGCCAACCTCCGGTAGGTGCTCGAACAATTCCGACATCAGCCAGAGCAGGAAGGTCGCGTAAAGCTGGGGCGACTGCATCAGCTGGTCGGCGGCGAGCACGGAGATATAGCCGCGCCCGTCCGGAGCCAGCCGCATCAGGTCGGCAATATCGAGCGCCTTTTCGCCAAAAAACTGCTCGCCGCCTTGCTGCTCCAGCACCAGCAGCGCGCGCTGCACCGCCCCGATGGAGGCGCTGGCAACATTGCCATATTCAGTGGAAATCTCGCGCGCGTTCTCGCCAACGGCAACCAGCAGCGCCCGGAGGTCCTTGAGGTCGAGCAGCAGCAGGCCCTTGTCGTCGGCATATTTGAAGGCGACGTTGAGCACGCCCTCCTGCGTGTCGTTAAGGCCGAGAATGCGCGACAGCAGCAATGGGCCCATATCCGAAATGGTGGTGCGGACCCGGTGACCCTTGGCGCCGAACAGATCCCAGAAGATCGCCGGGAAGGCCTGGTTGCTGTAGTCGGTAAAGCCGATCTGCTGCGCCCGCTTGGTCAGGAAATCCTGCGGCGTTCCGGCCATCGAGATGCCGGAGAGATCACCCTTCACATCGGCGCAAAAGACCGGCACGCCAGCGCGGGAAAAACCCTCGGCCATGATCTGCAGCGTCACGGTCTTGCCGGTGCCCGTCGCGCCGGTGACGAGCCCATGGCGATTGCCATATTTCAGCGCCAGGTATTCGGGCCTGGTGCTGGTGCCGAGATAGATCTTGTCATCGAGGAGCATCGCCAAACCCGCCAGTTGGTCACTCGCCTTTGGTTATAGCCGTGGCGGAAAGGCACCGCCAAGTAATTCCGGCCAGTTTAGCTGCATGGCCGCGAGAGGGGATATTCACCTAATGGAGGGAGTTCGCTGGCGCTTTGGCCCGCGCTTCCGCATCATTCCCGCCATGACAAGGACAATGAACATCGACCGGCGCCGGTTATTGGCGGGCATTGCCGCGCTTGCGGCGGTTCGGCCTCTGGCGGCTGTCGCAAAATCCGCACCGCCCAGCATATCGCTGGCGGCGAGTGATTTCGGCATGGTGGCGAACGGCAACGCCGATCTGAGCGCGGCGCTCCAGCGGGCCGTGGATGCGGCGGCAGCCCGCGGGGTGCCCCTGTTGCTCACCGGTGGCACTTACCGGGCCAGCAATATCCGCCTTTCGGGCGGGACCACCATCGAGGGCGTCGCCGGGGCCACTGTCATCGTGGCGATCGGCGATGCCCCGATTTTCCACGCTGAGGGGCAGAGCGGCATCGCGATCAAATTGCTGACCCTCGACGGCAGCGGCGGCGGGCCGACCGACGATCGCGCCGGGCTTATCGCCCTCAGCCATTGCGATGACCTTCGCCTCGATGGCGTTGCCTTCACGGACGGACCCGGCAACGGCCTCTTCCTCGACGGCTGCTCCGGCTCGGTTGACGGGTGCAGCTTCAGCCGGCACGCCTCCGCAGCGATCTTTGCCATCAACAGCCACGAGTTGAGCCTCACCCGTAACACCGTCTCCGATTGCGGCAACGCCGGCATTCTGGTTTGGCGCGACGAGGCGGGTGCTGATGGCACGATTGTTTCCGGCAACCACATTTCGCGGATTTTGGCGCGGAGCGGCGGCAGCGGGCAGAACGGCAACGGCATCAACGTCTTCCGCGCCGATAATGTCGTCGTGGCCGAGAACGTCATCGACGCCTGCGATTTTTCTGCCATCCGCGCCAATACGACCCGCAACGCCGTGATCCGTGGCAATGCCTGCACCAACCTCAAGGAAGTCGCGATCTATTCCGAGTTCGCGTTTTCCGGTTCGGTGATCGATGGCAATGTCGTTGATGGGGCATCGGGCGGCATCTCGATCACCAATTTCGACCAGGGCGGCCAATTGGCCGTCTGCACCGGTAACATCGTCCGCAACATCCTGCCCCGCTCGCCGACCAACCCCGACGCCACGCCCTTCGGTATCTATGCCGAAGCCGACACGGCGATCACCGGAAACGCGGTATCGAATGTCCCCGGGTTCGGCATCGGCGCCGGGACCGGCCGGTTCCTGCGCAACGTGGTGATCGCGGACAATGTGATCTCGGCCGCCGATACGGGGATCGGGGTCAGCGTCGCCGAAGGAGCCGGATCGGTGCGCATTGCCGGCAACATGATTTCGGGCGCCAGGGTCAACGGCATCGCCGGGCTGAAATGGGACCAGGTCGCCAGCGGCGATCTGGCGGCCGATGCGGCGCGGTATCCGAACGTTTCGATCGAGGGAAATGTGGTGGGGGCGTGAGCCCGGCGAGGCCGTGCCACAGCTCTCCCTCCCCCTTGAGGGGAGGGGAACTTGTGGCAAAGCCTCGCCCCAACTCCCCCTGCGGGCGAAGGTGGCGCGAAGCGCTGGATGAGGGGTCCGGCCTCAGCCCCTCGCAAATCCCGCTTTCACCACATCCCGCCGCGC
>DATJHO010000173.1:0-16223 GCA_035493835.1 Devosiaceae bacterium
CTCGTCGACGATCTGGTGGATGACGTTGTCGGTCACCGTCTGCCAGTAGGGGGTGACGTTCCGATCCTCGGTCCCGTAGAAATTGGCCTTGCGGATCTCCAGCGGATCCTTGCCGAGATCATAGGCGATGTCCTCGATCCAGCGCTCGCAGGCGACCATCCCCTGTGGTCCGCCAAAGCCCCGGAAAGCGGTGTTCGAGACGGTGTTGGTGTAAAGCGGCAGCGAGTTCACCCGCACGGCGGGGTAGAAATAGGCGTTGTCGCTGTGAAAGAGCGCCCGGTCGGTCACCGGTCCGGAGAGGTCGGACGAAAAGCCGGCGCGCGCGCCATAAGTCGCCTCGACCGCCTCGATCCGGCCGTCTTCGTTGTAGCCGACATTGTAGTGGACCACGAAATCGTGCCGCTTGCCGGTCGCGATCATGTCGTCGTCGCGATCGGGCCGGATTTTTACCGCGCGATTGAATTTCTTGGCCGCGAGCGCCGCGACGGCCGCGAAGAGATTGCCCTGCGTCTCCTTGCCGCCAAAACCGCCGCCCATCCGGCGTACGTTTACGGTGATGGCGTGCTGGTGGATGCCGAGCACGGCCGCGACCATTCCCTGCACCTCGCTCGGGTGCTGTGTGGACGTGTGGAGGACCACGTCCTCGTCCTCGCCGGGAATGGCGAGGGAAATCTGCCCTTCGAGATAAAAATGATCCTGCCCGCCGATGGCAATGCGACCGGTCACGTGGCGGGCGGCCTTGGCCATGCCGGCGGCGAGATCGCCGCGTTCGAGCTTCAGCGGCGAGGTGACGAGCTTGCCGCCGGCCGCGATGGCCGCATCAACATCGAGCGCCGAAGGCATGTCCTCATAGCTCACCCGCGCAAGCTTGGTCGCCCGTCGCGCCGCGTCACGGCTTTCGGCAATGACCGCGAACATCGGTTGGCCATAGAACTGCGCCAGGCCCGGCGCAAACACCGGCTCATCGTGCTGGTGCGAGGGACTGACGTCGTTGACACCCGGGATGTCGGCCCCGGTGAGCACCCCGACGACCCCGGGCGCCTTGCGCACGGCATCGAGATCGAGCTCGAGGATTTTCGCGTGCGCCCGCTCGGAGAGGCCGAGATAGGCATGAAGCGTGCCGACCGGCTCGACCATGTCGTCGATGTACTCGGCCTTGCCGGCGACGTGCTTGGGGCCGGAATCATGCGGGCGCGACGTGTGGAGCGGGGATTCGACCGGGACGATGGGTGATTGCTTGTTCATCGGGCATCCCCGTCATAAGTGCGCGCTGCCACCCCTCTCCCATCCTCCCCCGCAAGGGGGGAGGTGGATTTTAGGCACGGCCCCGCCACAAGAAGCACCCTCCCCCCTGCGGGGAGGCATGGGGAGGGGGTTTGCCGCAAGCGCATCACGCCGCCCCCCTTTCCAACCGCTCGGCCGCGCCGGTGGTTTCGAGATGGAAGCGCCGGAGCAGGTTTTGGGCCACCAGCAGCCGGTATTCGGCCGAGGCGCGCATGTCGGTAATAGGCTGAAAATCCTCGGCGAAGGCGGGGAGCGCCGCTTCGATGCTTGCGGCAGTCCAGGGCTTTCCCACGAGCGCGGCTTCAACAGTCTTGGCCCGCTTGGGCGTCGCCGCCATGCCGCCGAAGGCGATGCGCACGGTTTGCACAAAACCATCGTCGCCGACGGCCACCCGGAATGCCCCGCACACGGCCGAAATATCCTCGTCGCGGCGTTTTGTTATTTTGTAGACGGCAAACTGCTCGCCCTCGGGCAGCGCCGGGATGGTGATGCTCTCGACGAACTCGCCTGGGCGCCGATCCTGCTTGCCATAGGCGAGGAAAAAATCCTCAAGGGAGAGTTTGCGGCGCTCGGCCCCATGCCGGAGCACGATTTTTGCCCCCAGCGCGATGAGGGGCGGCGGGGTATCGCCGATGGGCGAACCGTTGGCGATATTGCCGCCGACGGTGCCCATGTTGCGGACCTGCTCGCCGCCGATGCGGTTCCAGAGATCGGCGAGTTGCGGGAAGCGGCGCACCAGCGCGGGCGCGGCATCTGTATAGGAGACGCCGGCCCCGAGCGTGATCGCGTCCTCGTTCTCCTCGATCCGCCGCAACTCCTCAAGGCCGCCGATAAAGACGAGCGGCCCGATGTCGCGCATGAATTTCGTCACCCACAGGCCCACATCGGTCGAGCCGGCGACGATGGTTGCAGCAGGCTCGCCAACGTAGAAGTCGGCGAAATCGTCGAGGGAGGCCGGGTTTACGATCCGGTCCTGCCCTTCTCCAAGCTCGACCCGGGCGCCGTCGCGAAAAGACTTCAGCCGCTCGATGATGCGCTGGCGCTCGGCGACCAGCCGATCCTGCCCGAGGGCGCCATAGGTGGAGATCGCCTTGCCGGCGCGGACTATCGGGGCGTAGCCCGTGCAGCGGCAGAGATTGCCCTGCAGCGCGGTCTCGATTTCAACCGTCGAGGGATCCGGCTGCCGCATCCACAGGCCATAGAGCGACATGACGATGCCCGGCGTGCAAAAACCGCACTGGCTGCCATGCTCGGCGACCATCGCCTGCTGCACCGGATGGAGTGCCCCGTCGGCATCCGCCAGATGCTCGACCGTCACCACGTGGCAGCCATCGAGCGAGCCGACAAAGCGGATGCACGCGGTCACCGATTCGTAGACGAGCTCATCGCCCCTGAGCCGGCCGACCAGCACCGTGCAGGCGCCGCAATCGCCTTCCGCGCACCCCTCCTTGGAGCCGCGCAGCCGGCGGTCAAGCCGCAGATAATCCAGCAGCGTCGCGGTCGCGGAAATGTCGGTGACCTCGACCTCGCGGTCATTGAGGAGGAAGCGGATGCTGTTGCGGATGGCTGGCATCAGAGCCTCCTCATCCGGCGCTGCGCGCCACCTTCTCCCGCAAGGGGAGAAGGAAAAAGCCGCGCCGCAGCTCCCCTCTGCCCTTGCGGGAGAGGGTGCCGGCAGGCGGGTGAGGGGGAAGCCGCGAGTTGCATCAGCTCCCCCGATACGTCGAATAAGCATAGGGCGAGACCAGCAGCGGCACGTGGTAGTGCTCGTCTTCGCTGATGAGGAAGCGCACCGGCACCTTGTCGAGGAACGGTTTGCCGCTGGAGGGCGACAGGCGGGCGAAATAGGGGCCGACGTGAAAGATCAACTCGAACGTCCCCTGCCCCCAGCGGCCCTCGCCGAGCAACGGCGCATCGACGCGGCCGTCGGCATTGGTCTCGACAGTCGCCACATGATGCGTGTGGTCGCCGTGCACCATCAGCAGATCGATGCGCATGCCTGCCGCGGGCTTGCCGTGCATGGTATCGAGAACGTGGGTCGTAAGTTGTCCGGAACCCGACATTTGCTCACCCTGCCCATTTTTGGCGCTGCCAATGCAACTGCCCAGATATTGCTCTAGCCGCGACTATTGACAAAAATTCGCCGCGTTCCAAGGGGGGCAATGGCCATTTTTTACCAACCGGTCGAAATTTGGGCCCCTTGTGCCCCCTCGCGCCTGCTGCATAAAAGAGTCTAGGCGCATCGCAACGAAGCGGACACCATTTTAACGCTTGCGGATGCGCAATTTATCCGAGGCTCTCCCGAGGCGTTTTCGATGCGTTACCCGCGCGATATGCAAGGCTACGGCCAAAACCCGCCCTTCGCCAACTGGCCCGGCGGCGCCCACATCGCCGTCCAGTTCGTGCTGAACTACGAGGAGGGCGGCGAAAACAATATTCTGCACGGCGATCAGGGCTCTGAGGCGTTCCTCGCCGATGTGATCGGCGCGGCGCCCTGGCCCGGCCAGCGCCACTGGAACATTGAATCCATGTACGAATACGGTGCCCGCGCCGGCTTCTGGCGGCTGCACCGGCTGTTCACGCAATATGATATCCCCGTCACCATATATGGCGTTGCCACCGCCTTCGCCCGCTCGCCGGCGCAAGTGCAGGCAATGCTCGATGCCGATTGGGAAATCGCCTCGCACGGTTACAAATGGGTCGAGCACAAGGACATGCCCGCCGATATCGAGCGGCACCAGATCGCCGAAGCGATCCGCCTCCATGCCGTGGCGACCGGCCAGCGCCCATTCGGCTGGTATACCGGCCGCTCCTCGCTCAACACCGTCGATCTGGTCTCGGAGGAAGCCGGCTTCGAGTATGTTTCGGATACCTATGACGACGACCTGCCCTATTGGCGTCCGCACAAAGGTCGGCCGCAGCTCATCATTCCCTATACGCTGGCGGCCAACGACATGCGGTTCGTCACCGCGTCGGGCTTTGCCAATGGCGAGGAATTTTTCCAGCTGCTGAAGGATTCTTTCGACTGCCTCTATGAGGAGGGCCGGGCCGGCTCGCCGAAGATGATGTCGGTGGGCCTTCACTGCCGGCTGGTTGGCCAACCCGGCCGCTTCATGGGGCTAAAACGCTTCATCGATTACATCCGCGGCTTCGACAAGGTCTGGACGCCCAGGCGCATCGACGTCGCCCGCCACTGGGCCCAGGAGCATCCCTACCGGCGGCCCGCGCTCATTCCATCCCAAATGGATCGGACGGAATTCGTCGAGCGCTTCGGCTCGATCTTTGAGCATTCGCCGTGGATCGCCGAACGCGCCTTCGATGGCGAGCTTGGCCTTGCCAACGACACCGCTACGGGGCTCCACTTCGCGCTGCGCTCGCAATTCCGCATGGCGAGCGAGGCCGAACAACTCGCGGTGCTGCGCGCCCATCCGGACCTCGCCGGCAAGCTTGCCGCCGCCAAGAAGCTGACGGAGGCTTCCACAGCCGAACAGGCCTCGGCCGGGCTCGACGTGCTCTCCGACCAAGAGCGGGAACAGTTCACCCACCTCAACGGCGCCTATGTGCAGAAATTCGGCTTCCCCTTTATCATCGCGGTCCGCGATCACACCAAGGCCGAGATCTTGCACGCCTTCGAGCAGCGGCTCGGCAATAGTTTTGAGACGGAAGTGCTGACGGCCAGCAAGCAGGTCGAACGCATCGCGCTGCTGCGGCTGAGGGCGATTTTGGGGGAGTAATTCAAACCCCACCTCATGGTGAGCTTGTCGAACCATGGTCAGGGGCAGGAGACCTCGTGGTTCGACAAGCTCACCATGAAGTGTTGCGTCTGCGGCGACAGCTCTTGCGGCTTTCCGCGCACTTGCGCACCGGGCCATCACCGGGTTACGCCAAGTGTCGAAATCCAGACCGGGGCGACGATGGGCGAAGGCGAAATGTACGATCTTTATATCGGCAACAAGAACTACTCGTCCTGGTCGCTCAGGCCCTGGGTGCTGATGAAGGAACTCGAAATTCCCTTCAAGGAGACGCTCGTCCCGTTTTCGTCGACCCGGCACGAGGACTATGTGAAGTTCTCGCCCAGCGGCAAGGTGCCTTGCCTCGACGACCATGGCACGGTGGTGTGGGACTCGCTGGCCATCACCGAGTATCTCGCCGAACGCTATGGCCGCGTCTGGCCGCTTGATCCGGAGGCGCGCGCCTTTGCCCGCTGCGCCGCGGCCGAAATGCATTCCGGCTTTTCGGCGCTGCGCAGCGCCTGCACCATGAATTGCGGCGTGCGCGTCGAGATGACGGAAAAATCGCCGGCACTGCTCGCCGACCTTGCCCGCATCGCCGAACTCTGGGCCGAGGGGATCAGGCGCTTCGGCGGCCCGTTCCTCGCCGGTAAGCGCTTTACTGCCGCCGACGCCTTCTTCTGCCCGGTTGCGTTCCGGGACCAGAGCTACGGTCTCTTTGAGCAGGGTCCGGCGCTCGACTATGTGGGGCGGCTGCTGGCTCTCCCCGCCATGCAGGACTGGTACAAGTCAGCGCTGGCCGAGGCCTGGCGCTGGCCCTCGAGCGAAGCGGACGCGCAAAAGGCCGGCCGCGTCACCGCCGACATGCGGGCGACTGCCTGAGTTCGGGACCAGACTTCGGTCGGGATGACGGCTCGTGTGGGAGGCTACCCCTCACCCTAACCCTCTCCCCAGAGGGGCGAGGGGACGACGGAGCCGCAAGTACGCCGCAGAAGCCCCCTCACCCCTCTGGGGAGAGGGCGGCCGGCAGGCCGGTGAGGGGTAGCCTCGGCGGCTGTCCCCTTTGAAGCAAGTCCCGTTCTTCGAGCACCACAGTCGCCGTTCGCCGGCGCGCTTAGGGCTGGGAACGGCATTGCCCGACAAGTGAAGCTGGCGTCTGCCTCAGTCCGGTGAGACCCGGCCGCCTTCCCAGCCCTAAGCGCGCCGGCTTAGGCCCATCCCCCAAATTACCTACCCTGCGGAACCAAGTTTCCGTTACCCCGTTGTTTCAGCACGCGCAATCACGCGCTTTGCCAATAAATAACGGGCTTGAAAATGAATCACCAGGTGATTGCGCTTGCTCGCTCCAACAGTGGAAGAGCAGCCAGAGAGACCGCCAACCTTCGCAGCAACCTGGTAATGGCATTGATCTCCGCTGCTGCCATCCTACTGGTGGCGGCCACGGTGCTTAGCCGGATGGCCGCGGCCTGAATGATCGCCCGGAGTTCAGCGGCAACGAGGAAAACCAATGCTCAGTACCATCCTCATTATTATCCTTATCCTTTTGCTGATCGGCGCCTTTCCGCGGTGGGGCTACTCCCGAGCCTGGGGTCCCTATCCATCCGGAATTCTTGGCGTCGTGCTCGTAATCGTCATCATACTCGCACTGTTGGGACGATTGTGAGCATCCAGCGGGCCGGTGGTCGCCCCCCACTGGTCCGCTGCCCCTTTCCGGGCCGTCGCCCATCCGGAACTTCGCCCGTCCGGGCGGCGTTCTGGCTAAGTCTTTGTACCAGGGAGAATTGTCATGGTTGAAGTCACCGAGGTTCCCGCGGCAGCGCGCCGTGCCGGCCGCAGCAGCGCCTCGCAGGAAAGCCTCGAGGAGCAGGTTGCACGCCTCCAGGACGATATCCGCTCGATCGCGGCCTCGCTTGCCAAGCTCAGCGACGAAAAGGTCAGCGAGGCGCGTTCGACCGCCAAGTCGCAGTACCGCACTCTGGTGAAGTCCGGCCAGCATGTGGTCGACGACCTGAGCGATCAGGTCAACGCATATGAGGGCCAGTTGGTGGACACCATCCGCGAAAAGCCGCTGACCGCCGTCGCGGGCGCAATCGGCATCGGTTTTCTGATCGCTGTGCTGTCCCGGCGCTAGGCCGTTTTTCAAGATCATCTCAGGATTGTCGCAAAGGCCGCGGAGGGAGACGTATATGGGTCTGCTGGGGCCGCTCGCCGGTCTGCTCGGCATCGAGACGGAAGTTTTGCTGCAGAGATTTCGGGAGAGCGCTGTCGCTTATGCGGCGATTGGGCTCTTTTCGCTGATTACGATCGTTTTCCTTCTGATCGCGGCGTATACCGCGCTCGACGAGCGGGTGGGGCCGATCTGGGCCCCGCTCATCATCGCCCTTGTGGCGCTCGTCATCGCGCTCGTCCTTTATGTCGCCCTTCGCATCCAGACGGCGGCGCTGCGCCGGCGCGAAGCGGAGCGCCGCGTCGAAACCGAGAGCACTGCGCTGCTTGCCAGCGCCGCGGTCAGCGCCCTGCCCGAACTGCTGAATAGCTCGCTGGTCAGGAATGTGGGGCTTCCGCTTGCCGCCTATGCGGCCTTCATGATCCTCCGCCGCCCCCGGAAGGGGAACCGCGAAGAGGGCGAGCGGCGGAGCTAGAGCATGATCCGGTCGGAACGCTTGGGCGAGGTGCTGCCTGCTGCGTCGGCGTTTGGTCGGATCCCTTGCTACATCGTCATCACCGGGCGTGGCCCGGGGACCCATGCCACCTTTCTAACCCAGCGGGATCGCGCCCCTAGACCAGCGGCATCGCGATCCGTGCTTCCACTCCATCGGCAGGAAAGCTCAGCGACACCGAGCTGTCGAGCACCTTGTCGAGGCTGCGGTGAATGAGGCGCATGCCGAAACCGGCTTCGGGCGCCTGCCCGACCGGCGGGCCGCCGCTTTCCTTCCAGGTAAATTCAATCCGGGACGTGGGGTCTCCGAACAGGCTCCAGCCGATAGTGACACGGCCGCGCGCGCTCGATAGCGCGCCATATTTCACCGCATTCGAGGCAAGCTCGTGCAACACCAGGCCCAGCCCCAGGGCATGGTCGGGCGGCAATTGCACATCTTCGCCGATCATGACCAATTGCTCGAGCGGGTTCAGCAGATAAGGCCCGATTTGCGAGTGAATGAGTTCGACGAGGTTGATGCCGGACCAGTCGCGCTCGGACAGTAGCGCGTGCGCCTCCGACAGCGTCCTGAGCCGGCCCGAAAACGAGTCGATGAACATTTGCGGGTCGGGCTTTTGCCGCATTGTCTGCCGCGCCAGCGACTGGATCATCGCCAGCGTGTTCTTTACCCGGTGGTTGAGTTCGCGCAGCAGCAGGCGCGTCTGTTCGGCCGCGGCGCGCGCATCGGTCACGTCGATGTTGACACCCATCATGACCAGCGGCTTGCCGGCGCCGTCGCGCTGGTAGACCCTGCCCCGCCCGATCAGCCAGCGGCCGGTAGCGGCCACGCGGAATTCGACAGAATAATCGCCGCCATCCTCAAACGTGCTCCCCAGCGCGTTGTTCACTGCCTCGACGTCGCCCGGATCGATTGTAGCCATCAGTTCGTCGATGTGGAGCGGGTTGGCAGCCGGGAGACCGAACATCTGGCGCAGTATGTCGTTGGAAACGATCTCGCCGGAGCGCAGATCCCAAACCCAGCTCCCTACCTTGCCTGCCTCGAGGGTAAGGGCGTGCCGCCACTCCTCCTTGATGAGGTCGGCCGCCATCCGCGCGCGCACCCGGGCCTCGTCCTTGAGTTCGAACAGCGAGCCGGCAAGCCTTGCGAGGTCGGCAAGTTCGGCAAGCTCGCCTTCCTCCACCGTGTAGCGCGGTTCGGGCGACAAAACGCACAAGGCGCCAATCTTCTGGCCATGGACCACCACCGGCGCGCCGGCATAGAAGCGGGCCCCCGGGTCGCCCATCACCAGCGCATCGGTAGAAAAGCGCACATCGCCGGGTGCATCGCTCACCACAAGGTGCGGCAGGTCCTGCGACATTACGGTTGAGGCTACCATCGAGTTCTCGGCCGAAGCCTCCTCGATGCCCACGCCGTGGCGGGCATAGATCCACAGCCGATCGTCGTCGAGCAGCGCCAGCAATCCGACCGGGGCAGCAAAGACGCGGGCGGCAAGCCGCGCCAGCCGGGTGAAATCGGGATCGACACTCGGGTCCAGGGTCTTGAGCGCATTGACCGTGTCGTGACGCATGCTTGTCGCAACGCTCTGTCGGCTGGTCGCAGCGGACGATTGAAACGTTGTGGTCACCGGGAGTTCCTGATTGCATCGAACTGATAGCGCCCTACCCCTCCGAAGGAGAGATACCAGACACGGAACGCGATCCCACCGGCGAGGGTTCCGCGGGCAGCATCGTGCCAAAATTCAAGGGATTACGCCATTGCTGATGTCGCGCGGCAGCAGCATTTGAAAGATTCGGGTAGCCATTCCGACGGGTTAGTCCCTGCCTCCTGGCCTACATGTCTTTGTTTAATGACGGTCTCGCGCTAAGGGCTGATGCTATGAAGTGAAGCGTCAACCCAGCGGTGATCATGCTAACCAACCTGCGGGTCCTCGTCGTCGAGGCGGAATTTCTTGTTGCTCTCGAAATTCAGCGTGTTCTCGAGCAGGCCAATGCAGCCGGCACCGCCTTCGCCCGCAGCATCGCTGAAGCCGCCGGTCTTGAGGCCCGGTTTTCCGAGTTCGATCTCGCCATCATCGAAATGCCGGCGGGCGATGCGGCCGCAATCACCCTTGCATCCCATCTGGCGGACTCGGGGGTTGCCGTCGTCGGCATGATCGGGGAAGCCGCAGCCATCCGGCGGGCATCGCTTCCGGCCCACATTCCACTGGTCAACAAGCCCTTCGGCGACGCCGAACTACTGACGGCCTGCGCCACGGCGCTCGCTTCGGTTCCTCGGCCCCGGGGTGCAGCCTAACTGACGGGCGGCCCGCTCGTGACCTGCGTCGAGATCGCATCCGGGCCGTAATCGCCCTCTCCGCTCACCTGCAACAGATCCTGCAGCCTGGCGCGTGCCCGGCTCACCCGACTTTTCATGGTGCCGACGGCGCAGGTGCAGATTTCCGCTGCCTCTTCGTAGGAAAAGCCGGAAGCGCCGATGAGGATCACCGCCTCGCGCTGGTCATCGGGCAATTGGTCGAGCGCCTTCTTGAAATCGGCGAGGTCCATATGGCCGAACTGGGAGGGGTGCACCGCCATGCGCTCGGTAAAGAGGCCGTCGCTGTCCTGCACCTCGCGGCCGCGCTTGCGCATCTGGCTGTAGAACTCGTTGCGCAGGATGGTGAACAGCCAGGCCTTGATGTTGGTGCCGAGTTCGAAGCTTTCCTGCTTCGCCCACGCCTTCATGATGGTGTCCTGCACCAGGTCGTCGGCCTTGTCGTGCCGCCCTGAAAGCGAGAAGGCAAATGCCCTCAGGCTCGGCAGCGTCGCCAGAAGCTCGCGTTTGAACGAAGGAGGCCCGTTTGTCGTCTTGTCATTCGCCATGACGTCAATCCTGGGTGGCTTGGGCGTTGCTCTCGAGCTCCACCTGATCGAGCTTTTCGAGCAATTCTAGAAACTTGTCCGGGATGGTCTCATCCTGCACAGCTCCGTAAAGAGCCCTCAATTTCATGCCGATATCGGAATTGGGTCCCAGTCCGTCGTCACTCATTCTCCTGCGAGCGCCGGCTGCGTGTTGCATTTGTGACTTATCTTTCATTACCATGCCTTCGCCAACCAGATGCCGGCGCAGATTGTCTGGGGCAGGAATGCGGCGCGCCACAGAAAAGTTCCGGAACTTTTTATACAGGCACCCGTTACGCAAACCTAAGGCCTCAATATGCCTCACAGGGAGTAGTGTCGATGACCTTGTCCATGCGGATCGCTCCGCATCTTCCATATCTGCGTCGCTTCGCACGGGCGGTGACCGGTTCTCAAACATCGGGAGACGCTTATGTGGCTGCGGTGCTCGAGGCACTGATTGCCGATACGTCGATTTTTCCGGAAACCTCGAGCGATCGTATCGCGCTCTACAGGTTGTTCTCCCGCCTCTTCGCCTCCTCGAACGTTCACATCCCTACCCCCAGTTCCTCGTTTGCGTGGGAGAAGCGGGCGGCCAGCAATCTGGCCACGCTGCGTGAGGTGCCGCGCGAAGCGTTCCTCCTGGTTGCGGTAGAGGGGTTTACGGATGAGCAGGCCGCAGAAATTCTCGATGTGAGCCTCTCCGAATTCAAGGCGCTGGTGAACGAGGCCTCGGCCGAGATCTCGAGGCAGGTCGCCACCGAAATCCTCATCATCGAGGATGAGCCGCTCATTGCCATGGATATCGAGCAGCTGGTCGAAAGCCTGGGGCACAAGGTGACGGGCATTGCCCGCACGCATCGCGAGGCGGTGGCCATGTTCGGCAAGACCCAGCCGCGCATGATTTTGGCCGACATCCAGCTTGCCGACGGCAGCTCGGGGATCGATGCGGTCAACGACATCCTGACCGCCCACTCGATCCCGGTGATCTTCATCACCGCCTTCCCGGAGCGCCTGCTGACCGGCGAGCGCCCGGAGCCCACCTTTCTCGTCACCAAGCCGTTCAACCCCGACATGGTGAAGGCCCTGATCAGCCAGGCGCTGTTCTTCGACGAGGGCTCACGCGCCGCCGCCTGAGGCCTTACGCCGATTTCACGATTGCTTCGCAAGCAAACTGGCCGGGAGGGAAACCTTCCGGCTTTTTTTCGCGGCGCCATCGTCTCCCTCCCGCTTGAGGGGAGGGATCAAGGGTGGGGTGCGTTGGGGCGGGCGCCGTGCTGCTGGAACGCCCCCGGGCTGCCGCCACCCTCCCTCAAGGGGAGGGGAATACGTGCCCGGTGGATGGTGGTGCCAACTTCCCATCCACAGCGTCACTCCGGCGGACGCCGGAATCCATCTTCCAGACCGTCGGGGAGCGCCCAGTCGATCGGAGATGGATCCCGACTTTCGTCGGGATGACGTGGGTTATGGGGCCAGCGTCCGGCGGAACCGCCGGCGCCGCTTCCAAGGGCAGGCGCCGGCCGCGTGGCCTCCTACCTCAGCCCGAACTCGGCGTGCTCCAACGCCCGCATCACGCCGCGCAGCTCGGCCAGGCCCTTCAGCCGGCCGATGATGGGATAGCCGGGCTGCGAGCGGCGGTTCAGGTCGTCGACGATGTCCTGGCCGTGGTCGGGCCGCATCGGGATCTGATGGTCGGGGCGGCCGGCCGCCTTGCGCTTGTTCTCCTCGGCGACGATGGCGGCGATCAGCGCCACCATGTCGGTATCCCCGCCCAGATGCTCGGCCTCGTAGAACGAGCCCATCACCGCGTTACCGTCGCGCTTCACGTTCCTGAGATGCAGGAAATGCACCTTGTCGCCCAGGCGCTGCATCATGCCGGGGAGGTCATTGTCCGGACGCGCACCCAGCGAGCCCGAGCAGAGCGTCGCGCCATTGGACGGGCTGTCGATGGAGGAAAGGATCGCCGTGTAGTCGGCCTCTGTCGACATGACGCGGGGCAGGCCGAGCAGCGAGAACGGCGGATCATCCGGGTGACAGGCGAACTTCAGATCGAGCTTTTCAGCCAGCGGAATGACCTCGCTCAAAAAGTCGATAAAGTGCTTGCGCAACTGTTCGGGGGAAATGTCGCCATATTCGGCGAGGTGCTCGCGCACGCGGTCCATGCTCATGGTTTCGGTCGAGCCGGGCAGCGCCGTGGTGATGTTGCGGGCGAGCGTCTGCTTTTGATCGTCGCTCATCCGGGAGAAGCGGCGCGCCGCCTCGTCGGTGATCTCGTTGGTGTAGTCGCCCTCGGCGCCCTGGCGCTCCAGCAGGTGGATGTCGAACACGGCGAAATCGTTGATGTCGAACCGCATGCAGGTGCCGCCGCTCGCGACCTCGTAGCGGAGGTCGGTGCGGGTCCAGTCGAGCACCGGCATGAAATTGTAGCAGATCACCTTGAGCCCGGCGGCCGCCACGTTCTCCATGCTGGTTTTGTAATTGGCGATGTGCTCGCGCCAGGGGCCCTTTTGCTTCTTGATGTCCTCGGAGACTGGCAGGCTCTCGATCACATCCCAGGCGATGCCGGAAGGTTTTCCGTCCTTGCGGAAAGCAATTTCCTGCTGGCGCTGGCGGATTTCCTCCGGCGTCCACACCACGCCGTTAGGCACGTGATGCAGGGCCGAAACGATGCCCTGGGCACCCGCCTGCACCACGTCATCGATGCTGGCGATATCCTTCGGCCCGAACCAACGCCAAGTCTGTCTCACGTCAAACTCCTGATTTTTTCCCAAGCCCCCGGCCGACAACTCGGCTGGGCGCCAAGCCGCATGGTCTTCTCCCAGCGGCGTGCTCGCGAGATACCCACTGCTCGTTTGCGGCCGCGCGGTCAACGGTCTCGTGACTGCCAAGGTTACCGCTCAATGCGCCCGCCCGTTTCCGCCGGATTGGCCAATTCGATCAGCAGGTCAGCGTGGCAGGGCTCGCCCGGCCGGCACCAGCAGGAAAGATTGTGGCCGCCGAGTTCGGCGATCAACTCGGCGGCTGGCGGCGGCGGCCGGCCGGGGTCCAGCGCGGGATCGAGCGAGCCCTCCATCCACTGGCGGTGCAGGGCCACTGCCCTTTGCTGCGCCACCTTTGGATCGAGGTTGAAGCGCCTGGCAATCTCGGCGATTTCGAAGGGGTTGCCCCATTTGCCGGGCCGGGTCACCATTTTCGCCGGCAGCCCATTCAGCGCCCGAGAAGTACCCTGCAGGTCAAATCCCTTGCGGCGCTGGAAGGTGATCCGCTGCGGCCAAGGCATCACCAGGTCTCCTTGTCGAAGACGAATTTCGGCATGCCCCATTTGTGGACGATGGCGAGGATGCGCAGCGGAAAACCGACGAGGAACGCCGCGGCAACCACCGCCTCGCGGGGAAAGCCGAATTTCAGGCCCGCAAGGTAGATCGCGCCGGTGACGATGGAAACCGTGGCGTAGAGCTCGCTCGAAAACAGCAGCGGCACTTCGTTGCAGAGGACATCGCGCAACACGCCGCCCACGCAGCCGGTGATCATGCCGGCAACGATGACGATGATCGGCGGCTCGCCCAGCCCGATGGCGACATTGCAGCCGATCATGGTGAAGACGATCAGGCCCAGCGCGTCGAGGATCAGGAAGGTCCACCGCAGGCGAGCGACGATCCGCGCCAGCGGAATGGTCGCCAGCGCCGCGACGCAGACGATCAGCAGCAGGTTGGGATCTTCAACCCAGCTCAGCGGATAATGGTTGAGCAGGATATCCCGCGCCGATCCGCCGCCGAGCGCCGTGACGCAGGCGATGATGCAGACGCCGAACCAATCCATCCGGCGCCGGCCCGCCGCCAGCGCCGCGGTCATCGCCGAGGCGGCGGTTGCGATGATGAAGATCGCCTCGAACAGCATCTCGCCTCTCACTGCGCCCGATCCGGTCGGCGGGCAGCCTAGGCGCGCCCGTTCTTACTGGGCGTGCTGGAGGGTGACAACCTTGACCACGAACTGCCCGCAGCTCTTGTCGAGGCAGATGCCGTTAAGCCACGCTTGGCCGTTGCCGAACATCACGCCCTGGTCGTTGACAAAGAGGTCCTGATATTTCTGGTTCTCGATGGCCGCAACGATATCTGCCGTCATGACGGCATCGTAGTTTTTGACGAAGCTCGCTGCCGAGCGGATGGTCTGCTTGCTGCCGCCGACCGAGACCACGATCGGATAGCGCACGAAGGCGGCGACATCCTCCCTGGAACCCGCCACCACCGCCTGCTGGAAGGCGGTGATCGCCGCCTCGTACTGGGCGTGGTCCCCGAGCACGTTGTCGATCCGGCCGTTCACGTCGGCCACGGATTGCGCGAGCGCCGGCGCCGAAAAAATGATAGCGGCCGCAACCGCAGCCAATCCAATAAATCGCAAAGCACGTTCCCCAATCTACACGGGCGCGAACGATACTGCCTTGCGAGGGCCTTGGCTACGCCGTGTTTTGGTCGCAATCGGCCGGCGCAATTGACTGGCGTGGCAGTTGACTTGGCGGTTTGGCCGCTGTTACCGAACCGCATCCTTCCCGGACTGCCGGAGCCCACCATGTCGCAGCGCAGTTACGTGCTGACCCTTTCCTGCGAAGATCGGCCGGGCATCGTCGCCGCCGTGAGCACCGAGCTGTACGCCATTGGCGCCAATATTGCCGAGAGCAACCAGTTCTGGGACCGCCAGACCGGGCGCTTCTTCATGCGGCTGGCCTTCACCACGCCCGAAACGGTCGAGCGCGATGACGTCGAGCGGGTGTTGCGGCCGGCCTTCGAGCGCTTCGGCATGAAGACAGAGCTGATCGATGAGGCGCGCCGGCCTCGCCTCTTGATCCTCGTTTCCAAATTCGACCACGCCCTGCTCCACCTCATTTACCAGACCCGCGTCGGCTGGCTGAACGCGGACATCGCCGGCATCGTCTCCAACCATGAGGACAGCCGTCGGACCGCGGAAAATGAGGGCATTCCCTACCACTACTGGCCGGTGACGGCCGAAACCAAGGCGGCGCAGGAGGAGCAAATCCTGAACCTGGCGACGCAGAGCGGCGCGGACCTCGTCGTGCTCGCCCGCTACATGCAGGTGCTCTCGAACAACCTCGCGACCCGGCTCTACGGCAAGGCAATCAACATCCACCACTCGTTCCTGCCCAGTTTCAAGGGCGCAAAGCCCTACCATCAGGCGCATGAGCGCGGGGTGAAGCTGATCGGCGCCACCGCGCATTACGTCACGCCCGACCTCGATGAAGGCCCGATCATCGAGCAGGAAACCGCGCGGGTGAACCACGCCATGAGCCCGGACGATCTGATCGCGGCCGGCAGGGACATCGAATCGCGGGTGCTGGCGCGGGCGGTAAAGCTTCATATCGAGAGTCGCATCATGCTCAATGGTCGCAAGACCGTTGTGTTCGGCTGAGGATTGGCTTCACTGTGCTGGAAAATCTGCGAGCGGCCCAGGGCGAGAATTCCCGTTCGCACGGGCTCCGTTAGGCTGGAGGTCAAGGGGAAGACATGGCTGATTTGATCGTTCCGGTAATTCTGGCCGGTGGGCAGGGGACGCGGCTGTGGCCGCTGTCGCGCTCGTCGCGGCCCAAACAGTTCCTCGACCTGACGGGCGATCTCAGCCTGTTCGAGCAGACGCTGCGCCGGGTTTCGGACCCCGCCCGCTAC
>DATJHO010000174.1:0-4985 GCA_035493835.1 Devosiaceae bacterium
TGCCGAGAAGCGCGATGGCCTTGGCGGTGGCCTGCAAATCAACGTCGAGACCGAGCGCAGCGGCATGCTTGAGGCAGATGCCCAACCGGTTCATCGCCTTTCGCGCCGTGTCCGCCTTGGTGTGCCAAATAGGGGCCAGGGTGTCGCGAATGTCTTTCTGATCAATATCGGCCACGGGCACGCCGCCCAGTTTAGGCAGCACGTGCAACTCAAGCGGCGTGAACCATCGGCCGGCCTTGCCGTCGCCTTTCAGCTCGGCCTTGCGGCTCTCGAAAGCATCAAGGGCAATGTCTTTGAGATAGTGGATATTTCGCGCGGCTTCCCGGCGCTGCCGTTCGCGCTCCTTGATCGGGTCCAGATTGGACCGGACCATCGCCCGCCAGCGTTCGGCGGCATCGCGGGCTTCCTTCAGCGAGACCTCGCTTCCGGAGCCCAATCCCATTTCGCGGCGCCGGCCGTGAACGGTTAGGCGCAGAAACCATTGTGAACCGCCGTCGGGGCGCTTGTGCAGCCATAGACCGCCGCCATCGGCATACTTGCCAGGGCCAAGCGCGGCGACGGCCTTAGCGCTCAGCCGGTTGATTGCCCCCATCCTATCTACCTTTTCTCAGCCGGGTTATGTCCACCCGCCTGTCCACCTATTGGCATACGCTTGGGTGAGATTTGGTGATAGCGTGTGACTTTGAACGAAACCAGAACGGTGAGAGTTATCAACGGCTATGATAGCGCGCGATAGGGCGTGATTTCCTCTGACTTTACAATGCGTTGCCGGTCCCGGGCACCATCACTTTCCTTTGTACATTAAAGACTTAGAGCCCGCCGAGCGGCGGCGCGACATTTCAGCCTGTTTCTGGCAGCGTCGGGAATTGTGGATGGGTCCCCGAGGCCGAGGGAGCAAATCTGGCTGTTGACGCACGGAACGTTTGCGGGCAAAAGACTGCATGGTTGCCATGTGCGGCCAGTGAAGCGCTCGGAGGGTTTCCACCTCGCCGGGCGTTTTTCATTTCTGAGAGAAAGCGCTCGTCGGTGACCTCCGCGGGCGCAATTGTCGGCGGCGCTGTGGCGTGGGGCGACGCGATCAAGGGCGCGGTCTCCCGCTGGCTGGGGACCAAGTAATGCGCGCCGTCATCCTCACCGCCCTATGGGCCGCCCCGATCACGGGCGGCCTTTTCATTTTGGGACTTCTGTTGTCGCTGGCGGCCGAGTTCCGCCAGTGCGGCATCGGCTCCTGTTGCGGCACCGAGTCTGTCGCCCCACCGCCACTGGCGAGCACGTCGATTGGCAGCGGCATCACTGCAGCGCACCGGGCGCTGCCGTTCGGGACGATGGTGCGGGTGGTCGACCTGCGGACCGAGTGCAGCGTGGCGGTGAGGATCAATGACCGCGGGGCCGTTCGTGCGGGGTCGGGTGATCGACCTGAGGCGCGGTAGGGACGGCAAGGTGGTGTCTCGAAGGCGTTTCATGAGGCCAAAGAGTCTGATTCAGGCGCCGACGCAATTGACCTCGGCTCGACGACGAGAGGCAGATGTCGCTGTCGTAGGAAATTTCAGCAAATAGAAATGTACAGAAATAGTAATGTATCGTGTTGTATCGAAAGTGGTGGTATTTGGACACATTATTACTATCTCATGAATAAATGGTAACTTTGCCGACGTCCTTGGTTGCGGTAGATCGCTGGCTGCAAGGAAATATAACATGTACTTAGTCGCCAGTTATCCAAGATCAGGGAATCATTTGGTCCGGTTCTTGGTCGAATACCTCACCGGACGGCCAACCCTGGGCTGTCGTGGTAACGAGCACGATGTCCCGATTCACCTGAACGCCTTCCCCGAGCCGAACCTCTTGGCGCATGTTGGTGGAGAGCCGATCGGGCAGAAAGTGCATTCTGCTGACGAGGTAGCCGAAGCGCTGGCGGGGGACGAAATCAAGGGCACCATCTTGATCCTTCGCCATCCGGCAGAGGCTGTCATGTCGCATGTCAGGCAACCCAGATGGGTGGGCGACTATCCGCGATATCTCCGTCGCCTCGACCAGGGCATCAAGCAGTATTTCTGTCTCAAGGAGGCGATTTTGCGCTCCGGAGTGCCGAGCGTGAACGTCACCTATGAGAACTTGATCTCCGAGTGCGAGGAGTGTTTTCTCAAAGAGTTGGACCTCATCGTCCGGTTCCTTGGACCGGCTGTGGATCCAGAGCGAGAGGCAATCGTGCGGCTCGACTACCGGCGGCTTCGTGCATTGAACGCAATGGCAACAGGCAGGGCTTGGGGTGGGATCCGGAGCGGCTTCAACCCCCGCCATTATTCGGAACGGGCCGACCCGATCACTTCACGGTTTTTGCGCCGCAGACTTGGTGATAAGCGGCCGGACATCGCCGCTGCGTAGGGCCATCGGCACTCAGCGTCGGACCGGTGCCGGCGGAAAAACGCCCGCGCAGTGTCCCGCTGGCAGGGGATTAAGAAGTCCCCCCTCATGGGTGAGGGAACTCAGGTCTGAGATGGAACGAAGTCGCTGACGCCAAGTTCGTCCCTAGCCAACTGAGGAGACCACAAATGATGATGACCAGATTGGCTGCGGCATTGCTCGCCGCAGCCACCTTGAGCCTTTCTGTCCCCGCTTTCGCACAGAACTCAACGGGAGGCGCCGGTAACAGCTCAAACAGCGGCGCCACCGGCACGGGCAGCGGTGGCGGTCAGAATCCGCTTTCCGGCAACGACAGCAGCGGGGGCGCCGGCAACAATCCGAACGCCACCGACTGCTCCATCCCGGCGAACCGCGCCGCTAACCCGACGCTCTGTTCTGGCAGCTCAGCGAATCCGACGACTACTCCGGCCCAGTGATGCGGCCAGCCAGCAGCGGGCCAGCATCCAATCACTGGCCCGCTTGTCTGGCCTTTTCATCGCCCCGGCTGAAAGGTCGGGGCCTTTTTGTGTTTTCTGGCATGACGAATGCGGACACGCCCATATGCACGCGGTTCGAGGAGTTCACGAGTTGCAAGGATCTTCTGTCGGATTTGCGCCCGAAAGGTGAACTTCGTTTCAATGTTGTTTGACGCGGCCTCGAGCCTGCGGCAGCAACCGTTACTCGAACAGCCCCGGCGGCAGCTTGCCGATTTTCAGCAGCACCTGCGGTTCGTCATAGGCATCGGTCTGCAAGTCGACCTCTTGCGAGAAGGCGACCACACCGGCCTTGCCGGGCGCCAACCGCTCCGCCGTGTCAATGGCGGAGCTTTCCGTCTTGCATTGCTTCACCGTGTCAGCGACGAGCTTGTTGCCCTTCAGGGTGAAGGCCTGCACCGAATACATAGTGGTCATATCTGCCGCTTCCGTTTGCATCTGCTAAGAACACCGGGCGGCGGTCGAGGGCAATGCCTTCTGCAGCTCTTGCGGCGAGCGAAGACGAAAGGCTCTGAGACGGCTTGCCGGGGCCTTCCAATTCGCCAGGAAAACCGACGCGGGTGTCCGGGCTGCTGATGAGCGTCACGTTCTCCCGGTCCGGCTCGCGGCGCTTTTTGGTGTCGCTGAACGAGCCGCCGATTGTCTCCCAGCCATCGATGAAGACGCCCAGGCGGCCGCGCGGACCTGCCTCCACGATATTGTCCCGGACCGCCCGTCAAAGCGTCGGGGATTGGACACAAAAGCGCCGTACGCGTCCAACACTCAGATGTCGGTATGCAGAAACGGCAAAGCGATCGACAATCATGACAGAATATTTGTTGAAGGCTGGCGAGCCAGCGCCGTGGTTCTCGTCGGCACGCCTCAACAACGATCACGACAGGGTGCCCCTCGATGAGCTGGCAGGTCCCCACATCGTCTTGCTCTTCTTTCGCAACGGCAGTCAGTCGGGTGTGCTGCAGGCGCTTCAGACATTTGGAATTTCGGATGATCTGTTCGATGGTCGCCAGGCGATCTTCATGGGTCTCAGCCGGGAGCCGGACGAACTGACGATGGAGTTTGCACAGCAAAGCGGGGCAGGGCGCTATTTTCTGCGGGATGGCGGTGGCGCAATTGCGCGGCTTTACGGGCTGGCGGTGCCGCAAACGGTCGGCGACGACAATTTTGGCCCGGTCGCCTTCATCCTGACCCCGGCCCTGCAGGTCGCCGATATCTTGCCCCTGGACCGGTCCGGTACAGGCGCCGAGAGTGTAGTTTCGATTCTGCGCCAGCGCCTCGCGAGCCCGGTCGCGGTGCAGAGCCCGCCGGTTCTGGTGGTGCCGCGTGTGTTCGATCGCGAGTTTTGCGATCGGCTGATCGAACAGCATCAGGCCTCGGGGGGCGGGCGCGAGATCGGCGTGGTCGAGAGCGACGGCAAGGCGATCGGCGGACAGTTCGATCCGAATTTCAGGAAGCGTTCCGACTGGTATATTTCGGACGAGGCGATGATAGGCGAGGCGCGCGACCAGATTGTCCGGAGGTTGCTGCCGATGGTCTATCGGGCGTTCCAGTTCCGGACCACCCGCATCGAGCGCTATTTGGTAGGATGCTATGACTCCGCGACGGGCGGCCGCTTTGCGGCGCACCGCGACAATACCGCGCCACCCGTCGCGCACCGCCGCTTCGCCCTGACCATCAATCTGAATGAGGACTATGAGGGCGGTTATCTCCGGTTCCCGGAATTCGGCCGGCAGAACCACCGGGCTGCGCCGGGCGATGCGATCGTCTTCTCCTGCTCGCTGCTGCACGAGGTAACCCCGATCACCCGCGATCGGCGCTTCGCGTTCGTATCGTTTCTTTATGACGAGCAGTCCCAGCAATTGCGAGACGATTACGCAAAGCGGGTCGCCGAGCAGCAGAAGGCTTAGCGGGCCAAGCGGTCGCGAGGCCAGCATAGGCGAGCACCGCTGCGCCAGCTTTCGGCCGCCCGGCACGGCCGGCATTTCAGCTACGGCCTTCATCCCACTGGCATCAACCATCGTCATACCCTCGTCTTGGCGGGAGGGCCGATCACGCCCTGCCGCCGACGCGGGCAGAGTTGATCGCGTCGTTGAT